>NZ_JACSLK010000003.1:0-353961 GCF_018618075.1 Exiguobacterium sp. s5 | reverse complement strand
TCGAGAGCGGAGGTTTTATTATGCGTTGATTTCTTGTTTTTGGAGGTATGGCTTGAGTGACAACGTGTGCTCGGCGACGACTTTACGAATCGTCTTCGTTTTCGAGCGCATGACCAGCGATGTCGTTTCGACGATATCGTCCGTCAAGAATTTGACGCCGTCGAGCAGTTCGCCTGACGTGACGCCTGTCGCCGCAAAGATGCAGTCATCGCTCTTGACGAGGTCGTCGATTGTGAGCAATTGGAGCGGGTCTTCGATGCCCATCGAGATGACGCGCGCCGTCTCTTCTTCGTTCATCGGGTGAAGGCGTGCCTGCATGTCGCCACCGAGCGCTTTGACGGCCGCTGCCGTGATGACGCCTTCCGGGGCGCCGCCCGTGCTGATAAAGATGTCAATCGGATTTGATTTGACGGCTGCCGCGATTCCTGCCGAGACGTCTCCGTCTTCGAACAGCTTGACGCGAGCGCCCATGTTCATCGCCGCTTGACGCAAGTGCTCATGGCGATCACGGTCTTGCATGATGACCGTGACTTCTTCGATACGCTTACCGTTATAGAGGGCTGCCTTCTCGATGATCGATTCGAGCGGTTCGTCGAGCGAGACTTTCCCTTTCAAATTCGGTCCGACGACGAGTTTATCCATATACATATCCGGTGCGTGGAGGAGGGCGCCCTTATCGGCGACCGCGATGACGACCATGGCATCGCCGAGCCCTTTGGCGACGATGGACGTCCCTTCGAGCGGGTCGACCGCGATGTCGACTTCCGGCCCAAACGTCGTGCCGAGACGTTCGCCGATATAGAGCATCGGTGCCTCATCGAGCTCGCCTTCACCAATCACGACGGTGGCGTCCATATTGACCGTCCCGAGGACTTCACGCATTGCTGACGTGGCTGCGTCGTCTGCTTCGTTCTTTTGACCACGACCGATCCATTTTGACGAAGCAAGTGCTGCTGCCTCAGTTGCTCGTACGATCTCTAGCGCTAATTCTCGTTCCATAGTGTTGTACCCTCCACGTGATGTCTATTTAATGTGTCATACTATTCATTGTGTTAATCCGTGGATTAGTGTATCACAATCGGATAAATGATGTAAATAGGTGAGATTCTTTTCTCGAACGAGAAAAAGGATTACTATAGGAGGCAGGGGGGATTCCGATGTATTTTGTGAACAGAGAAAAGATTAGCGAGACGTTGGCCCATATGGAGACGATGCTCGGTCGACTTGATCAACTAGAGGGGGACGCCTTCACGGTCGAACTGGCGAAACAGCGGTTGGCCGTCCATTTGATGGAAGGCGTGATTGATGTCGGCAACTCGATGATTGATGGCTTCATCATGCGCGACCCGGGCAGTTATGAGGACATCGTCGATATTTTGCTCGATGAACGCGTGCTCGATGCCGAGACGGCAGTAGCCGCAAAAGCGCTCGTGGCGCTGCGGGCTCATTACGTCCGGGAGTTCGTCACGGCAGACTCGGACCGATTCGACGCTTGGGTCGAGCGCTATAGAGCGACGTTCGAGGCATTCCCAGAGCAGGTCCGGCATTATATCGAAGTGGAACTTGGACCTGTATCAGCATTTCTACCAGAAAGCGAGTGATTGGATGGATTCGATTAAAGGATACTTATTTGACTTAGACGGCACGATTTATGCGGGGACAGCCCCGATTCAAGCAGCGGTCGATTTCGTGAATCGACTCGAAGCAACGGGCTTCCCGTACTTGTTCGTCACGAACAACGCGTCGATGACGCCGAAACAAGTGGCAGATAAGCTCGTCTCGATGGGTGTACATGTCACACCGGAGCACGTATTGACGAGCGCGATGGCGACGGCCCGTTACATCGAGAAGATGACGCCGGGCGCGACGGTTTACATGATTGGGGAAGACGGCTTGCGTTTAGCGCTTGAAGAACGTGGCTTCCACGTGACGGAAGAGGCGAAGGCGGACTATGTCGTCATCGGGCTCGACCGCCATATCACTTACGAGAAGTTGGCGAAAGGCGCACTCGCGATTCGTTCCGGTGCCCGCTTCATCTCGACGAACGGTGATATCGCCATCCCGACCGAACGTGGCTTTTTGCCTGGGAACGGGGCGCTCACATCCGTCTTGGCTGTGACGACGGAAAAAGACCCATTCTTCATCGGAAAACCGGAACCGGTCATGGTCGATATCGCCCTTGAGATGATCGGTCTCACAAAAGAAGAGGTCGTCATGGTCGGGGATAACTATCATACTGACATCTTGTTCGGAATCAACGGTGGACTCCGGACGCTTCATGTCAATTCGGGCGTACACGGTCCGGCCTTTATCCAAGAACAAGAAAAGCTCCCGACCTATATGGTCGAAAGCTTAGATGAATGGACGCATGCATGAAAAAAAGGGATGACTCACGTCTCCCTTTTTGTTTAGAATACTTGTTCGACTTCAACGATGCCAGGTACTTCTTCGATGAGCGCACGCTCAATCCCGGCTTTCAAAGTGATGGTTGAAGATGGGCAGCTGCCGCATGCACCCATCAAACGAAGTTTGACGATGCCTTCTTCCACGTCTACGAGTTCGACGTCACCGCCGTCGCGAAGCAAGAACGGGCGTAATTTATCGAGTACTTCTTGGACTTGATCAAACATTTCCATGGTATCTACCCCTTTCTGGTTCCCTTTCATTCTAGCAAGTTTGAGATTGTTTCTCAATCATTAACGCTGAGCGTTTTGTGACGATGTCACTTCTTGAATTTTGTATAATAGGAGAGAACAGGGGGAATGGACATGAAAATCACGGTATATGGGGCTGAGGTGCAGTGTGCGAGCTGCGTCGGGGCACCTAGCTCGATCGAGACATATGAATGGTTGCAAAGTGCGCTTGCCCGGAAATATCCGGATCAGGCGTTCGAGTTCGAGTACATCGATTTCGAGACGGCGGACGACGACATCGCTGAGGCGATCAAACAAGATGAGTGGTTTTATCCGCTTGTCCTCTTGAATGGGGAAGTCGTGGACGAAGGGGTCGTCCAGTTACGAAAAGTCTACTCGGCCATCGAGCAGACGACAGCATGAAAAGAGTCGAGCGACGATTGTCGTTCGACTCTTGTTCGTTACAGAAGACGGAACGATGACGTCGCCGAACCAGCCGTGTAGCCAGTGAGCGTCGCATCAGCCTTCACTTGGTACGTGCCGCGCTGTGACGAAGAACTTGTCGAGAGCGTGAACGTGATGGCGCCGGTCGAACTTGTCTTGCCTGTCCCTGTGAGCGTCGTGCCGTAAGGTTGTGTGACCGTCACACGGACGTCGGCGTTTGCGACCGGTTGGCCGTTCGCGTCCCGCACCGTCGATGAGATCGATACTTGCTCACCCGCGTAATAAGTCGACTTCGATGTCGATACTGTCGTCGCGAGTGCTTGAACAGGTTGTGACGTCCCACCAGACGTTGGAGCTTGGACGAGTCCGTTTCCGAACCAGGCGTCGCGTCCAACTGCGCCAAGGTCGATCGAGTCTTGTGACAGTTTTGAGCGGAGTTGCGCGCTCGACAACGTCGGGAACGCTTGCTTCATGAGGGCGAGGTTACCAGCGACGTACGGAGTCGCCATCGATGTCCCGCTCATTTGGCCGTATCCGCCAGTTGCGAGTGTCGAGTTGATGCTCACGCCTGGTGCCGCGACTTCGACCGTGCTGCCTGTAGCCGAGAATGAAGCGCGATTGTTGTTGATGTCCGTCGCTGCGACAGCGATGGCCGAGCTGTATCGGGCCGGGTAGTTGACGAGGTCGCCCGATCCGTCGGTGCGTCCGTTGTTACCGGCCGCCGCGACGACGAGGATCCCAGCATTATTGGCACGGTCGACGACTTGTTGGAGCGTTGAGGATGGACTCGTCGTCCCGAGACTCAAGTTGATGACGTCCATATCGTTCGTGATCGACCAATCGATCCCGGCGATAATACTCGATAGGCTACCGCTACCGTTCGCCTCGAGTGCCTTGACGGCGTAAATGCTCGCCTCGTGGGCAATCCCGACGGTCCCAATGCTGTTGTTACGGGCCCCGATGATACCAGCGACGTGCGTCCCGTGACCGTTGTCATCCGCGTACGAGCTCGTGACCGCGCTGAATGAGGCACCGCCCGAAATCGTCAAATCAGGATGCGGCGAGATCCCCGTATCGACGACCGATACTTTCACGCCTTTCCCGGTGTATCCGCTCTGCCAAGCCGATGGGGCTTTCAACTTCGGGATGCCCCAGTCCTGGGTCTGGTTCTCGATTTGTACCGTTTGATCGACTTCCACGTGGGCGACGTGCGGGTTGTTCTTCAGTCCGTTCAGTGCGGCTTTCGGTACTTCAAGCGCTGCGGCTGGAATGTTTTTGTACTGTTGGCGAACTTCCATGCCTTCGATTGAGAGCGGGATGTTCTTCGCTGACTCTTTGAAGACGACGATGACGCGTTCTTTCGATTTGTTGGGAGCAGCTTCCGCGGCTTCCGGGACGGTTGACAAGACGAGCAATGAGGCGAGGACGGTGCTACAGATTTTTTTCAACTTGTTTCCTCCTTCGGGTTATGTAGGCGAGGTGACACGAAGTCGTTCGGCCGTGACCCTAGAGTAACAAGTTTTGCCAACGGGTAGAATATGTCAATCGAATCAATAATCTGAATATTTAGATAAGGATACAGGGGATTCAGATACAAGACTTTTGGCTCAACACGACGGTGGCTGAACGACAAATGGATTGCTTTACATTAAAAAGGATCGACCGAGATGGCCGACCCAGGCATGTTATTTAATGACTTTATGTTTCCAAAGAATACCGGACTTGAGCAACCGCGCGACTTTTCCGGTGAGCGATTGCTTGCCCATGAAGACGCCGAATCCGGCCTTCTTCCCAAGCGATCCTAACGTGCCTCGGAGTTTGATATCCGGCAAATCCGGATACCCGACACCTTTCCATTTACAGAGTAGCACTTGGACGATCTGTTCGGCCTGCGCTTCTGCGAGCTGACCCGAAGGTGCATACGGCAGGCTGGCGTTGTCCCCGACGACGAAGATATCGGGCTGTTCCGGGACGTAGTGGTGTGGTGTCAATTTGACACGTCCACCCCCATCGAGTTCCCAACCTTGGTTGCGGACGACGGCGACCGGTTGAATCCCGGCGGTCCACACCGTCAAATCGGAAGCGAAGTGCTGTTCATGGTTCCATAACCCATCGGCGTCGACCCGGACGATGTTCGAGTTATTGATGACTTCGACACCATGTTCCTCGAACCAAGACTGGACATACATCGAGACGCGGTTTGATAGGAACGATAGGACGGACGGGCCGCGGTCGAACAAACGGACCGTCAAGTCGGGACGACTCTCGCGCAGCTCGCTGGCGAGCTCGACACCGGACAGGCCGGCACCGACGATCGAGACGACCGATCCCGGAGATAGGCCGTTGATTGCTTGCTGGGTCTTTCGTGATTCTTCTAACGTTTGGATGCTGTACGTGAACTCGGCGGCACCGGGTACGTTATGGTACTTGTCCTCGCAGCCGAGGCCGATGACGAGGTCGTCGTACGGCACTTTTTCCCCGCTCGCGAGCAGGACCATTTTGTCCCCCGTATCGATATCGGTGACTTGGCCGTATATGTAGTCGACCTCTTCTGGAAAATCGATGCGGATGTCACGATCCGACACGGTCCCCGCCGCAAGTGCATAATACTCTGTTTTTAATCCATGGTAAGGTAGACGGTCGATGAGTGTGATCGATACGTCCTTCAGCTGATGGCCGAGGACACGTTCGATTACACGCATACCCCCGTAACCGCCTCCCAAGACGACTAATTTGCGCATAAAAATCCCCCTTTGTTACACTTCAACTGTATCATGTTATAATACGCCGTAGAAGAACCATTTTCCTGCTTTGAAGGAAAGGGGAAGGGTGAATGACATGATGAATCCGATCATTGAGTTCTGTGCCTCCAATTTAGCGATGGGTTCACAAATCGCCCGCGCCAAATTAGAGTCCGATCCAGACTTAGACGTCGTCGAATACGGCTGTACGGGCTACTGCGGCGTCTGTTCGCTTGACTTGTTTTGTCTCGTCGATGGTGAGGTCGTGACCGGGGATACACCGGAACAACTCGTGACGAATGTATATGAAAAAATTGAAGAAATGGCATGGTAAAAAAGTTTGAAGGACCTTCAAACTTTTTTTATTTTGACCGTTTTGACCCGTTGCATTTTTAAAAAGGGTCTGTTATATTCAAAGAGGTTCGAATGTAGGTTGTCTGACGTTTAACAACAGAAAAAGAAAGCGTTTCAAACGGTAGGACACATCTCGATTCGGGTATATCACATTATCAGGTTTCCCCAATATGAAAGGAGCACAACACCAATGAATATCATGAGCGTGGTTGGTATTTTGGCACTAATTGGAATCGCTTACATCTTCTCGACCAACCGTAAAGCCATCAAATGGCGCACCGTGCTTGCCGCTTTCGCGGTACAGTTTACGTTCGCCTTCCTCGTCCTCTTCACTACAGTAGGACGTAACGCGTTAGAATGGATCTCAGGAGGCGTCCAGAACGTCTTGAACACGGCGAACGCCGGGATTAGTTTCGTCTTCGGTACAGCTGTCGGCGGAGACAACTTCGTCTTCGCGTTCCAAGTATTGACGATTATCGTTTTCATGTCGTCACTCATCGCACTTCTCTACTATGTAGGTGTCATGCAGTGGGTGATTCGTATCCTCGGTACGGCTCTCGCCAAAGCACTTGGCACATCACGTAAAGAGTCGCTCTCAGCGACAGCGAACATCTTCGTCGGTCAGACGGAAGCGCCGCTCGTCATCAAACCTTACCTTCCAACGATGACACAATCGGAACTCTTCGCTGTCATGGTCGGTGGTCTCGCCTCGGTTGCCGGTTCAGTTCTTGCTGGATACGCTGCTCTTGGTGTACCGCTCGAGTACTTGCTCGCAGCGAGCTTCATGGCTGCTCCTGCTGGTCTCATGTTCGCGAAAATCATCGTCCCGGAAACAGACGTACCGGATGACGATATCGAAATCGCTGAAGATGAAGAGAACAAGGCAGCGAACTTCGTCGATGCAGCCGCTCGCGGTGCCTCTGACGGTCTCTTCCTTGCTTTGAACGTCGGTGCGATGCTTCTCGCCTTCGTTTCATTGATCGCGCTCGTTAACTTGATTCTCGGTGGAATCGGTGGCTTGTTCGGTTTCGACGGTCTCACGCTTCAATTGATTCTTGGTTATGTGTTCGCACCGCTCGCATTCGTGATCGGTGTGCCATGGGCAGATGCTGTTCAATTCGGTAGCTTCCTCGGACAAAAACTCGTGTTGAACGAATTCGTCGCTTTCTCTGAATTCGCACCAATCATCGGTTCTGGTGACCTCTCGGCACGTACGGAAGCTATGATCGCGTTCGCACTCTGTGGATTCGCCAACATCTCATCACTCGCCATCCTTCTCGGTGGTCTTGGTGGAATGGCGCCGAACCGTCGGAACGACATCGCGCGCATGGGTGTCCTCGCGATTCTCGCAGGTACGCTTGCCAACTTGATGTCAGCGACACTCGCTGGTCTTCTTCTCTAATCAAACACGGTATACTCAGAGTGATCACTTCGGTGGTCACTCTTTTTCGTTGCGACGTTTATGAATGAACAGCAAAAACCGACCGTAAGGCGGTCGGTTTCACTAGTGTTTATCATCCCTGACGAGGTATATCCACTTCTTGGAGTCTCGGCCAAGTGGCTTGCCAATTCTTTTTATTGATCCGGGCTCGATAAACATGATGGTGTGAAGCGTCGTTCGCAAAGGCCGGAGTCGGTCGTAACTTTAGTTCGACTATGTCGTCGATACCGTAAGGGGCGGCCAGCTTCAAGCGTCCGCCCGCATCAAGACTGACACCGATGGCCGTGACCGTCTCAGGGAAATGGGCCAAGGCGTCGACCGCAGATTGATACGGTGGCAATTGATTGACCAGGTGCATGCGGGCCTGGTTTTTGACCGACCAAGGGACGTTCGGTAACAGGTCGTGCAGTTGTGCCTCATACTGTTTTTCAATCGCCTCGTCGATGTGAGATCGGTCAAAGTAGATGACATCGACGTCCTCGGTTGGCGTCGATACTTCGTAGCCGTGCGCGTCATCCCATATTTTTGCCCGCACGTATCCGGCACAAATCCACCAATCGGGTAAACCGAGCGAAGCGACGATTGTCAACAGACGCATCAGTTCCACATCAGTCTCTAAAAAACGGGTCACATCTTCAGTCGTGTTCAATCCATCTCCTCCTATTCTCTCATTAGCATAGCGTACCTATACAAAAAGCACCTAGACCGGTGTCTAGGTGCTTGTCAGTTACGCTTGAAGTTGCATGCGCTGGCGTTCGATCCACGGCTTCAATTTGAGGAAGAGTGGGACGAACAAGGCGCTGATCAACAAGGCCTTAATGAAGTTGAACGGCAAGATACCGTATAGGACGAGGTCCGTTTTGACAGCCGGTTGTGCCATCTCGGTCATGCCGAAGAAGAACGCGTAGGCTGGTAAGATGAGCAAATAGTTCAAGATCGCCAAGCTGAGTGCCATCGTGATTGTGCCGGCCACGAGGCCTGAAGCGAGCGCTTTATTCGTTTTACGTTTATGGTAGAACCATGCGACCGGATACATGAAGGCGACACCTGCAAAGAAGTTTGCGACTTCACCGACCGGAACGCCGCCACCGTTAAAGACATAGTAGAGGACGTTTTTTAGAGCGACGACCACGACGCCTGCGAGTGGGGAGAACACGATTCCGGCGACGAGCGCGGGAATGTCACTGAAATCCACTTTTAAGAACGGTGGTAGGAAAGGCAGCGGGAAGTTAAAGAGCATGAGGACAAAAGAAATGGCCCCGAGCATCGATAGCGTCACCAGTGTTGTCAATCGTTTGTTGCGCGTTGTTTTCATCAAAATCTCTCCTTTTGTCGCTCCTTGATGAATGGCACCCGTCGCATAGAAAAACCCGATTGTATCAAACAATCGGGAGAGTTTACGCGCATACGAAATAGATGTTCTCATCGGTGTTTAGACCACGCCGAAGAAAACATCCGGATATCGGTCGGATGCCGCCATCTTCTCCCATCCAGACTTTACTGTCGGCTTTCGAATCTCACGAAATCAGCAAGCAACGCCTTGCTCGCTCACGGGCTGAGAAGAACTTGTCTTCAATACCGCCGGTCGGGAATTTCACCCTGCCCCGAAGATGGAACGATTTAATTTTTTTTGTTACAGTTTAGTTATACAAGATATTTCACAAAATCTCAAGTCAGTTGACTTGAAGTTAAGATAACGAAGGAGGAGTTCAGATGATTCATTTGACAGAATCAGCCGCATTACAAGTCATCGATATGATGAAACAGACCGAACGCCCCGACGACCAGTACTTGCGGATCAAAGTGCAAGGGGGCGGGTGTACCGGCCTGTCTTACGGGATGGGGTTTGATGAGGATAAGACAGACAAGGACGTTCAGTTTGACCACTACGGTGTCCGTGTCATCGTCGCGGAAGCCGATCACGGGGTCGTCGTCGGTCTCGAGATTGACTATAAGCAGTCGATGCTCGGAGGCGGCTTCACGATTAAAAACCCGAACGCCATCGCCACGTGCGGTTGCGGCTCAAGTTTCCGGACGGCATCGAACGCCGGGACACCTGGGGATTGCTAAACGAAAGGCCAATCATGCCTCATGATTGGCCTTTTTTGTATTCAGTCTGTCTCTTCAATCAGAATTAATCGAATGAGTTTCGAAGCCGCGTCTAGCTCGATTTGATGTTGCCAAGGACGAAACGCTGTGATTTTACACGTGTCGTTCGTGATGCGGAACGAACAGACGCTCTCTTCCTCTTGGTCAAGAACCGAGTAACGGCTGAAGTCCGATAAGCTTTGATAGATGGCATATTGTGTCGGTAATTCACACGACCATCCTTTTTCTAATGTGATTTGATGCATGCGTCTCGCCTCTTTCTTCTCTATATATATAAGAATAACAAAAATATTCAAGGATGTGGAAGATTAGTCGAGAGGATGCAAGGGAAAATGAAAAGAGATGTCATTTCATGTAGGAGGGGCAGGGAAGATGAGAAAAGTATTGATATTCGGTGGGTCACGCTATTTTGGAAAGCGCTTGGCACTTCGGTTGGCGGAGGCCGGTGACGATGTAACGATTGTGACGCGTGGACAACTCCAAGTACCCGAGGCGGAGGGCATCCGGTCGATCAAAGGGGACCGGCAGTCGGTGGCGACGATGAAAGATTTGTCACGCGACCATTACGACCTCGTCTATGACAATATTTGCTTTAACCCGTACCAGGCAAAAATCGCCTCGGACGCTTTCATGGATCAGGTCGGTAAATATGTGCTCACGTCGACGATGTCGGTTTATGCGCCAGGCGCCGAGTTGAAAGAAAGTGATTTCAATCCGCTCCATCATGACTATCATCTCGAATCCGAACATGATTACGGGCAAGGGAAGCGAGAGGCTGAGTCGTATTTCTTCCATCGCGCCTCGTTCCCGGTCGCGACGGTCCGCTTGCCGATCGTGCTCGGACCCGACGACTATACAGACCGTCTCAAGTTTTATATCGACGCCGTCCGACGGGAAGAGCCAATCGTGCTCCATCATCCGGAAGCGAAGATGGGGTTCATCTCAAGCTTTGAGGCGGCCGCCTTTCTAGAATGGGTCGGTCGGGCGAACGTGACCGGACCGTTCAACGCGGCGAGTGAAGGGGTCATCTCGCTCGGGGCACTCATGGAACGGATCGGCCATCACTTAAATAAACCGGTTCAGATCATCAAAGATGGCGAGTCGTCGCCGTACGATACGGACGTCGACTATTATATGTCGATCGCCGAGGCGAAAAAGGCCGGTTTCGTCTTCACCCAACTCGACGACTGGCTCGACCGGGTCATTGTGCAAACAATCCGCAAATGAAAAATGGCCCTCATCATGAAGATGGGGGCCACATCGTTATTTCCCGGCAAATACCGAAGTCGAATGTTGCGGGTGACGCGCTGTCGGGTCGACGAGCTGCTTCACTTGGTTGATGGCGATCGGGGCTTCACCGAAGCCTGTCGCAATCAATTTCACTTTTCCTTCATAAGTCGCGATGTCACCACAGGCGAAGATGCCGGCGACCGTCGTCTCCATGCGTGAGTCGACGCGGATCGTGTTCTTCTCGAACTCCATGCCCCAGTTTTTGATTGGGCCGAGCGATGAGACGAAACCGTAGTTACAGATGAGGTCGTCGATTTCGACGAATTTCGATTCGCCGTCTTTGTCCGTCAATTCGACCGACTCGATGTGTGTCCCCCCTGAAAGTGACTCAATGTTATATGGTGTCCACACGTTGATCGTTGAGGCCTTCATCTGTTCGACCGTATGCTCGTGGGCACGGAAGCGGTCACGGCGGTGAACGATATGGACTTCCTTGGCGATGCCTTCGAGCATGAGCGCCCAGTCGACAGCCGAGTCACCGCCGCCGGCGATCATGACGCGACGATCACGGAATTTCTCCATGTTGTCGACGAAGTAATGAAGGTTGGCATAGTCTTCACAACCATCGAGACCGAGTGGTCGTGCGGCGAATGCCCCGTTCCCGGCCGTGATGATGATGGCTTTCGTATGGTACTCATCCTTGTTCGTCGTAATCTGGAACGTGCCGTCTTCAAGACGTTCGACCGTCTCGACCGTCTCCCCGAGGCGATAGTCCTGCTCGAACTGATCGGCTTGGGCTTTTAATTGGTCAATCAAATCCTGGGCTTTCACTTTCGGGAAGCCGGCGATGTCGTAAATATATTTTTCTGGATACAGTGTCGATAATTGTCCGCCGAGCTGCGGCAAACTTTCAATCAACGCCGTATCGAGTTGGCGCATACCTGCATAAAATGCGGTGAACAGTCCGACCGGGCCGCCACCGATGATGATCACATCTTTCGTCGATTTCATCGAATTCCTCCTCAAAACGTATACATCCATTATAGTGACAATCGTGAATTAAATCCATTCTGTACAAACATCCTATACATTCAAAAAAAATTCAAGAAGATAAGCTTTTCCATTGAGAAAACGAAATAAACAGCGTACAATGAACGAGAAGCAATTGTGAACATTGGTTGAACAAGGTTTAGGCTTTATTGTGAACATTCATGTGAAAAAACACACAACATGATTGTTCAAGAAAACAAAACTATCAAAACAAGGTGGAAATGAACATGAAACGACCTAACATTGTTATTCTTGGCGCAGGTTTCGGTGGACTCATCACAGCGGTGAACCTCCAGAAGACGCTCTCAGCTGGCGACGCGAACATCACGCTCATCAACAAGCATGATTACCATTACCAGACGACGTGGCTCCATGAACCAGCGGCCGGAACGATGAAACCGGAGCAAGCTCGTATCTACATCAACGACGTTGTGAACCCGTCACGCGTGAAATTTGTCAAAGGGATCGTCGATCGCGTCGATACTACGGCTAAACAAGTACTCCTCGCAGACGGCTCGACTGTTGAATATGATTATGTCGTGTTCGCACTCGGCGGCATTCCAGAAACATTCGGAATCCCAGGCCTCAAAGAGAACGCGATGACAATCAGTTCATTGAACAGCGTCCGTAAAATCAAAGAACATATCGAATACTCATTCGCACAATATAAGACGAACGGGTCGGCTGACCGCTCGTACGTGACAATCGTCGTCGGCGGCGCAGGTTTCACAGGCATCGAGTTCCTCGGTGAGCTCGTCAACCGTGTCCCTGAGCTTTGCAAGCAGTATGACGTGCCACGTGAAGCGGTTCGCATCGTGAACATCGAGGCGGCTCCGACCGTCCTTCCTGGTTTCGACCCAGAACTTACGACGTATGCACAGAAATGGCTCGAGCGTAACGGTGTCGAGATGAAACTCGGCAACGGCATCAAAGGCGTTGAGCCTGGCGTCGTCACGTTCGGTCCGCTTCAAGGCGATACGACGGAGACGATCGCAGCGAACACGATCCTTTGGACAGGTGGCGTGAGCGGTAGCCCGATCATCGAGAAATCTGGTTTTGAAGCGGTCCGTAACCGTGTCATGGTCGAGGCGGACAACCGTGCCCCTGGTCACGACAACGTCTTCATCATCGGTGACTGCTCGGCTGTCATGGATCCGGTCTCAAACCGTCCATACCCGCCGACTGCTCAAATCGCGACGCAACAAGCGCACAACGTAGCGAAAAACATCGCGGCGCTCATCAACGGAAAATCGACTTCGAAATTCACGTATGAGAGCAAAGGGACAGTCGCTTCACTTGGCCATAACGACGGAATCGGCATCGTCATGGGCAAAAAGATCTTCGGTCGCAACGCTTCATTCATGAAGAAAGTGATCGACAACAAACACTTCCTCGAATTGAAGAAGTACGGTCTCGTCCTCAAAAAAGGTAAATTCTAAGCAATATGACCAAGTAGCCCGCTCATCTGAACGGGCTACTTTTTTGATGGCGTCTCATGGTTGACCTTTGACCTAAGAGAGGGCGATTCGGTATAATAGACAACGGGAAAAGGGGGCAATCGCATGCATATCATCCAGGCTGTCATTGGGGCGATTCTTTATTTGGTCATCTTCTTCAGCATCGGCTTCATTTTGAACATGCTACTTAAAAAAACATGGACGCTCGTGTTCATCTATCCGATTTTCGTCATTATGATGATTGATAACGTCAAGCTCTCGAGTTACATCACGGAGACATCGACCGCGCTCGCCAACGTTTACGAACGGGTGCTCGGACTTCAGTTTTTGGATGTGTTCATGCTTGGTTTCGGACTGCTCGGTGCGATTTTGGCCGGCGTCACGATCCGCTACTTGCGTAAGAGTGGTTACTCAATGTTTTAAAGACGGCAGAAATGTTCGTCTTTTTTGTTTTCTGCCTACTTTTTTAGAAGGCGAACCGATATACTAGATGAGATAACGATTTAATTAGTAAGGGATGCGATGAGAATGACATTACCGATGTATACGATCAAGAAAGTGTTGAATAATAGCGTTGTCATTTGCCAACATGATCCGGAACCGGAAGTCATTCTACTCGGGAAAGGGATTGGCTTCGGCAAGAAAGCGGGCGATCTCGTCGACCCGGCCAGTGTCCCGGAGAAAGTGTATCAACTGACAGATAAAGAAGAACAATCTCAATACCGTGAGCTCGTCAAACACGTCGATGAAGACTTTATTGCCTTCATGCAAGAAATCGTCGGGTTTATCGAGAACAACACAGGTAAAAAAGTCGATCAACATATCCATATCGGTTTGACCGACCACTTGTTCTTCACGATGAAGCGGATCGAACAAGGGATGGAAGTGACAAATCCGTTCTTGCTTGAGACCGAATCGCTCTATCCGAATGAGTACGCCTTGGCTGAACGAATCGTCGATATGATTCACGAGCGGCTCGACGTGCTGTTGCCCGATGCGGAGATCGGATTTATCGCGCTCCATATCCATTCGGCGACGACGTTTAAAAACGTCCTCGAGGTCAACCGTCACAACCAAATCATCGGGCAAATCGTTCAGACGATTGAGAGTCGTTTGAACGTCAAAATGGACCGGACTTCACTCGATTATAAGCGCTTACTTCGGCACTTAAGGTACGCCGTTGAGCGGGTTGCGACGGGTGAGATGGTGGAGGCCCCACAAAAAATTGAAAAGGTATTGCGCGAAGAATATCCGCTATGCTATAGTACTGCTTGGGAGCTGATGGGCATCATGGAACGCGAATTAAAGCGTCCTGTCCCGCGAGGTGAAGCGACATATTTGACGATGCATCTCCAGCGCCTAACAAGTAGATAACTGATACCACGTATCTTACGTGTTACTGATTCGATCAGGCATGAGTAAGGAGTGGAACGCAACGATGTCTCCATTAGGAGAGGTCTACGTTCTATACCTTATTCATGCCTGTTTCTGTTTTTATAAACGTTTATTATGAAAACGTTTAGATACGTCGGTTGTCTGACATCTACAGTCGTCTTTCCGCACGAAACAATCACAAAAGGAGGATTTATCATGTTTAAGCAGATCTTTGGTGTTCTTCAAAAAGTCGGTAAAGCACTTATGCTTCCTGTAGCGATCTTGCCGGCAGCCGGTCTTCTTCTTGCATTCGGTAACGCGATGCAAAACCCGGCCCTCACATCACGCGCTGGTTGGTTAACGAACGCAGGCGTTGTGAAATTCGCTCAGCTCATGGAGCAAGCGGGTGGCATTATCTTCTCGAACTTAGCACTCTTATTCGCAGTCGGTGTCGCGATCGGTTTAGCAGGGGACGGCGTTGCCGGACTTGCAGCCATCGTCGGATTCCTCATCATGAACAAAGTAATGGGTGTTTGGCTCGAACTCACACCTGAAATCATCGCACAAGGTGACCCGGCTTACGCATCAGTACTTGGGATTCCAACACTCCAAACAGGGGTATTCGGAGGGATTATCGTTGGTCTGATTGCCGCATGGGCATACAATAAGTACTTCAACATCGAATTGCCGCAATTCCTTGGCTTCTTCGCTGGTAAGCGTTTCGTCCCAATCGTTACTGCAGTATTGGCAGTTGTCGCTGGTTTCGTTATGCTTCTCATCTGGCCACCAGTTCAACACGGCTTGAACACGTTCTCAAACTTCATGTTGACTGAAAACCGCACGTTCGCGGCATTCATCTTCGGTTTGATCGAACGTTCATTGATTCCATTTGGTCTTCACCACATCTTCTACTCACCATTCTGGTTCGAGTTCGGCTCGTACACGGATGCAGCGGGTAACATCGTTCGTGGTGACCAAGCGATCTTCTTCGCACAAATTCGTGATGGTGCCGAGCTCACAGCTGGTACGTTCATGACTGGTAAGTACCCGTTCATGATGTTCGGTCTTCCAGCAGCAGCACTTGCTATGTACCATGAAGCACGTCCTGAGCGTAAAGCAGTCGTCGGTGGTCTCTTGGCTTCGGCAGCACTTACATCGTTCTTGACTGGTATCACTGAGCCGATCGAGTTCTCATTCTTGTTCGTTGCTCCACTCTTGTTCGCAGTACACGCAGTCTTCGCTGGCCTTTCGTTCATGGTCATGCACATCTTGAACGTCAAAATCGGGATGACGTTCTCGGGCGGTTTGATCGACTACCTTCTCTTCGGTGTACTTCCTAACCGTACAGACTGGTGGCTCGTCATTCCAGTCGGTCTCGTGTTCGCAGTCGTTTACTACTTCGGATTCCGTTTCGTAATCCGTAAGTTCAACCTTAAAACACCGGGCCGTGAAGATGAAGTCGTTGAGCAATCAACTGCTACAGGTTCGGAACTTGCACAAGATATCCTCGTTGGTTTCGGTGGTTCGCAAAACATCAAACACTTAGACGCATGTATCACACGTCTTCGCGTTGAAGTTAAAGATAAGAGCCAAGTCAACAAAGAAGAATTGAAACGCCTCGGGGCAGCTGGTGTCCTTGAAGTCGGTAACAACATTCAAGCAATCTTCGGACCACGTTCTGATGCGTTGAAATCAGAAATGCAAGCGGTCATCGCTTCAGGTAACGAAAAGAAAGCAAACTGAATGAAGCTATAAGCCAATCCATTATGGATTGGCTTTTTTTGTATGGGTGAAACGGTTTCAGCCTACTGGCAGATGGGGAAAAGTAAGTATTCTGACAAAAGGAGGGAACCATGATGTGGAAGAAAGTGTTTGGTGTTTTGCAGCGAATCGGGAAGGCACTCATGCTTCCGGTTGCGATTCTACCGGCAGCCGGTCTATTACTCGCATTTGGTACCGCATTCCAAAACCCTGATCTCGTTTCGCTCTTACCTTTCTTGGCAAACGATTCACTCGTCCTCGTCTGGCAAGTTATGACAGATGCCGGGGATATCGTGTTTGCCAATCTAGGTCTATTGTTCGCCGTCGGTGTCGCCATCGGGCTAGCCAACGGGGACGGTGTTGCCGGGTTAGCAGCTATCGTTGGTTATTTGATTATGAACAAAGTTATCAGTACGTGGAACGGTATTACCGCGGAAATCGCCCAGGGAGACCCGGCCTATGCATCGGTACTCGGGATCCCGACGCTCCAAATGGGGGTATTCGGGGGTATTATCGCAGGTCTCATTGCCGCATTCGCATACAACAAGTACTTCAACATCAAGTTGCCGGATTTCTTAGGGTTCTTCGCCGGGAAACGGTTCGTGCCGATCGCGACCGCTGCATTCAGCTTATTGATCGGGATTGCGCTCGCCTACATTTGGCCGCCGATCGGTTCAGCGATCAACACGTTCTCGAGCACGATCATTGAAGCGAACGTCGCCGTTTCAGCCTTTGTCTTCGGTTTGGTCGAACGTTCTTTGATTCCGTTCGGTCTGCACCACATCTGGTACTCACCGTTTTGGTTCCAGTTCGGGGAATATACGAACCAGGCGGGAGACCTTGTCCAAGGGGACCAACGGATCTTCTTCGCACAATTACGTGACGGAGTCGAATTTACGGCCGGTACGTATATGACCGGGAAGTTCCCGTTCATGATGTTCGGATTGCCTGCCGCTTGTCTCGCCATGTTCCACACAGTCCCGAAAGAGCGTCGTAAAGACGTCGAAGGACTTTACTTCTCAGCAGCCCTCACCTCATTCTTAACGGGAATCACCGAGCCGGTCGAATTCTCGTTCGTCTTCGTTGCACCTCTACTCTTTGGTATTCATGCCGTCTTTGCGGGACTATCCTTTATGACCATGCACTTGCTCAACGTTAAGATCGGGATGACGTTCTCAGGCGGACTCATCGACTATCTGTTGTTCGGGGTATTGCCGAACCGGACAGCCTGGTGGCTCGTCATTCCAGTCGGCCTCGTCTTCGCGGTCATTTATTACTTCGGGTTCCGCTTCGCCATCACGAAGTTCGATTTGAAAGTGCCGGGACGTGAAACCGCCGCCGAAGGCAAAGGGGCCCGCGCCGTCGTCGGAGACGATTTACCGTACGAAGTGCTCGTCGGTCTCGGTGGACCGGAGAACATCAAACATCTCGACGCCTGTATCACGCGTCTCCGCGTCACAGTGAACGATGTGAGACAAGTCGATAAAGACTTGCTGAAAGATTTGGGAGCGGCCGGAGTACTCGAAGTCGGAGATAACATTCAAGCCATCTTCGGACCGAAATCAGATACGCTCAAATCGCAAATCGCGGCCATCATCGAGGGTGGCGAATACAAGCCGAAAGAAAAAGCCGTCATCACACCGGAAGCGGCCGAACATGCCGATCATCGCTTCCTCGCCCCGATGTCGGGTGTCATCTTGTCACTCGATGACGTTCCGGACCAAGTCTTCTCGGGCCGCATGATGGGCGAAGGATTTGCCATCGAACCGAGTTCGGGACAAGTCGTTGCACCGGTCACGGGACAAATCACGACGTTCTTCCCGACGAAACATGCGATTGGTCTACTTGCGGACGATGGACGCGAGATTCTTATCCATGTCGGACTCGATACGGTCAATCTGAAAGGCGAAGGATTCGTCGCCAAAGTGAAAGAAGGCGACCGTGTCGAAGCGGGGGATGTCTTGCTCGACGTTGACCTCAATTTGATTCGCGACAAAGTTCCATCGCTCATCACGCCGATTATTTGGACGAACGGAGACGGCAAAATCGTCGTCGTCCCATTCGGAGAGACGGTCGTCGCCGGTGAAGCGCTCGACTTCAGAACGGATGATAAAGGCGCCGAGTAAACAAAAAAGAAGCTCTCGCAACTGCGAGAACTTCTTTTTTTGTTACTTCTTAATATCGAATTTTTCACTGAGGAAGTTCACGACTTCTTCAGCTGTATCCATGTTGAGGACATCGTTGACGATCGCTTCTGTTTCTGACTTCGTCAAACGCTTCACGAGGCTACGTGCGCGAAGGACGCTTGAAGCTGACATCGAGAACTCGTCAAGGCCAAGTCCGAGAAGGATTGGAATCGCGAGCTCTTCTCCAGCCATCTCGCCACACATGCCGACCCATTTGCCAGCTTTATGTGCTTCTGTGATGACGTTGTGGAGAAGGTTCAAGATGGCCGGGTTGAACGGTTGGTACAAGTACGAGACTTTCTCGTTCATGCGGTCCGCTGCCATCGTGTATTGAATCAAGTCGTTCGTGCCGACTGAGAAGAAGTCGACTTCTTTCGCGAATTGCTTCGCCATGACGGCAGTCGATGGAATCTCGACCATCATCCCTGTCTCGTAGTTACCGACAGCGATGCCTTCTGCTTTCAACTTCGCTTCTTCTTCGAGAAGGAGCGCTTTCGCCGCGCGGAACTCTTCAAGTGTCGCAATCATTGGGAACATGATGGCGAGGTCACCGTGCGCTGAGGCACGGAGAAGGGCGCGAAGTTGTGTGCGGAACAAGTCCGTCTCTTCGAGGCAAAGGCGAATCGCGCGATAGCCGAGGAACGGGTTCATTTCTTTTGGAAGGTCGAGGTAAGACAATTCTTTATCTCCACCGATATCGAGCGTACGGATGACGACTTGTTTGCCGTCCATACCTTCGAGTACTGCTTTATAGGCTGCATATTGCTCTTCTTCCGTCGGGAACGTTTCTGAGTCCATGTAGAGGAACTCGGTCCGGTAAAGGCCGATGGCGTCAGCGCCGTTTTTCAACACGCCTTCGAGGTCGTTCGGTGTACCGATGTTTGCCGCAAGTTTGACTTTATGGCCGTCGGCTGTGACTGACTCTTCGTTGACGAGTTGTTTCAACTCTTCTTTGTAAGCTTCGAATGAAGCACGTTTTTCAACGTATTCATTGACGAGTTCTTCAGACGGGTTGACGAAGACGTCGCCTTCTGTCCCGTCGATGACGACGAGGTCGCCGTTCTTGATTTCTTCGAGCGCTACTTTTGTTCCGACGACAGCAGGAATCTCGAGTGAGCGAGACATGATCGCTGAGTGAGACGTACGTCCACCAATGTTTGTCGCGAAACCTTTGACGTATTTACGGTTGAGTTGTGCCGTGTCAGACGGTGTCAAATCTTCAGCGATGATGATGACTTCTTCAGAAATCGACGCAGGCGTCATGAATGTGACACCGAGGATATGCGCCATGACGCGTTTTGTGACGTCACGAACGTCGGCAGCGCGTTCACGCATGTACTCGTTATCCATCGATTCAAAGATCATGACCATCATTTGAGCGACTTCATCGAGCGCTTTCGCAGCGTTCATGTGTTCGCTTTCAATTTTGTCGTTCACTTGTGAGACGATCTCTGGATCTTCGACGATGAGCAAGTGTGCCGAGAAAATCTCTGCCTTGTCTTCGCCGAGTTCACGAAGTGTGATCTCGCGAATTTCTTCGAGTTCTGTCTTTGACTGAGCGATCGCCGCTTGGAAACGGGCTTTCTCAGCTGCTACGTCCTCGATTTTGTTTGTCGGGATGTCAAATGAAGGTGTCTCCATGACGAATGCTTTCGCAACTGCGATTCCTGCAGATGCGCCAATACCTTTAATGTGTGACATAAGCGTAGTCCCTCTCTTCAAAGAAATAGTGGTTTCCAACGTTATCTCGTTAGTTCTTACCCGAAATGAAAAAGGAACTAACGAAAACCTGGAAGATTAAAGTAGCAACGGTCTACTACTAGGGGAAGCCTCGACCGAACAAAATGGCCTCGCCTCAACAGGGAGGGATGCCTGATTGCGTACTTTCTTATCCTATCATAAAATAAATCATCGTCACAACGAGGAGTTAACGCCTGAATTCGAAGATTTATTGACTCTTGCGCATACTGTTTCATTATTTGGCAGAAGTTCGTTATGCTAACCATATATAAAGAAGGGAAGTGGCAAACATGTATCAAGTGAAAGACTTAGATTGGAACGGGTCATATGACACGATCGTCGTGGGGATCGGCGCTGCCGACACGATTGAGGAAGGACTCGATTCGTTGTTTAATGGACGCGTCAAAGCATTGATTCAATCGGCGGATATTTCAACGAAAACAGGTGAAGTCTCCATCGTCCCGACGTTTGAGGGAACGGTTAAACGGATCCTATTCGTCGGTCTCGGACAACGGAACGAAAATACGGTTGAAAATGTGCGCAATTGGTTCGGGAAAGTCGCCAAACACATCAAAGCCCGTGCCTTCACGGACGTCGCGGTCGCCCTCGACACGTTCGGACCGAATACGGCGAAACTGTTTGCTGAAGCGTATGAGATGGCGACGTATGAGCATCCTACATACAAATCAGAGCCGAAACCGGCGAAACCGGACGTAACGATCACGTTGCTCGGAGCTGATGAAGAGGAAGAGGCGCTAGCAGGTGCAGCTTACGGACGTGGTGTGAATGTGGCGCGGTCGCTCACGATGATGCCAGCCAATATTTTGACGTCGGAAACGCTCGCGGACTATGCGGTCGAGTTGGCCGAACGTCACGGCTTTGAACATCGCATCATTGAGAAAGAAGAGATGGAAGGGCTCGGAATGGGCGCGCTTCTCGCCGTCAACCAAGGGTCGACGATCCCGCCGAAGTTGATCGTGCTCGAATATCGCGGAGCTGGAGACGAGACGCCTGTCGCTGTCGTCGGAAAAGGCATCACGTTTGATACGGGCGGTTACTCGATCAAGCCGAAAGACGGCATCGTCGGTATGAAAGGGGATATGGGCGGCGCCGCGACGGTACTCGGTTTATTCGAGACGCTCGCGACGACGAAACCGAACGTGAACGTCATCGGTGTCATCCCATCGACGGACAACATGATCTCAGGGGACGCATTCAAGCCGGACGATGTCATCACGGCGATGAACGGGAAGACGATTGAAGTGCTCAACACGGATGCAGAAGGTCGTCTCGTCCTCGCCGACGCCGTCACTTTTGCCAAGACGTATGAACCGCAAGCCATCATCGATGTGGCCACGCTCACGGGCGGTGTGCTCGTCGCGCTCGGTACGGAAGTGACTGGTTGCCTGACGAACGATGCGTCGCTCTACGGCGCCTTAGAAGCCGCGAGTCGTGACACGAACGAACTCGTCTGGCAGATGCCATACTTCGATGTCTTCATCAACCAAGTGCGTAAGTCGGAAGTCGCCGACTTGAACAACTCACCGGGCCGTTACGGTCATATGATTTTCGGCGGCGCTTTCGTCGGTGAGTTCGTCGGGGACACGCCTTGGCTCCATCTCGACATCGCCGGGACGAGCGAACGTTCGTCGGCGAGCGATCTCGGACCAAAAGGACCGACTGGCGTCATGGTGCGCACACTCGCGACGATGCTCGAAGGATGGAAACGTTGAAAATTGGATTTGTATTGATCGGTTTGGCCGTCGTCTCCGGTTTCGGATACACGGCTTGGCCAAGCCGTTGGTTGTTAGGAGTGACCGTCTTTTGCGCGGTGCTCGGAGTGTTGTTTTTGATGCAGGAGGGACGCCGTGGTCGGAGTAGGAATTGATGGCGCGCGCGGGGGCTGGGTACGAATCACGTACGACAGCATCTCGCTCTGTTTGACCATCTCAGAGAAGTTGGAAGATTTATTGATCGAAGGGGCCGTGCATTTTGTCGATATGCCGAAAGACTTAGGGTCGATCGACAAGCCGGACCGAACGTGTGACGCGTGGATGCGGTCACAACTAAAAGAGCGGAAGTCATCGATCTTCACACCACCGATTCAAGAAGTGGTAACAGAAGCATCGTATGAGACGGCCAACGCGAGAAGTCGCGAACTAGTCGGAAAAGGAATCAGCAAACAAGCGTGGAACCTTGTGCCGCGGATTCGAGAGTTTCAAACGATCGCTGAAACGGACGTCTATGAGTCACATCCGGAAGTGTGCTTCGCCGTCATGACCGGGAACGAGGCGCGTTTCAGCAAGAAGACCGAGGCGGGAGAGCTCGAACGAATCGAGTTGTTGCGCCGCTATTCAAAAAGCTCGCCCTGGAAGTGGAAGATGTCGAACGTACAAGTCGATGATATTATCGACGCCTGTATTTTGGCCGTGGCCGCCTATGAGGCGGGAACGACTGGGATGGTGACGCATCCTGACCAAACTGAAGGAGCGCCGTTCGTGGCGGTACCGAAGACAAAAGAGCGATGACGCGTCATCGCTCTTTTGGTGTCGTCGGCCCGAGGACGAATCTCCACATATAGTGAAACACTTGGGCGTTATAGAGCGCCTTGAGCAGAACGGCCAAGACCGGTCCTAAAATGAAACCGAGCACCCCGAACAGTTGCAAACCGACAAAAATCGAGATGAGGGCGGCGAGCGGGTCAAGTCCAATGTGAGAACCAACGATTTTCGGTTCAGCCAAGTTACGTTGGACGATGACGACGATATACAAGATGACGAGGCCGATGGCGAGGAACCAGTCGCCGCTCACAGCGGCATAGGCGGCCCATGGCAATAACAGCGTCCCGACGCCGAGGTACGGCAACAAGTCGAAGATGGCCGCTAAAAGAGCGAAAGAGAATGGATTGTCGACCCGCAGGATGAACATGCCGACAAGGACGATCCCGAACGTGATGGAGATAAGCGTCAATTGGGCCCGGACGTAACCGAACAGCGCCGAGCGCAAATTGGTCATGACCAGTTCAAATTCCTTGAAGCCTTTTCGCTCATTCAAGCGCGCGATGGACCGCATGTAGACGTTCCAGTCTTTCGTGATGAAGAACCAGGCGAGCACGATGACGATGAACAAGAGCAAGACGAGCGGTAAGGCGCTGAGGATATTTTGCAGTAAACCGGCGACCCCTCGTGACAAGACGCCGATCGCTGCTCCGAGCTGGACCCCGATCTCGGTGATCCCGCCTTCGAGCGAGTTCGTCTGTCCCGGATTGAGCCGCTGGACGCTGTCATACGCATCATTGACGAACGGGGCAATTTTTTCGTTGAACATGCGTTGTATGTATTCGGTGAACGTTTCAATCTGGTCGGGAAGTTTCTCGGCGGCGATCGTCAAGTAACGGATGAGTTGAGTCACCACGATGGCAATCACACCGCTGACGACACTCATGACGATCAACAAGGAAGCGAGCGTCCCAAGAGCCCGGGGCAATTTGGTCTCGCGCTCGAACCAATTGACGAGCGGGACGGTCAACAAGGATAACAAGAAGGCGAACACGAAAGGATACGTGTACGTAAAGAGGACGCTCAGTCCCCAAATGACGAAGACGAGCCCGATAATGACGAGCAGGAAACGAAGTAACTGCCAAAGCCTGGCTGGCGACACGACACATGGCCCCTTTCCTAACGATTGGATTGAGCATAGTATACCACGCAACCGGTAAATATAGAGGATGGATAGGTGATTAAACATGAAGGAATTACAACGACGAATCGATCGGATGATTATTCATTTAGGCGGCTACTGGCGGCCGCTGTCGGGGTTGGCCCGGCTGTTAGAAGAAGTGGGCGAAGTTGGCGGCGCGCTCTATGCCGACGACCGAGTCGCCCTGCGTGAAGAGCTGATGGACGTCTTCGTTATTTCGACGTGTCTGGCGAATCAATATGCCATCACCCTCACGAATCAAACGACAGACCGTGACGAGACGAAAGAAGAACGTAGCTACTACCGCCTCGTGCGCGAGGCGGGGGAAGTTGGCCGCATATTAAATGCCTACGAAGGCGATAAAAAATTGAAGGCGTCCGCGACGCCGGGATCGTTGCAACGACACATCGAGGCCGTTCAACAGGCGGTCATGGAACTTGCCGACATGAATGGATTTGACCTATTCGCGGAGATCGCCTCGTTGATCGAAGACAAGTCGTCCCGAGACTTCGGACGCTTCGACCATACCCCCGACCCGATTACGGAAGATTCGGTCCGCACGTATCGTTCTTATGTGGAAGGACGGTACTGGGGCGGGGTGAAGGCTAAACCTTTCGAAGAAGTGAGCCGATATAGAGAGCGGGAAGGGCACTTGGCGCGGTTTTTAAAGATCGCCGAAGTCGAGGGACTCGATGGGTTTGTCATTCGACAACCTGAGCCGCCTTTCCAAATCGATCGCTCCATCGAGACTGATTTGCAACTAGCGGCCCCTTTCGCCGTCGAGATCGAGCGACATGGCACTGATACGTTTTGGATTGTGCGAAAACAAGGGTAAAAACATTCACCTTTTTTGGAAAAAGTATTCATCATTTTTTCAAATATTTACTTTTTCAATAAAAGCAATGTGCTACTATGAAGGTGTTGTCAGTCGCGATGTGCGTATGAAGAAAGGAATATTTTGGATGAATATGAAGCTTTTTAAACTTGCCCTCATCATGACCGTTGTCTTGTTTTCAATCCAAATACCCGCGGTGGAAGCCGCTACTTTGGACGGAGAGACGACAGTAAACTTGAACGTTCGCTCTGCACCAAGTACGAGCGGAAAATTGATACAAACGCTAAAAAAGGGAACAAAAGTAAAATATGTAATTTATAACAAATCGTGGAGTAAGATATATTTAAACGATCGAACGTACTATGCTTCCGCCCAGTACATCAAGCGAATCCCGTCCCAATCCACGACGGTCACGAAGCAAGCTGCCACTTCGACGGGTGTGACGACCGTCAACTTGAACATCCGTGTGTCGGCGCATAGCAAGGCGACCGTGTACCGGACGCTTAAAAAAGGCACGACCGTTCAATATGCCGTACATAACTCGTCTTGGGCGAAAGTGTACTTGAACGGGAAGACGTATTATGCGGCCAAGGCATATATTGCCCCGAAAGCCGTCGCATCGACACCAGCCCGTGAAACAGGCTATACGAACCGTGATTTGAAGTTGTTTGGCGAACGGAATCAGCGTTCGTCGGTGTTGAAGGTATTGCCGGCCAAGTCAGCGGTCGTCTCGAGCAAATATAACTCGAGCTGGTCGGTTGTCTACGTTGGCAGTAGCACATATTATACGCCGACGGCATGGATCACGCCGGGAACGTTGAAACCGAGCGCGGCAAAAGTAAACGGTCATGCCAACCGTGAGTTGAAGTTGTTTGGCGAGCGCAATCAGCGTTCGAAAGTGTTGAAAGTATTGCCGGTCACGACGGAAGTCGTCTCGAGCAAATATAACTCAAGCTGGTCGGTCGTCTATGTCGGAAGCGAAACGTATTATGCGCCGACGGCTTGGATTACGCCTGGGGCACCGACGATGCCTCCGCCGACGACGAAACCGCCAGTCGTAAAAGTCGATGGTCATGCCAACCGCGAGTTGAAACTGTTCGGCGCGCGCAACCAACGTTCGACGGTGTTGAAAGTGTTGCCGGCCAAGTCGGCGGTCGTCTCGAGCAAATATAACTCGAGTTGGTCGATCGTCTACATCGGCAGCAAAACGTATTACACGCCGACGGCATGGATCACACCTGGAGCGCCGCCGGTAACGAAACCGCCGACGACGAAACCGCCGGTCATTCAAAAAGTAACAGGATATGCGAACCGAAATGCCAACCTGTTCAAGAAGACGCTTCAATCATCACCGGTCGCTCGTGTGTTGCCGAAGTATACGCCGGTGACGTACAGCAAACATAACTCGAGCTGGTCGGTCGTCTATATCGGGTCGGACACGTTCTATACCCCGACAGCTTGGTTGTCGGCCGGGAAGGCCCCGGACGCCCCTGCGGCGACGCCTAAAGGGAAAGTGTACACGAACACACCAGGGGACGTCTTGAACGTCCGGGCGAGCGCCTCGGCGAGCTCGACGATTCTCGGCCGACTCGCTCATGGCACTCAAGTCGACCATTACGGCTCGACGAACGGCTTTTATAAAATCAAGTACAACGGTCGCGACGGCTACATCTCGACGGCTTACGCGATGACGCTCAAGCCGAGCGCGACGAGCAACGCCGTCATCGTCCTCGATGCGGGCCATGGAGGCGGTGACCCGGGAGCGGTGAATGGATCGCTCTATGAGAAGGCGATCGTTCTCGATGTGACAAAACGAGTCGAGGCGTATCTTCGTTCGAAGTATGACTACCAAGTCCGGTTGACGCGCTCGACGGATGTCTACTTGACGCTTGACCAACGCGTTCAGACGGCAAAAACGCTTCGCGGCAACTTGTTCGTCAGCTTGCACACGAATGCTGCGACGACTCAGTATGCTAAAGGTGTCGAGACGTTCTATTCGTCTTATTCAGCCCACAGTTCGAAGAGCCGTGTGCTGGCGACGAACATTCAATCCAATTTGATGGGCAAGATGTCCGGGATGACGAACCGCGGTGTGAAGACGGCGAACTATTATGTGATTCGTTATAATACGATGCCATCGGCCCTCGTCGAACTCGGTTTCATCTCTTCGCCGCAAGACGTCACCCATTTACGGAGCAACGCCTCACGCCAACGGATGGCGGAAGGTGTCGCTGAAGGGATCGCTCAGTACGTACGCGCTTATCATTAAATTTCATCCATTAAAAACGCCCCGACTCACGATGAGTCGGGGCATTTTGTGCTTATAGGTCGTCGAAGCCGTTGGCGTCGGTGACTTTTGCGTACGAGCGTGACTTCTGTTCGAAGAAGTCGGATTTCGTGGCATTCAATGAATCGTCTGAGTACGCACGAATCCACGGCATGACGTCTTCGTTGAACCCTTCATACAGATCGTTCAAGCCGATGACGCGGAGGCGCTTGTTGGCGAGGTATTTGACGTAATCGCGCATCTCGCTGACGTCGAGCCCGTCGAGGTCGCGAAGGACGTATTCGCACCATTCGACTTCGAGGTCGACGGCTTCCGCCATCGTGTCATAGACGAACTGGCTGAAGCTGCCGTCGGCGTCGATCTCCGGGTTTTCCGTCAAGACGGCCCGGAGCAACTGGCTGACGAAATACGAGTGTTGCATCTCGTCACGCTGGATGTAGCTGATCATCGTCGACGTGCCGACCATCTTCTGGTGACGGGCCAAGTTGTAGAAGTAGGCGAAACCGGAATAGAAGTTGATGCCTTCGAGAATAATCGAGGCGACGAGCGACTTGGCGAACGTCTCGGCCGTCTGGTCGGCCCGGAAGTCCTCGTATAAGTCTAAGATGAACTGATTCCGTTTCATGACCATCTCGTCGTCCTTGGCGATATCGAAGATGCGATTTTGCTCGCTGAGCGGGACGAGGCTCGAGAGGACGTAGCTATATGATTGGTTATGGACGACTTCTTGTTGAGCGATGACGGCGAGCACGGCGTGCACCGACGAGTCTGATGAGAACATCGATGACTCGAGGATATAGCGTGTCTGTACCGAGTCGAGGATCGACAACAACCCGATGATCCGTTTGAAGGCGTCTTGTTCACGCTCGCTCAACTGCGGCCATTGCTGCATGTCTTTCGACATCGAGATCTCATCCGGGATCCAGAAGTTTGAGAGCAGTTGTTTATAGATGGTGTAAAACTGCGGATAGGCGATGTCGTTCCAATTGACGATGGAACTCGTCTCGCCCCCGATAATGGCAGTCGCCCGGTTAGGATGTTTGGGCGACAGTAGTTTGATCTTTTGAATGGTCATGGACATATACTCCTTCTTCGGTGTTTCTAGCCAACCGTTCGGCCCAGTGACGGACGTTGTACGGTTGATTGCGCGGTGACTGCTCGATTTTCAATGTCTCACCGGCGAGGGGAATTCCGTATTTCGAAAGGTGGTAGGCCATCTCGTCGACCGCTCGGCAGAAGTGGACGAACATCTTGTCACCTGTCCCAAACACGGCGGCTTGGCGAAGCGGCACATTAAGTTCTTTCAAGACGAGACGGAACGTATCTTTCATCTCGTTCGGCAAGACGCCGTCCGCCCACGTATACGACCCGAAGTAAACGAGGTCGTACGTGGCGAGTGATTGGGCTTCGCGATGGCCAATGCGGTCCGCTTCATATAGGGCGACACGGTCGCCCCGATGGACGTGGGTCGCCTGAATCAGCTCGGCGACCTCTTCTGTATTCCCGCTCATCGAACTATAGACGATTGCGACGTTCATGGTTGGTCCCACCTTTCTGTTACGTGACGTTACGAAGCACACGATTCACATTCGTCGACTTCAACAGTCGTCGAACGCGTGTAGTAAATTGATTTCATTCCGAGTGACCAGGCCTCGAGATGCATCGAGAGGAGCTCGGTCGCTTTCACGTCATTTTTGACGTAAAGGTTGAAGCTGATCGCTTGGTCGATGTGACGCTGGCGGGCCGCGTTTTGACGGATGCTCCAGAGTTGGTCGACTTCGAACGCTGATTTATAGAACCAGTTCGTCTCCGGGTTGAGGTCAGGGACCGTCACCGGGATCTTATAGTTTTTCTTCTCTTCCGAGTAGACCTTCTTATAGACCGGATCGATAGAAGCCGTGCTACCCGCGATGATCGCTGTCGACGAGTTCGGTGCGACCGCCATCATGTAGGCGTTGCGGACACCGTTTTGATGAACCGCTTCCGCGAGGCCGTCCCAATCGAGTTCATCGTGTGAGCGGTAGTTACGGCGTTTGAAGTACTCACCCGTATGCCACTCCGATCCTTCAAAGACGCCGAATGCGCCTTTTTCTTTGGCTAATTCCATTGACGCTTGAATCGTAAGGTAAGCAATCTTCTCATACAGCTTTTCCGCGTACTGGACGGCATCGACCGATTCCCAACGGATGCCTTCGAGGGCGAGCAGGTGATGCCAACCGAACGTTCCGAGTCCGACGGCGCGGTATTTCTGGTTCGTGATCATCGCTTGTGGCACTTCAATCGTGTTCAAGTCGATGACGTTGTCGAGCATCCGCATTTGAATCGGGATGAGTCGCTCGAGGACGTCCGATTTGACGGCTCGGGCGAGGGCGATTGAGCTCAAGTTACAGACGACGAAGTCACCAGGTGTCTTCGTGATGACGATTTTTCCGTCTTCCGTGTACTCTTCATCGATTGTCGTCGGCGACATGTTTTGCGCGATCTCTGAGCAGAGGTTCGAGCTGTAAATCATGCCCGCGTGTTTGTTCGGGTTGGCACGGTTCACGGCGTCGCGGAAAAACATGTAAGGCGTTCCTGTCTCGAGCTGTGAGCGCATGTACCGTTTGACGAGGTCGATGGCCGGTACCGTTACGCGCGAAAGCTCCGGCGTATTGACGCACGCTAAGTATTTCTCGGTGAACGAACCGCCATTTTCCGTCTCATCGTAGAAGTCTTCAAGGCTGAAGCCCATGACCGTACGTATTTCGTGTGGGTCGAACAAGTGCCAGTCGCCACGTGCTTCGACCGTACGCATGAACAAGTCGGGCAAGCAGACGCCTGTGAACAAGTCGTGAGTCCGAAGGCGCTCGTCCCCGTTGTTCAATTTCGCATCGAGGAACTCAAAAATGTCCTTATGCCAAATGTCGAGGTAGACGGCAATCGAGCCTTGGCGCATGCCGAGCTGGTCGACCGAGACGGCCGTGTTGTTCAGTTGCTTCATCCAAGGGAGCGCGCCGCTCGAGACGCCTTTGAAGCCTTTGATGTCGCTGCCGCGTGAGCGGATTTTGCCAAGATAGACGCCGATTCCGCCGCCGCCTTTCGAGAGCGTGGCCACATCTGTGTTCGAGTCGTAGATGCCGCGGAGCGAGTCGTCGACCGTGTCGATGAAACATGAGCTGAGCTGCCCGTACGATTTCCCGGCGTTCGAGAGCGTCGGTGTAGCAACCGTCATATAGAGGTTCGATAATGCCCAATACGCTTCTTCGACGAGTTTCACACGTTGGTCAGCGTTCTCTTTTTGCATGAGCGTCATGGCGATGACCATGAACCGCTCTTGCGGCAACTCGTACAAGTTTTTGACGTGGTCGCGGCCGAGGTAACGGTCTGCTAACGTCCGGAGACCGATGTAGGTGAACATGCGGTCACGTGACGGGTCAATCAACGTCTCCAAGTAGGCGATGTCTTCTTTCGAGTACGTATCGAGTAGTGCCGAGGTGAAGATGCCTTTTGTCGTGAGCGTCTCAATCATTGGATAGAGAGCGCCGTAACGCATCGAGGCGTCATAACCGCGGTTACGGGCCGCTTCTAAATAGAGGCGGTTTAAGTACATTTCTGTGGCGACGAACGTCCAGTCCGGCTCTTCGGCCTTCAACATATCGAGGGCGTGCATCGTCAAGAGTTCATATACTACATCTTGTGTCAGTGTCTTTCCTTCGAGCGCCCGGACGGCTCGTTCTTCGTATCGTTCGACACTAAGCTGTGGGTAGCGTTGTTTTAATGATTGGATCAATGTCGAGACGTCAGTAAGTGTTGGCGCAGCAGCCAACATATTCTCGTGATGGATAGGGGATGTCAAAACGATCACTCCTTCTTCGGATGTAGATATTATAAAGGTATAGCGGAACTTGTCCGATTCGACGTCAATGATGGATGAACGTGATAAATATCCGTTAACTATATATTGACGTTTTATTGTCTTTTTAATCATAAATCACCTATATTTAGTTTTGCAATCTTGACATTCGGCAAACTGTCGACGCCTAGATTACTTTTACTCAAAAACGGCGCTATCATCCGATTTGAGATGGGATATGAGATAGAAAAAAATTAAATTGACGTTTGCGTGAGAACGCGTGCAATTTTATGTAAGCGGTCAATCATGAACCGGATGTCCAAATAAACGATAAATTCATTGGATTTCGTCCTATCTTCTATTCAATTTACGATTTGAGCGATTACTATATATAGTGACGACTGCTTTTTCAAAACGAGGGAAATTCGAACGCTCACTAGCATCGAACTGAAAAGTGAGGTAGATTGAGGGAGTACGATTTGAAATCAAGGTAAAAAGAAGGGTTTAACAAATGAGAGCAGAAGACTTATTATTAGCATGGGACCCACTCGGTTACGGGCTTGGGTCGTATGGACCAGAGTTTGACGATATCGCCTTGGCGCTCATTCACGTCGATTCGATCGATCAATTGGATGACGTGATTCGACAGATCTTAACAGACGCTTTTGGCGACTGTCCAAGTGAACCAGAAACACGGGCCATGGCGGCACGACTACTCGCGTCTTCAGAATCTTGTCAACTATAAGGGGGAACCACGATGTTACGTATCGATCCAACACCGAATCCAAATGCAATGAAAATTACACTTCCTGAGAACGTCTTCGGCGCGAAAAGCCAAAGCGTGAAAGCCGGCGAAGAGACGGACCAACCGCTTCTCGCGAAACTCGTCGGCATCGAAGGCGTCGAGAGCGTATTCGCCTATGGCGATTTCGTCACGGTATCGAAAGAAAACGGCGTCAGCTGGGAAGCCATCTTGCCGCACGTCGAAACTGCTTACCGCGGATGAACCCGCTCGTTTCCATCGTCATCCCGGTCCATTCGCGGGAGACGGAACTGACGGAACTGCTCGAATGTCTGGTCGTCCAGACGTTCGGGGAGTTTGAAGTACTTGTGATCAATAATGACGGGCCGCCAAAACAGCATCTTTTGGCGCCTTTTTTGAATCGATTATCGATTCGATATATCGAGCTTGGCGAGAATCATCACGTCAAAGCCCGCAATCGCGGCGTACAGGAAGCGAGCGGCGACTATATCCTGTTGCTCGACGATGATGATTTGCTCATGCCGACCCATATCGAACAAGCGCTCGAGGACATCCGTTCGGCCGACCTCGTCTTCACGGACGCGGAACTGTTCCGCTTTACGTGGGAAGATGGGCGCCGTCGCGTCACCGACTGGGAGGCATTCGCCTACGCCCTCGATTTGGAACGACTTCGCCAAGACTCGACGTTTATCCCGTCCGGTACGCTCTATCGAAAACAGCTCCACGAGACGATTGGATCGTTCGACGAGGACGTTTATAACTACTGGGATTGGGATTTCATTCTACGTGTCAGTGAGGTCGGGACGATTCGTCATCCGGCCCGCGCGACGGTGCTCTATGCGTTCAATGGCACGGATAATCTGTCGGCCAAACAAGATGAGACGCGTCGTCGTTACTTTGATCGGTTCTGTCACAAGCACGGCCTCGTCGATATGGAGATGAAAAACTTCCATATCGTCCAAGCCGAACGACGGGACTATGTGAGACAGACAGAGAGAACGTTCACAGGGGCGTTCCCCGGTAGAACGGAAGGAGAATAACTATGTATACATCGAAAGAACTAGAATTGCTCGAGCTGCTCGAAGAGAAAGGCTACCTCGAGACGAAACTGTTGGCGAACTTGCTCGCGACCGACGAGGCGACTGTCGAGGCGATGCTCGAAAAGTTCAAGGCGGACGGCATCTTGCTCGGCTTCCGGGCGATGGTCAACTGGCAAAAAATCAATCGCCACGATGTCACGGCGTTCATCGACGTCAAAGTCACTCCGAAACGGGGTCGTGGTTTCGATGAGGTCGCGGAACGCATTTATCGCTTCCCGGAAGTGACGGCACTCTATTTGATGTCAGGGGCTTACGACCTGCAAGTCGTCATTCGGGCGAACTCGCTTCAAGACGTCGCGTCGTTCGTTTCGGACAAATTGTCACCGCTTGACTCGGTCGTCTCGACGACGACGCACTTCAAATTGAAGACGTATAAGCATGATGGCATTTTATTCACCCCACAAGTCGAAGACAAACGGTTGAATATTACGCCATGAAGTCACTATCCCAACAAGTCGTCTCAATGAAGCCGTCCGGCATTCGCCGATTCTTCGATTTGGCGCAAACGATGGAAAACGTCGTCTCTCTCGGGGTGGGAGAGCCGGATTTCATCACGCCGTGGAACGTGCGCGAGGCGAGCTATGCGGCGCTCGAGCAAGGCTACACGGCCTATAGCGCGAACGCCGGTCTCCTCGAGTTACGTCAAGAAATCGCTGGTTACATGGAGGACCGGTTCGGGGCGACATATGACCCGTCCACGGAACTGATCGTCACGACGGGCGCGTCGCAGGCGCTCGATATCGCCTTCCGGGCTCTCCTCAACCCGGGTGACGAGGTCATCGTCGTTGAACCGGCTTTCGTCTCGTACGGGCCGCTCATCGAGCTCGCCGGCGGGACGGTCGTCCCGGTCGCCTGTCGTCCGGAGAACGGGTTCCGTCTGAACCGGGAAGACGTCGAAGCGGCGATCACGGAGCGCACGAAAGCGATGCTCCTCTGCTTCCCGTCAAACCCGACCGGAGCGACGATGACGGGTGAAGAACTCACCGAGATCGCGGAACTCGCGACGAAACATGACCTTTGGGTCGTCAGTGATGAAATTTATGCCGAACTGTCATATGACGAGCCGTTCACAAGCTTTGCGACGCTTCATGATATGCGCGAGCGGACAATCGTCGTCAACGGGTTCTCGAAGGCGTTCGCGATGACAGGCTGGCGGCTCGGGTTCACATGTGCGCCGGAAGTCGTGACACGGGAGATGCTCAAAGTTCATCAGTACGGCATGATGTGTGCCCCGACGCTCGTTCAGTTCGGCGGTCTCGAGGCACTGAAGAGCCGCGACCAGCATGTACCGAAGATGGTGAAGAGCTATCGGCAGCGTCGTAACTACTTCATCCAGGCCCTCAATGATGCCGGGTTACCGACGCACGTACCGGGTGGGGCGTTCTACGCCTTCCCATCGATTCGCCATACCGGATTGACGAGCGAAGAGTTCGCCGAGCGTCTCTTGCTCGAGGAACGGGTCGCGGTCGTGCCGGGCAACGCCTTCGGGGAGAGCGGTGAAGGCTTCGTCCGGGCTAGTTACGCGACGTCGGTCGAACAATTACAAGAAGCGATTCGTCGCATCGATCGGTTCATGAAACAGTTCGAAGTGACGACGACAGTGACAGACTCTCAGCGATGAGGGTCTGTTTTACGTTTTAGTGGTATAATAGATGGGAAAAGACGAGCGAGGTGAGGTCATTGGAACGAGTGGATTTTGTAGCAATCGGATGTGGCCCGTACAATCTCGGCTTGATGGCGCTCAGCGAATCGACCAAATTGACGGGGATATGTTTTGAAGAGCGGGCCGACTTCAATTGGCATGAAGGAATGTTGCTCGAAGCGGCGACGATGCAGACGCATTATTTATATGACCTTGTGACGCTCGCTGACCCGACGAGCCGGCACAGTTATTTGAACTACTTGAAGCAGGCGGGCCGACTGCAGACGTTCATCGTCCAAGAGAGCCCGACGATTCCCCGGACAGAGTTCAATCGCTATTTGCAGGCGATCGCTGCCTCGCTCGACACAATCAAGTTCTCGCACCGGGTCGTCGACGTCCGTCCGGCACAGGAAGGCTTCCTCGTCACGGTCGCGACGCCTAAAGGCGAAGAGACGCTATCGTCGCGACACGTCGTCATCGGGACCGGGGCCGAACCGCTCATCCCAGAGGCGTTCCAAGACGTCATCCATACGAGCTCGTATCGAATGGAGCGGGAACGATTGCTTGAAAAGGACCGCATCGTCGTCATCGGCAGCGGGCAGAGCGCGGCGGAGGTGTATCTCGATTTATTGAGTCGATCCGATAAAACGCGGCAACAAATCGATTGGGTGACGCGCTCGGACGTGTTCGAGTCGCTCGAGAGCGGCAAACTCGGGGAAGAGATCTTCAGCTTGTCGTATATCGAGTATTTCAATCGATTACCGTACGCGGAACGTGAGCAGCTTGGGAAGTCGTTCGAACGATTCCGCAATGGCGTCAATCCGGACACGCTCCGTGCCATCTATGGGGCGTTATATCATCGGACGGCGGACGGGACGGACCAAGCGACGAACTTGTGTACCCAAATCGAAATCGAGCGCGTATCGCACTCATCGAGCTATATGGTCGAAGGGACTCAGCAGCATAGCGGTGAATCGTTCACGAACGAATATGATGCGGTCGTGGCGGCGACTGGGTATCGACCGCGGATTCCGGAGTGGGTCGAACGTTTTGACATCGAATGGGAAGCGGAACGACTATGGCGCGTCAACAACCTCTATCAAATCGCGACGGAGACTCGGTTGACCGGCAATCTGTTCACCCATACGAACTTGGAACATTCGCACGGGCCGGCGGCAACGAATTTAGGGATGGCCGTATATCGGAACGCGATTATATTGAATGAGATGGTAGGGGAGACGGTGTTTGAGGTGGCCGCACAGCGACCGTTTACAAGCTTTTGAACAAAAAAAGGGCTAGGCGTTAGCCTAGCGGAATCAGGGGGGAATACTTGAAGTCTTGCTTGATTTGTATTTACCCGACCCGTCGACTTTGAAACACGAAAATAATCTCAAATAATCTTTTTTACTAATTTGTACACTTTATCGAAAAAAGTATGTTATAGTAAGTTGATGAATTTAGCATAGGAGTGTTTGTAATGGCAAAATACGAAAAAGATCAAGTTTTAAAAGGTAAAGTAACAGGAATCCAACCTTTCGGTGCGTTCGTCGCACTCGACGACGAGACTCAAGGTCTTGTCCACATCTCTGAAATCTCACACGACTACGTGAAAGACGTGAACGAGTACGTTCAAGTCGGTCAAGAAGTTGAAGTGAAGATTCTTGATGTTGATGAAGCATCTAAGAAAATCAAGCTTTCAATGAAAGCGACACAAGAAGCTCCAAAACGCGAGAAGTCGGCTAAGCCAGCTCGTCGTGGCGCACCACGCCGCAACGAAGCTTCAAACTTCAAGCAAGAAGAAGCTCCAGGATTCACTGTCCTCAAGGACAAGCTCGAAGACTGGATCAAAAACACGAACTTCAAGAAGTAAGTGATTGAGACGACCTGCCATGTGCAGGTCGTCTTTTTTTGTACAGGAAATGTCCCGCTCGTTCACGAACAGTACAGAAAAGGAGTGAGGACCATGAGAATCGGAATCATCGGTACGGGTGGAATTGCCAAGACTGCCCATATCCCGCAATACATCGCGGCAGGGGCCGACGTCGTCGCCGTCATGAATCGGACGCGAGAGCGCGGGGAAGCGGTGGCTGAACAGTTTGGAATCGAACGGGTGTACGAGACGGTCGAAGAGATGCTCGTCACAGAACAACTCGATGCGGTCAGTGTATGTACGCCGAACGCGCTCCACAAAGCGCAAGTCATCGCCGCACTCGAGGCAGGATGCCACGTCCTTTGTGAGAAGCCGCCGGCCATCTCGGCCCGTGAGGCGAACGAGATGCTAGAAGCGGCCCGGAAGGCAGAGCGGACGCTGCATTACGGATTCCATTATCGGCACCGGTCGGACACACAACTATTGAAACGGATGATCGATGCCGGGGAACTCGGTCACGTTTATGCGGCGACGGCCCTTGCCCTGCGGCGTCGTGGCATCCCGGGATGGGGCGTGTTCACGGATAAGGAACTGCAAGGAGGCGGTGCACTGCTCGATATCGGGGTACATATGCTCGACCTCGCCTTGTATTTGATGGATTATCCGAAGCCTGTCGATGTGATCGGTCACGTCGGTCAATACCTCGGCACACGGCCTGGTGTCGGGCTGATGGGTGATTGGGACGCGGAGGCGTTCTCGGTCGAAGACACGGCCCGGGCGATGGTCACGTTCGACAACGGAGCATCTTTGTTTTTAGACGCGAGTTTCATGGCCAATGTCGAGGCGGCTGACATGATGCGGGTCGAACTACGGGGCACGATGGGCGGGGCTTCGCTCTTTCCACTCCAACTCCATACGGAAGAGCATGGCGCCTTATTCGATAAAACACCGGCCCATCTGACGCTCGAAGATCCGTACGCCAGTCAGATTCGCACGTTCCTTGAGGCTTGTCGGCACGAGCCATCGTACCTGCAAGCGGAACAGGCGGTGACGCTCCATACGATCATCGACCGTATCTACGCTCAGGCCTGATTGCTTTTCAATCATAAAAAACAGGGTATATAGTGTAGGTGTTACATATTTTCGAAGGAGGATGAAACATGCACAACTTTGAATACAAGAACCCGACGAAACTTATTTTCGGGACACATCAGATTGAAAAACTCGCGAGCGAGTTGAAGGCGCTTGACGCCAAGAAAGTGATGCTCGTCTATGGAGGCGGGAGCATCAAGAAGAACGGCACGTACGATGAAGTCGTGGCGGAACTGAACAACGCCTCGATCGATTTCGTCGACTTCTCAGGCGTCGAACCGAACCCGCGCATCGAGACGGTACGTCGTGCCGTCAAACAAGCGCGTGAAGAAAACATCGACGCATTGCTCGCGGTCGGCGGCGGCTCGGTCATCGATTGCACGAAACTCATCTCGGCGGCCATCCCGTATGAAGGCGACGCTTGGGACATCGTGCTCCGTGACCACATCCCGACGGAAGCGATCCCGTTCGGTACGGTGCTCACGCTCGCGGCGACCGGTTCTGAGATGAACTCAGGTTCGGTCATCACGAACTGGGAGACACAAGAGAAGTACGGCTGGGGTCACCCGCTCGTCTATCCGACGTTCTCGATCCTCGACCCACGTTACACGGTATCAGTGCCAAAAGACCAAACGATTTACGGCATCGTCGACATGATGAGCCACTGTTTCGAGCAGTACTTCCACCCGAACCATGCGCCGGTTCAAGAGCGGATGACGGAAGGCGTGTTGAAAGCGGTCGTCGAATCGGCACCGAAACTCGTCGACGATTTAGAAAATGTCGACTTGCGCGCCATCATCTTGTTCTCAGGTACGATCGCCTTGAACGGTGTGCTCCAAATGGGTGCCTCGGGCGACTGGGCATCGCACAACATCGAACATGCGGTCTCGGCTGTCCATGACATCCCGCATGCAGGCGGACTCGCGATCCTGTTCCCGCGCTGGATGGAACATGTACTCGATGAAGACAATGCAGCACGTTTCGCACGCTTAGGCACAGAAGTGTTCAACGTCGAACCGGCTGACACGGATTTGGAAACGGCGAAGCGTACGATTGCAGCCGTTCGTGCCTTCTTCGATGAGCTCGGCGCGCCAAGCTCGCTCCGTGACTATGACATCGACGAGTCGACGTTCGACGCCATCTTGGATTCGGCGATGAAACGCGGGGCGTTCGGTCGCTTCCGCACACTCGAACGTGAAGACGTGGCAGCGATTCTTGAGTTGAGCAAATAAGGCGATTTGATGCCTATTTTGCAATAATGATTGAACGAATCCGACGTTTCCGTTTATGATGGGTCATGTATGGCTCTTCAAGGAGCGATTTAAAGGAGGAAATGACATGTCAACTGTACGTTTCGATTATTCAAACGCCCTGTCTTTCGTCGGGGAACATGAAGTCGATCAATTGCAAGAAACCGTGAAAGCAATGCATTCGGTCATCCATGACCGCAGCGGGGCAGGTAGCGATTTCCTTGGGTGGGTCGACCTCCCAACAAACTACGATACGGATGAGTTTGCCCGCATCAAAGCGGCCGCGGAACGAATCCGTGAGAACTCGGACGTCCTCGTCGTCGTCGGGATCGGTGGATCATACCTCGGCGCACGCGCGGCCATCGAGATGCTTCAACATTCATTCTTCAACGTATTGTCAAAAGAAGAGCGCAACGCGCCACAAGTCTTCTTCGCCGGTCACAACATCTCGTCTACTTATTTGACGGAGTTGCTCCAGGTGCTCGAAGGCAAAGACGTCTCGGTCAACGTCATCTCGAAATCGGGTACGACGACAGAGCCGGCGATCGCGTTCCGTGTCTTGAAACAGTTCATGGAAGACAAGTATGGTCAAGACGGTGCTCGTGAGCGCATCTATGCGACGACAGACCGTGCCCGTGGCGCCTTGAAGACGCTTGCGGATGCGGAAGGCTACGAGACGTTCGTCATCCCGGATGACGTCGGAGGCCGCTTCTCGGTCCTCACACCGGTCGGACTCCTTCCAATCGCTGCGGCAGGCATCGATATCGACGCCCTCATGGAAGGTGCACGCGACGCACAAAACGCCTATTCGTCACCAGAGCTCTCTGAGAACGAGGCGTACCAATATGCGGTCGTCCGTAACGCCTTGTATGCGAAAGGCAAGTCGATCGAGTTGCTCGTCAACTACGAACCGGCCTTGCACTACGTGTCGGAGTGGTGGAAACAGCTTTACGGCGAATCAGAAGGAAAAGACAACAAAGGGATCTTCCCGGCGGCTGTCGACTTCTCAACCGACCTCCACTCGATGGGACAATACATCCAAGAAGGTCGTCGTGACTTGTTCGAGACGGTCATCCGTGTCACGAACGTCCGTCACGCGATGAACGTGCCAGAAGACGCGCAAGACCTCGACGGCTTGAACTTCCTCGCTGGCGAAACGATTCAATTCGTGAACGACAAAGCGGCTGAAGGAACACTCCTTGCCCACACGGACGGAGAAGTACCGAACCTCGTTGTCGAATTGCCAGAGATGACGCCGTACCACCTCGGTTACTTGTTCTACTTCTTCGAGAAGGCATGCGCGATGAGCGGATACATTCTCGGGGTGAACCCGTTCAACCAACCGGGCGTCGAAGCGTATAAAGCGAACATGTTCGCGTTGCTTGGAAAACCAGGTTACGAAGAACAAAAAGCTGAGCTTGAAAAGCGCTTGAACCAATAATTTTGAGTAGGTCCGCTCTGGCGGGCCTATTTTTTTGTTTGAAACTGGGGGAAGACAAGGTAAAGTGAGAGTAGACAGGGGAAAGAAAGGGATGGACTATGTTGACATTCACGGACTACTATCACAATAAAGTCGAGTTGAGCTTTGCGCACTATCCATTTTCGGATACACCGCTCCACGTCTGGGTCGTCGCTCGCTACGAGAATCAATGGGTGCTGACGAAGCATAAGCAACGCGGACTCGAGTTCCCGGGTGGAAAAGTTGAGCCCGGCGAACATGAGGACGATGCCGCGATTCGGGAAGTGTATGAAGAGACGGGTGGTGTCGTGAAGACGCTGCACTATCTCGGACAATACCGCGTGCTCGGGCGCGGGGACACGGTCATCAAAAATATTTACTTCGCCGAGATCGAGCGCTTCGATGACCATCCGGCCGTCGATGAGACCGACGGCGCCGTGCTCATGAAGGAACTGCCAACGAATCTGCTCCGAAACAACCGGTACAGTTTCATGATGAAAGACCGGGTGCTCCCGGAAACGATGAAGGTGTTACATGAAAAACGAATGGTTTGACCGGATCGAGGTCCTCCCTCCATATGCCGGTTATGCGGTCCACCGTGGCTGGTACGCGACGCGCGATGGTGAGGATGTCGTCGCCTATACGATCACGCCGACGCGACCGAACGGGCACGTCCTGTTTTATTTGCGCGGCGGAACAGGACGCATCGGGGACGTGCGCTTGCCCCGGTTGATGCAGTTCGCGGCCAAAGGCTTCCACGTCGTGGCGCCTGTTTACCGTGGTAACCATGGGGGGAGCGGGAAAGAAGACTTCGGCGGGGCCGATTTAGAGGATGTCTTGTCCCTCTATGATCGCGTCCATCGAACGGACACGCTCATTCATGCCCTTGGCTTCTCGCGCGGGGGCATGATGGCGTTGTCGCTCGCCGCGGAGCGGCCGCTCACGTCCGTGACGTCATGGGCGGGTGTCACCAATTTGGAATGGACGTACGAAGAGCAACGCTCGATGCGGAAAATGCTCCGCCGTATGACCGGGGGTGACCCGGAAGCGGCTCGTGAGGCGTATGTGGAGCGTTCACCCCTCTACAAGGACTGGGAGGCCCCGACGTTATTGATTCACGGGACAGACGACGAGCAAGTGCGGCTCCGCCATGCGACAGCCGTGGCCGAACGGATGGGGGGGCGGGCCGAACTTTGGATCGTCCCGTTCGCTCATCAACTCCCGTTTTGGGAAAAGTGGAAGACGACCGATGAGGCGATGGACTGGATGTTAGCCGTCGCACCAAAAAATGACTAGCGCCTGAACCAGGCGCTAGTCATTTTTTATTACACGATGATTGGGCCGGCCGCGACGACCGCCTCACTCGCTTTCGTGAATCGTTTGAAGTTGTCTTGGAACTTACGGGCGAGCGCTGCCGCCTCGGCGTCGTAGCGGGCCCCGTCTTTCCATGTGCCCCGTGGGTTGAGCACGTCGTCTGGCACCCCGTCGATGTGGCGTGGGATCTCGACGTTGAAGATGTCATGGCGCGTCGTCTCGACGTCACGGAGTTTCCCGTTGACGGCCGCGTTCACCATCGCCCGTGTATAGGCGAGCTTCATCCGCGATCCTTCGCCGTAAGCTCCGCCGGTCCAACCGGTATTGACGAGATAGACGTCGACGTCATGTTTCTCGATCAACGTGCCGAGCATGTCGGCGTAGCGTTCCGGTGCGAGCGGCAAGAACGGTGACCCAAAACATGTCGAGAAGGTCGCCTGCGGCTCCGTCACGCCGCGCTCCGTGCCGGCTAGCTTCGACGTATAGCCTGACAAGAAGTGATACATCGCCTGCTCCTTCGTCAATTTGCTGATTGGAGGCAGGACGCCGTACGCGTCTGCCGTCAAGAAGACGATCGTGTTCGGATGCCCGGCTCGTGACGGAAGCATCGCGTTATCGATAAATTGAATCGGGTAGGCGGCCCGTGTGTTCTCAGTGAGTGAGATGTTCTTGTAGTCTGGCGCCCGTTCCTCGTCCAAGACGACGTTCTCGATCAACGAGCCAAATCGAATGGCATCGTAGATTTGAGGTTCGTTCTCACGCGACAAGTTGATCGTCTTCGCGTAGCAACCGCCTTCAATGTTGAAGACGCCGTCAGGAGACCAACCATGCTCGTCGTCCCCGATTAAATGACGTTCTGTGTCGGCCGATAGCGTCGTCTTTCCGGTACCCGATAGCCCGAAGAAGAGAGCCGTCTCGCCGGCGTCCGATACGTTCGCCGAGCAATGCATCGACAAGACGTGCTGTTCCGGTAACAGGAAGTTCATGACTGAGAAAATCGATTTTTTAATTTCGCCGCCGTATTCTGTTCCCCCGATCAGAATGGTCCGTTTGGCGAATGAGACGAGAATGAACGTTTCGGAGTTCGTCCCGTCGACTTCCGGATCGGCCTTATAGCTCGGTGCATAGATGACCGTGAACGGATCAAAGGCACCTTGTGTCGGCCATTCGCGCAAGAACAACTGTTTCGCGAACAAGTTGTGCCACGCGTATTCTGTGATGGCCCGGACCGGGAGCGTATAATGCTCGTCAGCCCCGGCAGACGCCTCGAGATAATAGAGCTTGTCTTTCGTCTCGAGATGCGTGAGCACTTTATCGAGCAGTGCCGTGAACTTCTCTTCTGCGATCGGTTGGTTGACCGGACCCCAGTCTACTAAATGATTGCTGACTTCATCTTGCACGACGAATTTGTCTTTCGGTGACCGTCCTGTGAATTTACCTGTACTGACCGATAAAGCCCCGTCTTTCGTCAGTACGCCTTCCCCGTTGCGAATGGCTTCTTCCACCAATTCTGGAACCGTTAAGTTCCGCATCATGTCGGCACCTTTAATTAATTCTTCGATTTTCAGGAGCGTTGTCGCCATCCTGAATCCCACCTTTCCCCTAAATAGATGTGGATGAAATCCGCATACTTCCGCGTTTAATTAGTATGACGTTTTTATTATATGTGACATACTAATCAAAAACAAGCCTTTTTTACCCTTTAAAGTAAGCGCTTTCTTACACTGTCATTCTAACATATTCTGTACCAGGTCATAGTACAAAATCGAAAACCGACAAAAAAATGTTTGATATTTCACAAACATAACTATTGCGAGTTCGTGAAAAGTTTTACGAATTCAGTCGATACGCTTGACAGAACGGGGTGTCATTTATATGATGGTCTTCGTAACGGATACTCTTATTCTGAGCGGTGGAGGGAACAAGGCCCTACGAAGCCCAGCAACCGTCCGATTTGTCATTGTTATTCGGAAAAGGTGCTATCCTGAAGCGAAGCGCAAGCTTCGAACGATAAGAGGGTAAGGAAGAACGATTCAACCTTTCCCATTGAACATGGCGAAAGGTTTTTTTCATTACCGTCCCAAAGCAACGCGTAAGGGGAACGAGTACCGTCCACACATCACCCTTATTATAGGAGGTTTTTCGAAATGGCAAACTTGAACCGTCGACTTTTCACTTCGGAGTCCGTCACGGAAGGACATCCGGATAAAATTTGTGACCAAATCTCAGATGCGATTTTGGATGCGATTTTAGCTGAAGATCCAAACGCCCGCGTTGCGGCTGAGACATCTGTCACGACAGGTCTCGTGCTCGTAGCAGGTGAGATCACAACATCAACTTACGTGGATATCCCGAAAGTTGTTCGTGAAACAGTTCGTGAGATCGGCTACACACGTGCAAAATATGGTTTTGATGCAGAGACTTGTGCTGTCCTCACATCGATTGATGAGCAATCGGTAGACATCGCCCAAGGTGTCGACCAAGCGCTTGAAGCTCGTGAAGGACAAATGACTGAAGAAGAAATCGATGCGATCGGCGCTGGTGACCAAGGTCTCATGTTCGGTTACGCAACAAAAGAGACACCAGAACTCATGCCGCTCCCGATTTCACTCGCACACAAATTGTCACGTCGTTTGGCAGAAGTTCGTAAGAACGGCACGCTCGCTTACCTTCGTCCTGATGGTAAGACACAAGTGACGGTCGAATACGACGAAGCGAACAACCCAGTTCGCATCGACACAATCGTCATCTCGACACAACACGCCGAAGACATCACACTCGAACAAATCCAAGCTGATTTGAAAGAGCACGTCATCGACGCGGTCATCCCGTCTGAACTCATCGACGCGGATACAAAATACTTCATCAACCCGACTGGCCGTTTCGTCATCGGTGGACCACAAGGGGATGCAGGCCTTACAGGACGTAAGATCATCGTCGATACGTACGGTGGTTACGCTCGCCACGGCGGCGGCGCGTTCTCAGGTAAAGATCCAACCAAAGTTGACCGTTCAGCGGCGTACGCGGCTCGTTACGTAGCGAAAAACCTCGTTGCAGCGGGACTTGCTGACAAAGCAGAAGTTCAACTTGCTTACGCGATCGGCGTTGCCCACCCGGTATCGATCGCAGTCGACACGTTCGGCACAGGTAAATTGAGCGAGACTGAGCTCGTCGAACTCGTTCGCGAGAACTTCGACCTCCGTCCGGCCGGCATCATCAAGATGCTCGACCTTCGCCGTCCAATCTACAAGCAGACAGCAGCTTACGGCCACTTCGGTCGTACAGACGTTGAACTCCCATGGGAGCAAACGGATAAAGCGGCAGTGCTTGAAGAAGGCGCGAAACGCTTCGCATAAGACAGTAAAAACGACCTTTCTCAGCGAAAGGTCGTTTTTTGTTAGGCTTGTGTTTTGTTGTCATTCGATGATTCGTTATTGCTTGATGACGTGTCGGATGAAGTTTCTTGCCCGAGCGCCGTATCTTTCGCATCGACAACTTTCTCGCCGATCGATTGAAGATCTGACTTCGCTTCTTGCGCCGTGCCGACGACTTTGTTCACGTCTTCTTTGACCGTGTCGACTTCACCAGCGACTTTCTCGTATACGTTTTGAACGTCAGTGGCAACTTCTTGGATGATTCCAGAAGCCGATTTCACTTGGTCAATGACTTGTGAGGCCTTGCCGGCTGGGTCTTGTTTGACTGTATCGACGAGACCGCCGACCGACGATTTCGCGCTCGAGAACGATTGTTTCGTGTTCTCACGGTTCGACGTGCTAAGTAAGGCGAGCAGACCGCCGACGAGGGCGCCGAGGAGCATCCCGGTCACGACGGTGATTTTAGGGCCACCTGCATTTGTTTGGTCAAACTGACGATTTGGATTGTTGGCTTGCTCTAGTTTTGGATCATGTTGTAGTTTCGGTTCCATAGTAACACTCCTTTTTGTAAGTTGGCATTGATACTCTTATACCCGAGTCAAAATGGAAAATAACGTCTTCCTTCATTTCGACATCAAAAAGTAATGAGCGGGCAGGATATTTTTTTGCTGATGGGGAATGATACTACTAGATTGGCCAAAAGGGGGATGCCGTTATGAAGATCAGGGAAGCCGTACCAGAAGATGCCGCCACCATCCGCGATATTGCGCTCGCAACGGTCAGTGAACAAGACGAGGTTCGTTCAAAAGTAATGGAACGGGCTTATCAGCAAGAAGAGATCGTCCGCGCCATCAGTTCAAGCGAGGAAGCGAAAGAGCAGTTGTTCATTGTCGGTGAAGCCGAAGGCGACGTCATCGGGTTCTATCATGCGATCGACCGCGGGGATACGTGGGAAGTGCTCCGGCTCTATCTTCATCCGACCCATCACCGACAAGGTCTCGGAACGGCCTTATTGTCTCATCTGCGCGAACGTAAAGTTCAACCGATCGAACTGTACGTCGAGAGTTCGAACGAGCAGGCGATCGCCTTTTTGAACCATGAGGCGTTCATCGAATTGAATCGGATTCAAGAGGAAGTGTACGACCAACCGATGGAACTGATTCATTTGCGCTATGACCCGAGCTAAGACCCTAGACGGATTTTCTGACAAACATCAGTCTCAGCTGATGTTTTTTGTTAGTATAAAAACATGGACATAATAAAATGAGGTGACAGTATGACATACGAAGAAGAATCACGAAAAGGGGTCATCGTGATCGTCTATCCGCTCCAGTTCACGTCACGCTTGAGCGAGGCGTTTTTAGGACGGTTACGTGACGAATATGAAGTTCTCGTCGTGACCGGACAGACGGTCGGCTTGACGGCGGAAGACCATAAGCTGTTAATCAAGAACACGCTACGCGAGGCGAGCCAGTACAAACTGCCGATTCACGTCATCGCCTTCAGTCTCGGGGCGTTGTTAACGAACCGATTGCTCCAGGAATACGATGTGCCGCTCGGCAGTTTGACGTATATCTCACCCTTGTTCGATTGGCATCCGTCCCGCCAAATCGGCGGATTGAAACAAGTCGTCGCGAGTGCGGTCGACCGTTTCCGTCCGGATTTGCCGCTCGGCATGATGACGTTCATGGGTGCAGGCGAAGAGTCGTCCCGCTTTGGTGAGATCACCTACGGGCAATACCGGGAAATCGAGGAAGAGATCGTCGAGCATCAAGAAGAGAAGAAACATTTGCCGCGCCTCCCACTCGCTTGCTTCTATGCGCCGGACGACCGCTTCGCCGATGTGAAGCTGACGCTCAACGTCTGTCGAAAAATCGGCGGCGATCAAGTATACATCCGCCGGCTCGAAGGCTTCCCACATTTCGGCTATGAACGATTGAACACGAAGTTCGCGGAGACGCTCATCACGTTTTATGAATTGATTCGAGAATGACAAAACAGGCGACTCGCTCGAGTCGCCTGTTTTCATGCACGTTTTTCAATCGCCACGATGAACGGGGGATGATTGATTTGATTGATGAAGCCGTAACGGAGGACGCCGGCCCGCTTTTGGTCGAGTGCCTCGACGTAGGCGAGCACCTCGTCGCGCTCGATTTTGCCGCTATCATGGCCATGATAGATGACGACGACGATGACACCACCGACGGCCATGACGTCGAGCAGTTGCTCGAGGGCGTCGATGGTCGTATTGCCCGTCGTCGTGACCGACTTGTCGCTTCCCGGTAAATAACCGAGGTTGAACACGGCGGCTGTGATTGGGCGTGTCTCGTCCGCTACAATTTCTCGGACGGTGTCGTGGCTATCGTGGATGACAGTGACGCGGTCCGTCAATGCTGCTTCCTCGATGCGAATGCGTGTCGCCTCGACCGCCGCTGCTTGGACATCAAACGCGTAGACGTGTCCCGTCGCCTCGACGAGTTCGGCTAAAAACAATGTATCGTGCCCGTTGCCGGCCGTCATATCGATGGCGACGGCACCAGGTGTGACGTGTTCACGGAGTAGGTACTTCGCGAACGGTAAGACTCTCATTAATCCCATGGCTCTCATCCTTCTTTTTTCCTTGGAAGGAATCACGACGCACCAGTTCGGCATCGATGGCGTTCAAAACGGCCATCTTGTGCCGGCTCCACGTCGGACCGATCAACAGATCCGGTGGCCCGTCACCGGTCAACCGATGGATGACGATCTCGGGCGGTAACGTCTCAAGCTGGTCGCAGACGAGGGAGACGTAAGTCGTCTCGTCCATGAGCTCGAGCAATCCTTTTTCGTACTGACGGGCGAGCGGCGTGTGCTTCAAGACGTGGAGCAAATGGATCTTGATTCCTTGTATGTCCATTTTAGCAACTTCTCGCGCCGTGTCGAGCATCATCTCTGTCGTCTCGCCAGGGAGACCGTTAATGATATGGACAACCACGCTTATATTGCGTCGGCGGAGCTTGGCGAGACCTTCGAGGAACGTCTTATAGTCATGGCCACGATTGATTTTTTTCGCTGTCGCATCGTGAATCGTCTGTAGACCGAGTTCGACCGTGAGGGACGTCCGCTCGTTCAACTCGGCGAGATAGTCGACGACGTCGTCCGGCAGACAGTCCGGTCGGGTCGAAATCGATAGACCGACGACACCTTCCTCTTTAAGGGCAGGCTCGAACAATTCCCGGAGCCGGGCGACGGGGGCATACGTGTTGCTGAACGCTTGGAAGTAAGCGATGTAGCGGGCTTCTTTCCACTTCCGATGCAACCGTGCCTTCACTTCGGCAAATTGGACCGGGATCGGATCGCAGGCGTTGCCGGCAAAATCACCGCTGCCGTCGTCCGAACAGAACGTACAGCCGCCCTTCGAGACGAGCCCGTCCCGGTTCGGACAAGTGAAACCGCCGTCGAGCGGTACCTTGAATACTTTCCCGCCGAACTCACGGCGATATGCTTCATTTAATTTGTGGTATCTGGCGTCACCAAATGGATGTTGCATGAATATCCTCTCCTTCTTTGCTCATGCTATCACAAGCTCTCCTCGTGTTTACTTCATAATAAGTAATTTTTCTTGACAGTTATGGGGCGTTCCGTTAGCTTGGAGAAGGACTTATTCTTGATTCGGCCGTCGTGCCGAATTTTTATCGTTAAACGGGAATGAAAGGAGTAACTGGTATGAACAATAAAATGCCGATTTCGGTATGGATTTTGGTCATTGCGATGGCGCTTAATACAACGGCGGCGTCTTTTTTATGGCCATTTAACACACTCTATATAAATGGATATTTAGGCGAATCGATGACGCTCGCAGGGATTGCCCTCCTCGTCAACTCGGCGCTCGCCATCGCTGGGAACTATATCGGGGGCACGCTGTTTGACCGGATCGGCGGGAAGCGGACGCTCATCCTCGCGGTCGGGCTGTTGCTCGCGAGCTCGCTCGGCTTCTTGTTGTTTCATGCCACATTCCTCGGTTACTTGGGCTGGCTTGGATTGATTGGGTTTTCGGGTGGCCTCGTCTTCCCGACAGTATACGCTTTTGCTGGCTTGATCTGGCCGGAAGGGGGGCGACGATCGTTCAACGCGATCTATGTTGCTCAAAACGTCGGGGTCGCCCTCGGGACAGCGATGAGCGGGCAAATCGCGCGCATCGACATCGAGTGGATCTTTTACGCGAACTTCTTCTTATCGGTCTTGTTCGTCGTCGTCCTCTTGTTCGGGCTCCGTTATTTGAAAGACCCGGCCCGTCCGGTCGTCCAATCGCAGCTGGAGGCTGCGGCGACGACGTTGTCCGGCGCGACGATGAAATCGATGTGGTTCGTCGCCATCGGTTACGCGGCCCTTTGGTTCGTTTACGTGCAGTGGCAAGGCACGATCGCTGTCCATTCGAAAGACCTCGGCGTGACAATCAGCCAGTATTCGCTCCTTTGGACGGTGAACGGCGCCTTGATCGTGTTCGCTCAACCGCTCCTCAACCGGGCCCTTCGTTACTTTGAAGACGATTTGAAGAAGCAACTCATCGTTGGCGCCGTTATTTTCCTCGCCGCCTTCGCGGTCGTTCCGTTCGCGGGGGGCTTTACGATGTTCATGGTCGCGATGGTCGTCATGACGATCGGGGAGATGTTCATTTGGCCGGCCGTTCCGACGATCGCCGCGAAACTCGCACCGCCGGGGAAAGCAGGACAGTTCCAAGGACTCGTCAATATCGCGGCCTCGGTCGGTCGGATGATCGGCCCGACCTTATCGGGCCTCGTCTATGACGTATTCGGCATCGGTGCCGTCTTCACAATGCTATTCTTGCTCACGGCCATCGCGCTCGCGTTCTTCATTTTTATGAAAGACATCCGAGTGCCTGAAAAATCAAGTTGACGCTCTAAAACAGATTGGGCTAAAATGAACGAGTGAGATCATACACATGCGTAGAAGAGGAATAGTATCGTGACGTCTGTATTTGTAGAGAGCCGGTGGGTGGTGTGAACCGGTATATGGACTGCGAGAACTCGCCTTGGAGCAGTTCGCCTGAACGAACAGTAAGGTGAACCGGAGTTACGCCTCGTTATCGGCGTCTCAAGTGGCAGAAATGCAACATGGGTGGTACCGCGGAAAGCTTTCAAGCCTTTCGTCCCATTACCGGGGCGGAAGGCTTTTTATTATGCAGAGGAGGATGAATTTTGGATTATTTTAAACATCAAGACATCGAGCCGAAATGGCAAAAACGTTGGGACGAGAAAGATGCGTTCCGGACGACAGAAGACCCGGACAAGGAGTGTTTCTACGTCCTTGACATGTTCCCATATCCATCAGGAGCCGGCCTTCACGTCGGTCACCCGGAAGGTTACACGGCGACGGACATCATCGCCCGCATGAAACGGATGCAAGGCTTCAACGTCCTCCATCCAATGGGGTGGGACGCGTTCGGTCTTCCGGCCGAGCAATATGCCCTCGACACAGGGAATGACCCGCGCGAGTTCACAGAGCGCAACATCGGCACATTCCGCCGCCAGTTGAAAGAGCTCGGTTTCTCATACGATTGGGATCGTGAAATCAGCACGACCGACCCGAAATACTACAAGTGGACGCAATGGATTTTCACACAGCTCCATGACCGCGGACTCGCCTACGTCGACGAAGTCGCCGTCAACTGGTGCCCGGCCCTCGGGACGGTACTCGCCAACGAAGAAGTCATCGACGGCTTGTCAGAGCGCGGCAGCCATCCGGTTTACCGTGTCCCGATGAAGCAGTGGGTGCTCCGCATCACGGAATACGCAGAGCGGTTGCTCGATGATTTAGAAGGGCTTGACTGGCCAGACAGCGTCAAAGAGATGCAACGCAACTGGATCGGCAAGTCGGTCGGGGCCGAAGTCGATTTCAAAGTCGACGGTCACGAAAAAGTCGTCACGGTGTTCACGACACGTCCGGACACACTTTACGGCGCGACATACGTTACGCTCGCACCGGAGCACCCGTTCGTGAAAGCAATCGCGACACCGGAACAAACCGTCGCCATCGAGGCGTACGTCGAAGAAGTCTCGAAAAAGACAGATCTCGAACGGACCGATCTTGCTAAAGAGAAAACAGGCGTGTTTACTGGCGCTTACGCGATCAACCCGGTCAATGGTGAGAAGCTTCCAATCTGGATTGCTGACTACGTGTTGTCAACGTATGGTACAGGTGCGGTCATGGCCGTTCCTGGACATGATGAGCGCGACTATGAGTTCGCGAAGACGTTTGACCTTCCAATCCGTGAAGTCGTCACCGGCGGCAACTTGGATGAGGCGGCTTACGTCGAGGATGGCGTCCACGTCAACTCAGGTAGCTTGGACGGTCTCAATAAAGCCGACGCGATCGCCAAGATCATCGAAGAGCTTGAACTTGCCGGCACTGGCCGTGCGAAGACGACGTATCGTCTCCGCGACTGGTTGTTCAGCCGTCAGCGCTATTGGGGCGAGCCGATTCCAATCGTTCATATGGAAGATGGCACGCTCAAGACGGTCCCGGTCGAAGACCTCCCGCTCGAACTCCCGATTATCGATGAAATCAAACCGTCGGGTACGGGTGAATCGCCGCTTGCGAACGCAGACGAGTGGTTGACGTACACGGATCCAGTGACGGGTGAGAAGGGTCGTCGCGAGACGAACACGATGCCACAATGGGCCGGCAGCTGCTGGTACTACATTCGCTTCATCGATCCGCACAATGAAGACATGATCGCGGACCCAGAGAAGTTGAAGCGTTGGCTTCCGGTCGATTTGTATATCGGTGGTACGGAGCACGCGGTCCTACACTTGCTCTACGCTCGTTTCTGGCACAAAGTGCTCTACGATATAGGCATCGTCCCGACGAAAGAGCCGTTCCAAAAACTCTATAACCAAGGGATGATCCTTGGTGAGAACAACGAGAAGATGTCGAAATCGAAAGGGAACGTCGTCAACCCGGATGACATCATCAAGTCGCACGGAGCCGACACGCTTCGTCTTTACGAGATGTTCATGGGACCACTCGATGCGGCCATCGCTTGGTCGACGAACGGTCTCGACGGCGCTCGTCGCTTCCTTGACCGTGTCTGGCGTTTGTTCGATCAGACAGAGCTTCAAGACGTCGCGCCGACTGCCGACTTCGAACGGACGTACCATCAGACGGTGAAGAAAGTGACAGAAGATTATGAGGCGCTCCGTTTCAACACGGCGATTTCGCAACTCATGGTCTTCATCAACGAAGCGTATAAACAAGACACGCTTCCGAAACAAGAAATGGTCAACTTCGTTAAGATGCTCGCCCCGGTCGCGCCACACTTGGCCGAAGAGTTGTGGGAGCGTCTCGGCATGACGGAAGACTTGACGTATGCGGCATGGCCGAAGTTTGATGAGTCGAAACTCGTCAGCGACACGATTGAAGTCGTCATCCAAGTGAACGGCAAGCTTCGTGCGAAGATGCACGTGGCCCGCGACGCTTCGAAAGAAGCGCTCGAGGCCGATGCGCTCGCGAACGAACGCGTTCAAGAGTTCACGGAAGGGAAGACGGTCCGCAAAGTGATCGTCGTTCCAGGTAAGCTCGTCAATATCGTCGTTGGATAAGCAAAGGAATGTGTGACATTGTCACACGTTCCTTTCTTTTGTATGATGTCGTTTTCTTTTCGGGGCGGGTTTGTTACACTAAAGGGCGATACTGCATGTAAAGGGGACGAAACGTCCATGAAACGTTCTTACGTACTATATACGACGCTGTTTGCCGTCGTCGTCGGTGTGATTTTGTGCTATGTGTTCGTCTTTTCGGACGAGGATATTCAAAGCCAAATCGCCTCGACGTTTGAAAAAATAGAGATTCAAACGAGTCACCAAGCGACATCTGTACCTCCCGTCGAAGCCTCGCCGGACGAGGAGGATATCGATACGACCGATGCCCTCGAACAGATTCAACAGCTCGACGAAGTGTACTATAGTGACACGATTGGGTCATATCTCGTCTTGACGAAAAATAAAGAATTTTTCGAAGTGAGCGGGAACGCCAATCGCGTGAACGCGTCACTCATCCTCAGCAACGAAGGACAGCCCTACCGGTTCGGCGAGTTCATCGGTATGCGCATGATTTCCGAGGACAAGATTTATGCCGTCACGGCGAATGGGGTTCTCGTGACAATCGAGCGTGAAGAAGGCCGGTGGACGGAACAACGACGCAAATTGATTAAAGGAATCGCCTCGACAGACCGATTGTTCGGCCTCGGTTATGACGAGGAGACGAAACGACTGAAAATCATGAGCCGTTTGGCGGACACGCCCGACGTGGAACTTTTATACGTCCAAGAACGGACGCTCGAGGATGAGACGGCCACCGATGCTGAAGCGAAGCCAGAGACAGAAGAAACAGCCGATGCGAACCAGACGGATGCGACGACCGAAGTGGATTCAGACGCCGATACGGCGACCACGGCTGATGAGGCAGACGCCGAAGAAGCGCCAGCGCCTGAGACGGAGTGGGCCATTGAGTCGAGAAAACCGCTCACGACCGAAGGGATGAGCGCCTCGATTCAACAGAAGTTCGAGAACTTCCGCGGTGTCGGCCTCGTCGAACGCCAGGGACGCATTTACGTCCTCGATTCAGAAGAACTCGTCCTCTACACGATCAACCCGGATGAAGGGACGATGAACGGACAGATGGTCACTCCTCGTGTGTACGGGTCGACCGGTATGTTTTTGCAAGACAATGAAATTTTCGCCATCGTGCGACCAGATGTGTTCGACCTTGACGATTTCGTCTCGGTCGACTGATAGGAGAGAATCATATGAGCAAACGCTATTTCTATGAAGAAGTTCGCCAATTCCATGAGACGTTCGGGCACCCGGAAGCGAGTGCGCCACAGCCGCTCGAGTTAGACCGGGCCGTCAAACGTTCGGTCTGGACGGCAGAAGAGGCCGTCGTCGAATTTTTACATCAATCGGCATGGAACGAGGAAGAGTTCCTGCAAGCCGTCGCCACGTTCCAACAAGGATTCGAACAGGCTGTTCAGAAATCGCTCCAGGACGCCCCACCGACAAATGACGTCGAGCGACTCGTCGGACAAGGTGATGCGCTCACGGACGCCCTCTATTTCGTGATGGGCAGTTTCGTCGAGCTCGGGCTCGACCCGGTGCCGTTGTTCGAGATCGTGCAGCGCGCCAATATGGCGAAGCTCGGTCCGGATGGTAAGCCGATCCTGCGCGCGTCAGACAATAAGGTCATGAAGCCGGAAGGCTGGTTGCCACCCGAGCCAGAGCTCGAGGCGGAAGTGCGACGCCAACTTGAAGCGAAACAGTGACACCAAAAAGAGAGCCTATCGCGCGCGATAGGCTCTCTTTTATACGGTTGTACGTACAGCAAATTCTGCGGCGTGCGACCCGGCACAATGCCCGGTCGTGAAGGCGGCCGTGATGTTATAACCACCTGTATAGCCGTGAATGTCGAGCACCTCGCCGGCGAAGAACAGGCCGTCCGCTTTCTTCGACATCATCGTCTGCGGGGCGATCTCTTTGACAGAGACGCCGCCGCCGGTGACGAACGCTTTGTCGAAATCGAGCGTCCCGGTCGCATGTAGCTCAAACGTCTTCAGTCGTGTCGCAAAATCGATGACCGATTGTTTCTTCAACTGACTCGCGTCTTCTTCACCGAAAGCGAGGTCGGCCAACAACAGGTCGAGCATCCGTTCCGGGATAAACCCTTTCCAGACGTTCTTGACGGCCCGTTTCGGTTGTTCTTGGACTTGGTTCCACAGCTCTTGATACAGCTCGTCACGTGCCATGTCCGGGAACAAGTCGAGCGAGAGGGCGACGACGCGCTCTTTACTACGTTTGCGCTCTTTAATCGTATATTGGCTGCACCGGAGGGCGATCGGGCCCGAGATGCCGAAGTGCGTGAATATCATATCGCCACGGTGTGTCTTGATCGGTTTGCCTTTTTTGCCGTGGACGGTGAGGGCGACGTCCCGGAGCGACAGCCCTTGAAGCTGTTTCGTGCCGATAAAGGCATCGTTCAACAAAATCGGAACCTCGGTCGGGAACAGTTCCGTGATCGTGTGCCCGGCTTTCTCGGCCCACGGATATCCATCGCCGGTCGAGCCGGTGTGGGGGACAGATTGTCCGCCGACAGCGATGACACAGGCGCCTGCCTCGATGCGTTCACCGTCCTCCAGTTCGACCGCTTCAAACTCGTTTGCTTCATTAAAATGGAGCGTCTTCACTTTCGCGTTTTTGCGAATCTCGACACCGAGTGCGTCGATGGCGCCGAGGAGCGTGTTGACGACATCTTGCGCTTTGTCCGTCACTGGGAACATCCGGCCGTTGTCTTCTTCTTTTAATGGGATGCCGAACCCGGTGAACAAGTCGATAATCGACTGGTTGTCGAACTGGGCGAGGGCGCTATATAAGAAGCGCCCGTTCCCCGGAATGAACTGAATCAGTTCGTCGACGGGCTTGCGGTTCGTGACGTTACAGCGCCCGCCGCCAGAAATGGCGAGCTTGCGTCCGAGCTTCGAACCTTTATCAATCAGGAGCGTGTTCGCTCCGGCTTTGGCGGCGGCGTAGGTCGCCATCAGGCCGCTTGGGCCTCCTCCGATGACGATGACATCTTTCATCATGGTATCCCTCGTTTCTCTTCTCAATCTAAACTTTAACGGTTCGTAACTTTATTATCTGCAACAGTAAGAGTATAATGAGAAACGGTTGTTTTGTAAAACTAGGTACATTAGTTGTGAAAGAATAGATGGAGGTATCTCATGTCATCAAGCGTCAAACAAGATTCAGGACGGGAGTCCTTCGTCAAAGGCACGCTGCTCTTATCAGCCGGAAATTTGATCTCGCGTGCGCTCGGACTGCTCTATACGTTTCCCTTCCAAGCGATGGTCGGGATTGCCGGCGTCACGCTCTATCAGGCGGCCTACACCTATTATGCGCTCATGATCGCCATTTCGACGGCGGGGATTCCTGTCGCCGTCTCAAAATTTATCGCCAAGTATAACGCGCTCGGTGAATATGGCACGAGTCAGCGCTTGTTCCGTCAAGGGATGAAGCTGATGCTCGTGACCGGAGTCGTCGCTTTTTTATTACTGTTTTTCTCAGCACCGTGGTTATCAGAACTCATGGTCCGCAACTCGGAGAACAATCAGCAATATATCGACTCGTTGACGCTCGTCACGCGTAGCGTCAGTTTCGCACTCCTGCTCATCCCAGCGATGAGCATGGTGCGCGGCTATTTCCAAGGACATCAGGACATGGCCCCGACGGCCATCTCGCAAGTCATCGAACAGATCGTCCGCATCATGTTCCTGCTTAGCGGAACGATGCTCGTCTTGTTCGTCTTCTCGGACTCGGCACTCATTCGTCCGCTCGCCGACTCGCTCGGTGGGACCGCTGCCGTGGCGACGACCGAGTTGAACGGGTTGAAAGTACTCGCCGTGACGATCGCGACGTTCAGCGCCTTTATCGGGGCAATCGGAAGTATCGTCGTGCTCGCCATGTATTGGCGCAAACGGAAAGACATCCATCGTCAGACGGATAATCCGGCCGGTACGCCGGTCCGTTCGATGAAATCGCTCTTGCTCGAGTTGCTCAGTTACTCGATCCCGATCGTCATGGTCGGCTTGTCGACGCCGCTCTATCAGTTCGTCGACCAGTTGACGATGGTCAACACGTTGCTCAACTCGGGCAAGTCAGTCGCTGAAGCGACGTCCGCGTTTGGATTCTTGACCGGGAACGCCCATAAGATCGTCTTGATTCCGGTATCGATCGCGGCAAGTGTGTCGATGGCGACGATTCCGCTCGTCACGAAATCGTTCACGCACGGCGACATGAATAAAGTCCGTAATCAAGTGAACCACATCTTCCAAGTGTCGTTCTTTGTCACCATCCCGGCCGTCATCGGGTTGGTCGCCCTCTCCGAGCCGTTGTTCGGGACACTGTTCCCGGGTGACCGGGAAGGGTGGGTCTACTTGCTCCACTATGCGCCGAGTGCGTTCTTCCTGGCCTATTACTCGGTGGCAGCGGCCATCCTGCAAGGGATCAATCGTCAGTACTTCACGATCTTCGCGACGGCGATGGGACTATTGACGAAAGCTGCACTCAACGTACCGTTCGTCTATGCGCTCGGCGGCATCGGCGCCGGTTACGCGACGATCGCCGGCTATATTGTCGCGATCATCCTCATGGTGTGGAAAATTCAACGGACGCTCCAGTTCCCGTATAAGCAATTGTTGCGTCGGACGATGCTCATGTTTGCCATGGGTGGGGCGATGTTTATCGCGGTATACGGCTCGTTGTTCGTCACGCTCCAAGATGAGCCGAGCTGGGGGAACGATATATTGGCTACGATCGTCGGTTTCGGAATCGGCCTCGTCGTATACGGCTATCTCGGTTGGAGAAGTCACTTGGCCGGAAAACTACTAGGGAAACGATTCCAATATCGGAGGAAAGCATAATGCGAATTGATAAATTATTGGCGAACATGGGATATGGTTCGCGTAAAGACGTCAAGATTTTATTGAAACAAGGGGCCGTCCGGATCGATGACCAGCCCGTCAAAGATGCGAAACGACAAATCAACTTAGAGGCGGAACGTGTCACCGTGCACGGGGAAGTCGTCGAGTACAAACCGTTCGTCTATTTGATGATGAACAAGCCGTCTGGTGTCATCAGTGCGACCGAGGACAAAGTCGAGTCGACGGTCGTCGATTTAATCGACCCGGCCTATGCCCATTACGATTTGTTCCCGGTCGGACGCCTCGACAAAGATACGACCGGCCTGTTGCTATTGACGAACGATGGGGCGTTCAATCACGCGCTCATGTCGCCTCGTAAACACGTCGACAAAGTATATATCGCCGAAGTCGATGGGGAGATGACGGCAGATGATGTCCGTCGCTTCGCCGAAGGCGTCGAACTCGAGGACGGCTACACGACGAAACCGGCACGACTTGAACTGCTCAGCAAGTCCGGGCGCCGCTCGACGATTCGCTTGACGCTCTCGGAAGGGAAGTATCATCAAGTGAAACGGATGGTCGCCGCGGTCGGAAAACATGTGGAGCGGCTCGAGCGCGTCCAAATCGGTGGCCTCGAACTCGATCCGACGCTTGAACCTGGTGCATACCGTGAGTTGACAGAAACGGAAGTCGACTTGTTCCTCATATGATTCGGAAGTACGTGTCAATCGGCACGTACTTTTTTGTGCAAAAAAAGGGACCCGCGTGCGGAATCCCTTGTAACTTGTTATTCAATTTGCCGTCTTGAGTGAACGTTTTGATGACGTCCACGTGCCCCGACTCGGACTTTCAACCAGATTGTTGTATTCAAGAACGTTCAAATCACGTTGTACGGTGCGTGACGTGATCCCAAACTCCTCTACTAGTTCTGAAGTGGTGACGCATTCCCTTTCGTTAATGAACAAATAAATGGACTTGATGCGGGTTAGCATACGATCTGTTGAACCTTTCATTGGATGACCTCCCAATGCGTAGAATGATGAAAGACAAAACCTACGGACGACAAATGAAATATGAAATTGTTATTTTCTAAAATTACACCTTTAGTATACCGCTCTCAAATAGAATTGCAAGTGAAAAGAACGAACAATCGAAATGTAAAGAACATGTTATGAACGTAAATATCGAATGAACATCGTGTAAATGGATAATAAAACTTCTAAAAGACGAACAAAAAAATATTTTCGAAATGAATGTTCGTCTTTCTAACATTTGGATATACTAATAAGGGAGAGAACATTCGCAAAGGGGAGATTGAGATGAATTGGAGACAAGAAGTCGACGCACGAACAGACGCGTTTTTAGAAGATTTAAAAGGGTTGTTACAAATCCCGAGCGTCCTCGATGAAGACAAGGCCGGACCGAACGAGCCGTTTGGTCCTGAAGTCCGCCGTGCCCTCGATTATATGTTTGCGTTAGGAGAGCGTGACGGATTCGTGACGAAAGATGTCGGCGGTTACGCTGGACATTTGGAGTACGGGTCAGGCGAAGAAATCGTTGGGATCCTCTGCCACTTAGACGTGGTGCCGGCCGGAGACGGATGGACGTATGGGGCGTTCAATCCGACGGTCGCGGACGGGAAACTGTACGCCCGCGGCAGCAATGACGATAAGGGTCCGACGATGGCTGCTTATTACGGGTTGCGCATCGTGAAAGAGCTCGGGTTGCCGCTATCGAAACGTGTCCGCCTCATCGCCGGTTGTGACGAGGAGAGCGAATGGCGCTGTGTCCGTGAATATTTTAAGCAGGAAGCGATGCCGACATACGGTTTCGCACCGGATGCTGATTTCCCGATTATTAACGCGGAAAAAGGTTTGTATGACGGTGTCTTGAAGCAACTCCCAATTCAGCGCGTACCCGGCTCGAAACATCACTTGGTCTCGTTCGTGAGCGGAGAACGTCCGAACATGGTCCCAGATTTCGCGACCGCGGTACTCGAGACAGAAGATGTGCTCGAAGAAAAATTTGAGGCCTACCTTGCGAAATATGAGGCCGACGGGACGTGCACGTGGGAAGCGGGGACGTATACGTTCACGATGAAAGGTGTCGCCGCCCATGCGATGGAGCCGGATAATGGTGTGAACGCGGCCTACGTACTTGCCGGGTTCCTACTGACGCTTCCACTCGATATTCAAGGGGAGCGCTACATCGAGTTCATCCGCCACGTCTTTGCTGACTCACGCGGGATTTCGCTCGGCATCGAAGCGACCGACGAGACCGGTGACTTGACGATTAACGGTGGCGTGTTCCGCTATCAGGGCGAAGAGCGGACGGCGACGGTCAATATCCGTTATCCGTATACCGCGAAGTTTGAAGAACGGTTGCAAAACTTGAAAGAGATCGCCTTGTCGTTCGGGTTCGAACTGTCGACGCGTCACCACATGCCGCCGCACCACGTGGCCGAAGACCATCCGCTCGTGAAAACGTTGGCGGATGTGTATGAGCGTCAAACCGGCGAATCGGCACACTTGATGGCCATCGGCGGAGGAACGTATGCCCGTTCGCTCGAAGCTGGTGTGGCCTTCGGCGCATTGTTCCCAGGAGCGAAAGATGTCGCACACCAAGTCGATGAATACATGGAAATTGAAGATTTACTTCGCGCCGCCGCCATCTATGCGGAAGCGATTTATGAGCTCGCTAAATAATAATCCGTGAGAGCTGACTGATTCGGTCGGCTCTCTGTCTGTTAGGAAGGAAGTTTACAGTGAACCAACAAAAACTATCGTTTCAATCAATGTATGTCGCTATCTTTTTCGCGCAAGGGGCCCTCATTCCTTACATGGCACTTTTCTTCTCGCAGGCACGCTTTGATTTGTCTCCGGGTCAGGTCGGGACGATTGTCGCCATCATGCCGATCCTCTCGATTGGTGTCCAGCCGTTATGGGGCATGCTTGCCGATCGGACGGGCCGTGTCCGGGCGTGGCTCGGTATCGCCATGATCGGGGCGGCCGCCCTTTCCATCACGTTCTTGTTCGCGACCGATTACGTTTGGATCGTGCTCTTGATGGTCGCCTGGTCGGTGTTCCAATGCGCGCACATCCCGCTTATCGATATGATGACGCTCGATTATACGGCCCGTGTCAAAATTGATTATGGAGCCATCCGTCTATTCGGATCGGCCGGTTTCGCCATCGCCGTTTTCATGATGGGACGAATCGCGGATACGACGTGGGGTCTTGCGAGCACATTTTTGCTCAGCGCCATCGTACTCGTGGCCGGCAGCATCGTGTTAAGGACGATTGCCGAACCGGTTGCAACGCGCGCGACGACGGTCGCCCCGTTCGCTTGGTCGGCCGTCTGGAACGCCCCGTTCATCGCCTTTTTGATTGGGGGCATGCTCGTCTTCGGTCCAATCTATGCGAACAACTATTACTTCGGGATATACGTGACGAGTATCGGCGGCTCGACGACGCTCGTCGGGACGTTGTTTTTAGTGGCCGTGCTTTGTGAGATCCCGTTCATGAAAGTGGCGTATCAAATCGTCGAACGTCTTGGGACGGTCAACGTACTTGCGGGAGCGGCGTTAGTTTCAGCGCTCCGCAACGGTTGGCTCGCACTCGAACCAGAACTGTGGGTCGTCTGGCTGCTCGCCATCGTCCAAGGGCTCGTCGTCGGCCTGCTCATTCCGGTCGCGCTTCAGTTTGTGCGAAGCCTTGTCAGCCGAAACGTCACCTCGACGGCGATTGGCGTCTATATGGCAGTTACTTCAGGTTTGGCGACGGCCGCGTTCAATCAGTTGAGCGGAATCATCATTGAAGTGAACAGCATTATCGGTGTATTTTGGATGTACACAGTCGTCAGTGTGATTGGCGCGATTTTATTCTTAGGGTTGAGACGGTTTCGTGAGAAAGGATGATTCCGATGTCGACACATTACTTTATAGCGCTACCGATGGAGGAGGCGGAGTTCGAACGCGTTCAACGGGCCATCTTGCCGTTTTATTCGTATCGCCGGACGTATCGGCCGGAAGAATTCCATTTGACGCTTCAGTTTCTTGGCGCATTGGACGATGATGAAGTCGAGGCGGTCAAAGAGATCACGCGTGACGTGACGGAAGTGACGGCTCCGTTTTCACTGATGTTCCAACAAATTGATCACTTCGGGAGACCAGATCGTCCTCGAGTATTGACGATCGTCCCGGATTCGTCTGCGGAATTGACGGCGCTCACCGGGACGCTCCGGCGCAAGCTGTCTGAAGAGATCGCGTCACTCGACCGGAAACCGTTCGTCCCGCACGTCACGCTCGCCAAAAAGTGGGACACCGGAACGATCATTCCACACATCCCCCCGACGTTTAAGATCGAAGAGTCGATTGAAGCCGTCATCCTTTATCGAATCAATCCGAACCACACCCCTGCCTATGAGGCAGTTGAAGTATTTCCGTTACAGCGGTCAGAGGAGGACACATGGCGATCCCGATTAAAATTTTTGACGTGACATCTAAATATGAACGAAATATGCTCGATCAGTTCAATCGTTTCCAAGAATACGTCGAGTCCGATGTCGCCCGTATGCGCCGCCTGCATGAGTCCAATCGGTTGAATCCACCCGAGATCATGGAGTTCGAGAACCCGTGGTGGAAATTTTGGCGTCGAACGGAACGTATCGAGCTCGAACCGACCCCGCTCTCGGAGACGCAGTTTCAGGCGCTCCTCGCGAACCGTCGCCACATCCAGAAGTTGCAGTTCGCGTGTGAAGGGGCGACCGAAGCAGACATGCCGTTCTTGCCGTTCCTTCGTGAATACGGTTATCGCAAGATGGTGACCGAATGGAACGACCAACACTTCTTCATGTATCGTCCAGTTGTCGAATGGAACGGGGCAACTGTCGAATTGAGCCATCTTATCATCGGACCGTCACATCTGTATTTGGTCGAATGGCTTGACGGGGATCGGAGCATCTATCACATCTCAAAGCAGAAGACATGGATTCATCAACCGCTCAAAGGGGAAAATAAACGTGTAGTCAATCCGCTCATTGCATTGACGCGCACTGAAGAAATCATTCGACAGTTTCTTCCGTCCTATGACGGGGTCATCCAAAAAGTCACGGTGGCCCCAGAAGGCTATTTCGATCACGTGCCCGAGACAAGGTCGACTCAGTTCATTTCACGCTCTGATTATGAGTCGTGGCTGAAACAAGTGAACACGAGGGCACCGATCGTCAAAGCCCAACAAATTCGAGATGTGGCGAAACTACTAGATGCGACAGCCCAGATGCCGTTTCGACAATTTTTGGACCAGTAGGTTGGAGAGGATGGAACGCGTATGCATCACACACCAGAGCAGCAAACGACGTCACATGTGACGATTGAACGGGCATCTTTGCTCTCGTTTGAGACGATTCGACTGGAAGTCATCGCCGAATATGAATCCGTTCCAGTACAGATTGAACAGAACGGTCGACCGGTCGACTATGTGGTGCTCAATGAATGGACGACAGAGGCCGGTACGATTGAGCGAGATATCCGATTGGCGCGACCGGTCACGCTTGAAGCGGTCTATACTGTATTTCACCCCGGACATAAAACGATTGTCGTCGTGCCACGTGAAATCGTGCATACGGACGAGTTCGAACGCCGTTATGCCTATGACGGACCGCTCGGCCTCACTTTTTCCGAACACTCGATCGAGGCATACGTTTGGTCTCCCGTCGCGTTCTCGATTTGGCTCGTCATCCACGACTCGACGACACATCGTGAAATCGAGCGGTTTCGTATGTCTAAAGAGAGCCGTGGTGTCTGGCATGCCGACGTGCCTCGGTTTTATGAAGGTCACTATTATCGACTGTACGTCAAGACGCCGGTCGAAACGAACGAGGTCGTCGATCCTTACGCGAAAGCCGTCAGCCTGAATGGCGAATTTGGCGTATTGATCGATGTCGAGGCGCATGTCGCCGCCCATGTCACGCCGACGGAACGGCCGCCGCTTCGGAAAGCGACCGATGCGGTCATCTATGAACTGAACATCCGAGACTTCACGAGCCATCCGTCCTCGATGAGTCAAATGCGAGGTTTGTATGGCAGCATCGTCGAGACCGGAGTGAGAACGAGAGGCGAGAACAGTGCCGGCTTCGATTATTTGAAAGAACTCGGGGTCACCCATCTGCAACTGTTGCCTGTCCATGACTTCGGCAGCGTCGATGAGGCGACCCGGATGCCATACAATTGGGGATACGACCCGATTCATTGGTTCGGGTTAGAGGGGAGTTACGCCTCAGACCCAGCCGAGCCGTTATCGAGAATTCTAGAATATGCTCATATGGTCGAGGAACTGCATCGTCACGGGATGCGGGTCGTCGTCGATGTCGTCATGAACCATGTCTTTATCCGTGAACAATCCTCGCTCGAAGCGCTCGTCCCTTACTACTATTTCCGTTATGAACATGACGGGACGGTCGCGAACGGGACTGGGGTTGGGAATGACACGGCCTCGGAACGATACATGATGCGGCGGATGATTGTCGATTGTGTGACTTTCTTTGCCGAGGCGTATCACGTTGACGGCTTCCGGTTCGACTTGATGGGGATCCATGATGTCGAGACGATGAATCAAGTCCGGGCTTCGCTTGATAAGATTGATCGTTCAATCTTGATTTACGGGGAAGGATGGGATTTGGCGACACCGCTCAGCCCATCGTTGAAAGCCTCGTCCCATAACGCCGCCTTTATGCCTCGAATCGGGCACTTCAATGACATGATGCGGGACGCGTTAAAGGGGTCGACGTTCAATGACCGCGAACGCGGTTTCGTCTCTGGTAACGAATGGCGGGAATGGGAGCTTCGAGAGTGCATCACGGGAGCGGTTCAAATCCCAAACGTCACCGTCGGACGATTCCCGAGCCCGCAATATACAATCAATTACGTCGAGGCGCATGACAATTATACGACCTACGATAAATTGCTCTTATCGTGTGAGGATATGGACGAGGCGGTGCGATTACGGATGCAACGATTCGCCACGGCCATCGTCATCACGTCGCAAGGCGTCCCGTTCCTCCATGCAGGCCAGGAGTTCGGTCGGACGAAACAAGGGGTCGAAAATAGTTACAACGCACCGGACCGAATCAATCACTTCGATTGGGATTTGCGGGACGAGCGTCAGAGTGAGGTCGAATTCGTGAAGACGCTGCTGAAATTGCGGCGCCGTCATACGTGTTTCCGTTACGATAGTCGGCAGAAAGTCGTGGAGCAATTCAAGTTCCTTCCGTCGCCTCCAGGCGTGATCGCCTATGAGTTGACGGCGAGTCATTCCTACGATGCGTGGCAACGTGTCCGTGTCTATTTGAACGGAACGTTCGGTGACGTGACGTTCCATGCTGACGGAGACTGGAACGTTTATGTGCAAGGGGAAACGGCGAGCCTCGTCCCGATTGCACGAAATCCGCGTGAGATTCAAGTCGAGTCGTTGTCAATGACGATTATCGCGTGTTAATATGGTGATTGTATCTTTGTAATTCTTAATGAGATTTGAGCGTGATGAATATGTATTCAGATATAATCGGTGCGCTCGGTGAAGAGTGGACGGTGGCTTCCGCAGGCGGGATTACAGGCGAAGCGTACGTAGCGACGACGCGCCAACAAAAAATCTTTGTCAAACGGAACTCGTCCCCGTTTTTAGCCATTCTTTCCGCCGAAGGCATCGTCCCCAAATTGCTGTGGACGAAGCGGATGTTCAACGGCGACGTCCTCAGTGCCCAACAGTTCATCGAAGGTCGTGAGCTATCGCCAACCGATATGAAACGGTCTGATGTGGCGGCACAGCTTGGGAAGATTCATCATTCGAAAGAGCTATTATTCATGCTGCAGCAATTGAATCATACACCGGTCACGTCGACGCTATTGCTTCGGCAATGTGCCGCCTATGAGCAAGACGAGGCGGATGTGACGATTGATGAAGCGGTCCGCTGGCTCACTATGCATCAACCGATTGATGACGAACGTGAACTTGTCGTCTGCCATTCGGACCTTAACCATAATAACTGGATCGAGGACGAGACGGGTCTGTTGTATTTGACCGACTGGGATGACGCCATCATCGCCGACCGTGCTTTTGACTTGGCGATGGTCGTTTACAGTTATGTCGATGAGGCGGAGTGGGAGACGTGGTTTAGCCATTACGGCATCCGTTACACGTCAGAGCTCCATTACCGGATGCACTGGTATGCGATTGCCCAGACGGTTCTCACGTTGTATGGGGAACAGAACGGCATCGCCCGGGCAGAAGGATTGACCGTGCTCCGTGAACTGCTCGATGAGGCAGATGAACGGACACAATGAAAAAAGGGATGGATCACGAGTGTGAGCCATCCCTTTCCATATGCATTAGACATCATCAGGTTTCATGAAATACGCCCAAACGAACGTGGCGATGACGGCGCCGAAAAACGTCAGCGGGGCCGCGTAAAAGATTAAAAATTGATCCAACGTGCTCATCGATATAACCTCCTTGTGAAGGATGATTCATGTTCATTAAACAATGATTTCGTGTATAATCGCAAGGGGACTGCTCGCACAAAGCGGCTAGTCAGCATAAACTTGAACATTTCTTGAACGAAAGGTTGGAAAAACATGCGTTTACGTCACAAACCTTGGGCCAAAGAATATATGGAAGCTCAAGAACACGTCTTTATCACTCATCCCGAAACGTTAAAAGGGAACTGGAAAGCAGAATTTAAGAACGACAATCCGCTCTTCATCGAGGTCGGTTCGGGGAAAGGGCAATTCATTTTAGGGATGGCCCAACAGTTCCCGGACGTCAACTTCATCGCCATCGAGTTATTTGAGAGCGTCGCCGTATCGATCGTGCAAAAGCTCGTCGAGACGCCGATGCCTAACGTCCGCGTGTTGACTGTTGATGCCAAGCAGCTCGTCGACTACTTCGAAGCCGGTGAAGTCGATCGCGTCTATTTGAACTTCTCCGATCCATGGCCGAAGACACGCCATGCGAAACGTCGTTTGACGTATAAAACATTCCTCGCCACGTACGAGGCTGTGTTGCCACGCGGAGGCGAGATTCATTTCAAGACGGATAACCGGGGGTTATTCGAATATTCGCTCGAAAGCATGAGCCAATACGGCATGTACTTCACAGATATTTCACTTGATCTTCATGTGAACGAACCGGCGGATAACGTGCGCACCGAGTACGAAGAGCGCTTCAGCGCCATGGGACAACCGATTTATCGGATGGAGGCAGCTTTCCGTCCGAAAATTTGACACGCTTTTTTCTTATTTTAATAGCATTTTCTTCACACTTTTTTCTTTCTTCTTGGTACAATAGGAATGACGCTAAACTGGAATTAGAGAAGGGGGAACATGGGGATGTTGAAAAAAGCATGGGCAAGCCTGCTTGCACTAATCTTCATTCTAACAATCGCACCACTTAATACCTCGGCAAACGAGGCGTTCTTGGACGCCCTTGAAGAGGATCTGAAAGCCACGCATTACGACTACAAAGAAGGAACAGCTGAAATCGTAAAAGAAGAGACGCTCCGTCATTCGAATGGCAATGAAGTCATCGCGGCGGTCGTTGAAATTGATACGATCCGTGACGGCATCTTCATCACACGTAAGACCGAGTTCCATTACTATGATGCGACGGACAACAAAATCCTCGCAACAGCTGACCTCGCAGAAGTCGAAGGCGCGACTGAATTTGCGGATGCGAACATCGACATGCTCGGACAACAAATTGTCTATTGGTTGCCTGTGTTGATCTTGCTACTCTTAATCGCGATCCCGGTAGTCATCTTGTTCGTGGTTGTTCCACGTTTCTACTCGACGACCGAGTTCATGAACCCGATTTATGAGAAAAACGATAACCCACGTTAAAAAAAGAGCCGCGAGGCTCTTTTTTTATGCCATTTTCAATTGTTCGACGATTTGAGCGACATCCATGCCGTTACCGGATGAGACGGAAGCGACGAAGGCACTCTCGACGATTGGACCGTCATAGAACTGAATCGTTTTATCGCCTTCATACATATCGACAGCGAGTTCTGCGTTCATCGTGGCCGAACCGATATCGGATAAGATGAGCGCTTCTTTGTCGACGGCCTCGATTGCCTCGAGGATACGGGTCACATCTGTCCCGATGCTGCCGTCCTCAAGCCCGCTCGCTAAATGGATCGGAACGGCGGGGGCCATCTCTTTCATCAAGTCTTGAATCCCTTCAGCGATTTTAGCGCTATGGGATACGATGATGAGCTCTACGATGTCACTCAACCTCCTTCATAATCGCTTTCAACACGATGGAACTCGAGAGTGCGCCAGGGTCGACCGTGCCGCGTGAGTTTTCACCGAAATAAGATGCCCGTCCTTTCGTGGCGATCATATCTTCGGTCTCGCCGACGAGGCGGTCGAGTTTGGCATCAAAATCGTCAGCCTCGCTCAAGTCAGACAAGAACGGTTCCCACACATCGACCATTGTCTTCTGGCCAACTTCTGACTTCCCGCGCGCCTTGATCGCTGTCGACGCCTCAAGAAGCGCTTCTTTAACGAGCGTAAAATCGGCCTCAGTCGCGTCACCAAACTTAGGTGCAGCCTTGACGAATGCCGACCCGTATAGTGGACCGGCTGCGCCGCCGACTTTCGACATGAGCGTCATCCCGACTTTCTTGCTCAAGTCGCCAAGGCTGGCATAGTCGTCATCGAGTACGGCGACGACCGCTTCAAAGCCGCGCGACATATTGATGCCGTGGTCTCCGTCGCCGATGGCGCGGTCGAGGTCGGTCAGTGTATCCTTGTTCGCCTCAATCTCGGATTGGGCGTGTCGTAATGCTTGCTTGAACCCATCAATCGTCAACATTGCATAAACACCTCATTCATTGGATTAGAGTTTGAAACCGAGTGCCGCCGACGGTGCATCGAGATAACCCGTCATTTCTTCGTCGAGCGGCAAGAGCGTGATCGAGAACCCGTGCATCTCGAGGGATGTCATATAGTTGCCGACGTATTTCCGTTTCAACGTGTAGCCGGCATCTTCTAATTTTTTCGCGACGAAATGATACGTCACGTACAATTCAGACAAGGGCGTACCGCCCATACCGTTGACCATAACGGCAACTTCGCCAGGACTCACTTCTTTTTTCAAGTGGTCGAGCAGGTCATCCACGATGGCATCGACGTTCGTCGTCGGCTTCCGTTCGACGCCGCGCTCCCCGTGAATGCCGATGCCGATTTCCATCTCTTCTTCATTCAAATCAAAACCTGGCTTGCCGCTCACCGGCATGTAACAAGGTTCGACAGCCATACCCATCGAGCGAACGTTTGCCGCGACCTTCTCTGCAAGCGCTTTCACTTCGGCGAGTGATTTCCCGCTCGCTGCAGCCGCACCGGCGATCTTATGCACGAACACGGTCCCGGCAACACCGCGACGATCTTCCTTGTTCGAGATGGCGACATCGTCTGCGACGACGACGTGGTCGACTTTAATTCCTTCGGCGTCCGCAAGTTCGGCGGCGAGCTCGAAGTTCATGACGTCACCGGCATAGTTTTTGACGACGAGTAATACCCCGTTTCCTCCATCGGCCGCTTTGATGCCTTCGAGCACCATGTCCGGGGTCGGGGACGTGAACACTTCACCGCATACAGCGGCATCGAGCATCCCGTCACCTACATAACCAGCGTGGGCCGGTTCATGACCGCTGCCTCCACCCGAGACGAGTCCGACTTTTCCGGACTTGGCCCCGTCAGCACGACAGATGACGTTGAATCCTTCCACACGACCGTACAGTTCAGGATGGGCATGGACCATTCCTTCGACCATTTGTGACACGAGCTCGTTTGCTTCACCGATCAGTTTCTTCACGTGGGATCACTCCTTTTTGAGTTTGAAAAGTACCATATTCAATTTTCCACTCTTTCGCCCAGATTAAACAAAAAAAGTCGGCGAATGTCATCGCCGACCCACATCATGCATATTCAAGTAAAGCGCCAGTCTCTGAATCGACTGTAAATTGGTACGTCTTCTCTTCGTCGTTCTCGAGAACCGAGATGCCGCCTTTAAAGACGTCATACTCACGTCCGTCATACGTGTAAATCTCAGGTGATGCCGAGATCCATGCGCCTTGAACGTGACCTTTGGCTGAGAATGCCCGTTTCGTGTACTCGAGCGCGTCCTCGGCCGATAAGCTTCGTTCATCTAACACTTTTTTCGTCATAAGTGCGGCCGCGATGGCAACCCCGATCCCAACTAACCAATACCTTTTCTTCATATGACTACCTCCCCTTGAACTATGGCTATCATGTACATCGTACCAAAACCTGTACCCCATTGGAACGAAAACCATTCGCATCTGCCGAAAAGTTCTGTATATAATGAAACAAGAACGGTTGAAGGGATGGATGGAAATGGAACAAAAAACGAGAGACTTATTCAAGACGTTGACAGAACTTCCGGGCGCACCTGGATTCGAATCAGAGGTTCGTCAGTTTGTTCGTGACCGAATCACACCGCATGTCGATGAAGTCATGACGGATGGCATCGGCTCAATCTTTGGGAAACGGGTCGGGGACGAGGCGGGACCACGCATCATGGTCGCTGGACATATGGACGAAGTCGCGTTCATGGTCACCCGGATCACAGAAAACGGGATGCTATACATACAGCCGCTCGGTGGATGGTGGAGCCAAGTGCTCATGGCGCAACGATTTGATATCGTGACGAACGATGGATTGATTCCGGGCGTCGTCGCATCAACACCTCCGCACCTGCTCGGACCGGACGCAATGAGTAAACCGATGGACATGAAACAGATGTTTATCGACATCGGCGCCGATACGAAAGAAGAAGCCGAGTCATGGGGTGTCCGTCCGGGTCTTCCGGCTGTGCCGACAAGCGACTTCACGCCGCTCAAACACCCGAAAAAGATTATGGCCAAAGCATGGGATAACCGTTATGGGGTTGGTCTGGCGGTCGAGTTGCTCGAAGAGACGACAAAAGCCGATCATCCGAACATCTTGTTCGCCGGGGCAACCGTCCAAGAAGAAGTCGGACTCCGTGGAGCGCAAACGGCAGCCGAAATGATTCGTCCGGACGTCGCGCTCGTTCTCGACGCGTCACCGGCCAACGATGCGTCTGGCAATAAGACGGAGTTCGGCCAACTCGGGGAAGGGGCGCTCATCCGAATCCTTGACCGGGTCATGGTCATGTCTCCAGAGATGCGTGACTTCTTACTCGACACGGCGTCTGATGAAAACATCAAAACGCAGTACTTCGTCTCGCCAGGTGGAACGGACGCAGGCCGCATCCATATGAGCGGGGAAGGGGTTCCAACGGCCGTGATCGGTGTCGCGGCGCGTTACATCCATACACACGCCTCGATTCTGCATACGGACGACTATGATGCGGCGAAAGCGCTACTCAAGGCGCTTGTCAAACGCCTCGATCGTTCGACGATGGAGACGCTTCGAGCTTCACGCTAAAGGTAGGGAGAACGTCACTCGTGTAGTGGCGTTTTTTATATTGAAATTTCCCGAGAAACGCTTATACTGATAAAAGTGTGAAGACAGAAACTTTACGACTGACAAGACAGGAAAGAGGGATTTCCATGTTTAAGAAAAAAGGGATCACGCTCAGTCCGTCGCTTTATTTTGTGACGGCACTCAGTTATATGGCACTCGGCTTATTCAGTACGCTCATCATCGGCTTGATCATGAAGACAGCGGGTGGGCAATTGCTCGAAACGAGTCTGTCCGGTTTCGGGTCGACGCTCATCGAGATTGGTGATGTGGCCATCGGCTTGACCGGTCCGGCCATCGGGATTGCAATCGCCTATGCGCTTCAAGCACCGCCGCTCATCTTGTTCTCGGCGCTCGTCGTCGGGGCGTTCGGTTACGAGTTCGGGCCAGCCGGCAGTTATGTGGCGACGTTGCTCGCTGTCGAGGTATCCAAACTCGTCTCGAAATCGACGAAACTTGATATTTTGGTCACACCGTTCACGACCATTGGCGTCGGTTATTTGGCTGCAACGTATATCGGTAAGTATGTCGGCTTGTTCATGACGCAGCTCGGGACGTGGATCGAGTGGGGCACGGAACAGCAGCCTTTATTCATGGGCGTCGTCGTCGCGACACTGATGGGACTCGCGCTCACGGCACCGATCTCGAGTGCGGCCATCGCGCTCATGCTTGGCTTGAGCGGCATCGCGGCAGGCGCGGCGACGGTTGGCTGCGCCGCCCAGATGGTTGGCTTTGCGATCACGAGTTATCGGGACAATGGCATCGGCGGTGCGATCGCCCAAGGGATTGGTACTTCGATGCTTCAAGTCGGCAATATCGTGAAGAATCCTTGGATCTTGTTGCCGCCGACGATAGCGGGGGCGGTGCTCGCCCCAATCGCGATTCTGTTGTTCGAGCTCGAGAGCGTCGCGGCTGGTGCCGGGATGGGGACGAGCGGACTCGTCGGTCCGATTGTCATGCTCGAGACGATGGGCTTCAGTTGGCACATGTTCATCGTCGTCTTCGGCTTTTTGATTGTCGGTCCGGCAGTGCTCAGTTATGCGGTCTATCAAGTGTTGGTCCGGATGAATCGGATTCGGCCGAACGATATGAAAATCGAATATTGAGCGACACGAAAGAGAGCGTCCCGGCGAATAAGCGGGACGCTCTCTTTCGTTCACCAACCGAAAAGATTTCGGACGGTCTCGACGGTTTCACGAGGGACGCGGAAGCTCGCCAAGAATAAGACGAGCAAGACGACATAGACGGGGAGTAAAAACCGTTTTCGAATGATCGGCAAGGCACGGACGAGGCGTTTGCCGACCCGTTCGAGTATGTAAATCACGGCGAACCCGACGACGAGCCATACTAAAATCTCGCCTCGCGTCTTGTCCGTATCGATGAACAAGTAGCCGTAGCGCAGAATCGCCAGCATGCCGATGACGCCGACGAGTTGCTCGAGCGGATGTTTCATTTCTGGATTCAACTGTTCACGTGTCCATTTTGTCATGACTTCACCTTTTTCACGTAGTCTTCGCTCCCGATGGTCATAAAACATGAGAGCGGAATGTGACAACGGACTTATGCTATCATGAATGGGGAAAAAAGAACAGGAGTGGTGAACATGAAACAATTGACAACGATGAACGAGTATACAGAAGCAAAACAAGGGAAGAGCATCTTGATGTTTTCAGCGACATGGTGCGGCGATTGCCGTTTCCTCGATCCGTTCATGCCAGACATCGAAGCGAAGTTCGAAGATTGGACGTTTTACTACGTCGATCGTGACGACTGGATGGAGCTCGCGCAAGAGCTCGACATTTTTGGGATTCCGAGCTTTGTCGCCTTCAACGGCGGACAAGAAGTCGACCGCTATGTCGGACGCGAACGGAAGACGCCTGAGCAAGTCGAAGCCTTCCTTCATGGGTTAGGGTGAGCTAGATGGAACGGAATGAATTACGTCGCCATCTCGAAAGCCGGTTTACGGAAGGGTACCGGACCTCGTATGACCGTGAGAACGAGGTGTTGCGCATCGAGCGGTCCACGGACCGCTTCGGCGTCAACATCCGTCTCGCCCCGCTCGTAGCGAAAGCAAAAGTCCGGGGAGAAGTCGCCATTGAAGAGGTCGTCGACTACATCAAGACAGCGCTCTCGGCCGACGATGCGGTCACACTCGCTGGCAATGAAGCGAACATTTATCCCGTCATCCGTTCGGCCTCGTTCTCGACGGAGACGAAGCGTGGGGAAGCACTTGCGATGACGCCACATACAGCTGAGACGGCTGTCTTTTATGCACTCGATTTGGGCAACGGCTATCGCTTGATCGAAGAGCGGCATTTGGGCGGGATGCCTTTGACGCGTCTTGACGAATTGGCACGGGACAACGTCAAGAAGTTGCCGACCGATTTAAAAGAAGATACCGTAGCCGGGAATACGTTCTATTTCCTGGCTGCTCGGGACGGGTATGAAGCGTCACGGATTTTAAATGATGAGTTCTTGCGGGTCATGGAGCGACGTATCGAAGGCGATATGCTCGTCGGGGTACCGCATCAGGACGTGATGATCATCGCGGACATCCGCAACGATCAAGGTTATGATGCGATGCAACAGCTCATGTTCGACTTTTTCACGAATGGGCGGATTCCGGTGACGGCTCTTTCTTTCCATTATGAGGAAGGCGTTCTCGAACCAATTTTCATTGTCGGAAAAAAGAACCCACCAACGGACGCATAATCTGCTAAACTATTTGTGTCTAGTTTGAAAGAAGGGGCGTTTTTACGTATGCAAATTAATGCTTTTTATAACCGTGAAGGAATCGGCGATGTCCTCATGGTCTTGTTAAGAGAAGGCGATCGCCACCACCAAGTCGTTGAACGGAAAGATGATGTCGCCATCGTCAAATCGACGACGGGAAAAGTCAATGGCTATAACATCTTCAATGCCAGTAATTATTTTGACGTCAGCGACTGGCACGGGCCGGTCGAGTTGACGGCCGAGTTGATTGAGACGCTCGGTGTCATCTTGCGTAAACAAAATATCGAAGCCGAGCTTTCGGGCGTGGACTTCACCCCGAAATTTGTCGTTGGCTACGTCAAAGAAGCTGAGAAGCACCCGGATGCGGACAAATTGTCGATTTGTCAAGTTGAGACCGATCAAGGTGATGTCCAGATTGTCTGCGGCGCACCGAACGTCGCGGCCGGCCAAAAGGTCGTCGTCGCGAAACCGGGAGCGGTCATGCCGTCTGGTTTGATCATTCGTCCATCGAAGTTACGAGGTGAAAGTTCACACGGGATGATTTGTTCAGCGCGAGAATTGAACTTACCTGATGCACCGCAAGAAAAAGGAATTCTCGTATTGGATGACGAATATGAAGTAGGGAAAGCATTTGAAATCGGTCGCTAAATTCGACCGATTTTTTGCTAAATAGGATTGAGTGAAAAAGCGAGGAATCAAGTATGGATGCATATGAACGTTCATTAAAACAACAAGCAGACCGAATTCGACGCGAACTATCCCAGGAAGGGAAGAAAGGTGCGCCTGTACCGAAGCCCGAGCCGAAGGATGAATTTGTACCGTCGGATGTGCCATCTCCGATTTATGGATACGCCCGACCGAAACCGAAAATCATTCTGCCGACTGAACATTCTCCGGAGACGCGTGACGATTCAGCGATCCGCCAAGCAAAGCGAGTGGCCGTCCCGGTTGAGGAAGTGTCAGAAGCGGTGCCGCCAAGCGTAGAGCCTGAGCCTAAGAACGAACCGGTAATTGATTCCGTAGATGAACCGATGGTGGAGTCAGTAGACGAATCCGTGATGGAATCAGTGGATGAACCCGTGGTTGATTCAGTAGACAAATCCGTGCCGACCGTCGATGATGCGCCGACGTCACAGCCTGACCTCGATGTCGCAGCGGACGAATCGCCATCAGCGGAGACGCTTGAGGAAATGGTGTCCGAGCACGCGGATACGCCAAGCGAAGAGACGATTATTTCCACGGAAACGATTGAGGAAAGCCCGTTCGTCTCTGAAGACGAGACAGCTGAACAAGATACTAAACCGCTCCTCGGGGAAGTCTCGATTGTAGAGAGCGGGTTCGCCTCTGTGTTCATGGGTTCGACCGATTTGAAATCATCGAAGATTGCCGTCCGAGAAGAAAAGCAAGACGTGACCGAAGAGGACGTTTCGCTCGATGCGCCGGTTGAGACGGTGGCCCCGGTTGTCGAAGATGTTGCGAAAACATTACAGACTGATGAACCGATTGAAGTGCCTGACGAAGAAGAGTTGACGCCTGCGATGAGCGTCTCGTATAAAGCGGAAGGCCCTCCGCTCAATGTCATGATGACACCGCAAGACCGGATGGCGATGTATAAGAGTCGTCGTTTGGCGAAAAAAAACAATAATCTGTAATAGCATGACTCCTGGAGTTTTGCTATAATGACAAAGGTTTGTCGCATTTTTTCAACAGACCGCAATGAATTAGGGGGGCTATTTACAGATGAACCGTTATCACTTCGTCGGAATTAAAGGAACGGGCATGAGTCCTTTAGCTCAAATTTTAAATGACATGAACAATGAGGTCCGAGGTTCGGACGTTGACAAAGCATTTTTTACTGAAGAAGCATTGAATCGCAAAGGAATTGAAATCCTTCCGTTTGATCCTGAAAATATTACCGAAGGGCAAATCGTCGTACAGGGCAACGCCTTCGCTGACGATCACCCTGAAGTCGTTCGAGCGCGCGAGCTCGGATTGACGATATACAAATACTATGAGTTTCTCGGCGAATTGGCCGACCACTACACGAGTGTCGCCATTACGGGATCTCATGGTAAGACATCGACGACAGGTTTGTTGGCTCACGTCATGCGCGGCATCGAGCCGACGTCGTTCTTGATTGGCGATGGCACAGGAGAAGGGGTCGAAGACTCGAAGAACTTTGTCTTCGAAGCATGTGAGTACAAGCGTCACTTCTTATACTACCGTCCAGACTACGCTATCATGACGAACATCGACTTCGATCACTCGGATTATTTCTCGGGTCTCGATGACGTCATCGATGCGTTCCAAGAGATGGCGAAGCAAGTGAAAAAAGGCATCATCGCTTGTGGCGATGATGAGAACCTGCAACACATTCAAGCAAACGTGCCAATCGTCTATTACGGTTTCGGTGCCCATAACGACTTCCGTGCCGAGAACGTGAACTCGACGGACAACGGAACAACGTTTGACGTCTACTTGCGTGACGACTTCTATGGGACGTTCCGCATTCCGGGATATGGCAACCACAGCGTCTTGAATGCCCTTGCCGTCATCGCGACGTGTGACTATGAGAACTTACCGAAAGAATTGGTTAAAGACCGCCTCGAGACGTTTAACGGCGTGAAACGTCGTTTCAGCGAATCGACGCTCGGAAACCAAGTGTTAGTGGATGATTATGCCCACCATCCACGGGAAATCAGCGCGACAGTCGAAGCGGCACGTAAAAAATACGCCGGCCGTGAAGTTGTAGCCATCTTCCAACCACACACGTATACACGCCTGAAGTCATTCATGGATGATTTTGCTGCGGCATTAGCCGAAGCGGACGCGGTGTACTTGTGTGACATCTTCGGTTCGGCTCGCGAACAAGAAGGTACCGTCACGATCGAAGACTTGCAATCGCGTATCGAAGGCGCGAACGTCTTGAAGCGGGGCGGGGTCAGTGTCTTAAGTCAACATAAAGACGCGGTTCTCCTGTTCATGGGAGCCGGAGACATTCAAACGTACCAACGTGAATACGAGAATCACGTCCAACTCGAAGCGTGAATCGAGAGCGAATGGCTTAAGCCGTTCGCTTTTTTGTGTTTAACATCAAGTCAAGACGGTAATAGTATTAGCGACTGAATTTGGAAAAGGAGATGTTAATGATGGCAAGCCAAGGCGCATTGAGCACATTGAACAAAGAGGTGGCCAACTATGGCCTCTTATTCGTCAAACTGCATAACTACCACTGGTACATTAGCGGACCTCACTTCTTCACGTACCATGAAAAGTTGGAGGAACTGTATAACCTCGTCGCTGAACTGTACGATGACGTGGCGGAGCGGCTCTTGATGAATGACGGCGAACCGTATGCGACGATGAAAGAATATCTCGAACATTCGACGTTGCAAGAAGGGGATCGCCATGCGGATACCGATCAAATGATCAAGGACGTGATCAGTGACTTCAAACAGATCCGTCAAGAGATGCAAGACGCGATGGAAAACTTCGAAGACGGGGACGAAGCCATCGAAGACACGTTCGTCTCTCATATCGAGCGACTCGAGAAAGAGATTTGGATGATGTCGGCAGCGCTCGGCAAAAAGACGAAGCTATAATGAAAACAAGCGTGCCGATTGCGGCACGCTTGTTTTTTGTTATTTCAAATTTTCTGGATTGAGTGGCAAGAGCGAGTCGACGACAAAGCGTCCGTCCTTGCGAATCAATACGTCATCGAACCAAATCTCGCCGCCGCCATAATCAGGACGTTGGATGTTGACGAGATCCCAGTGGATTGAAGAGTCGTTCCCGTTATAGGCGTCGTCATATGCCTGGCCTGGTGTGAAGTGGAAACTACCGTCAATTTTTTCATCGAACAAGATATCTTTCATCGGGTGTTGGATGTACGGGTTGACGCCGATGGCGAATTCGCCGACGTAGCGTGCGCCTTCATCCGTATTGAACACGTCATTGATTCGGTCGGTGTCATTCGCCGTCGCGTTGACGATTTTTCCGTCTTGGAACGTCAACGACACGTTCTCGAAGGTGAAGCCATGATATGGAGATGGCGTGTTATACGTGATGACGCCGTTGATCGAGTCTTTGACCGGCGCTGTGAACACTTCACCGTCCGGAATGTTCATCTGACCGGAACACTTGATGGCCGGGATATCTTTGATCGAGAAGCTGAGGTCCGTTCCTGGCCCTTTGATCGTGACACGGTCGGTCTCGTTCATGAGCGTGACGAGTGCGTCCATGGCCCGGTCCATCTTGCCGTAATCGAGCGTACAGACGTTGAAGTAGAAGTCCTCAAACGCCTCGGTCGATTTGCCGGCGAGTTGCGCCATCGATGGGGACGGGTAACGCAGCACGACCCATTTCGTTCCTTTGACGCGGTCCTCGGTATGCATTTTACCGATGGTGGCCCCGACGAGTTTTTGTTGCTCGGCCGGAACGTCTGATAACTCGTTAATGTTGTCACCGGCCCGAAGTCCGATATAGGCGTCCATGGCCTGCATTTGTTTGCGCTCGATGTCGGCCATGAGCTCAAGTTGCTCTCGGCTTGCTCCGCTGTAGAGCTTACGCAAAATACGGCTCTCTTTCAACAAGACGAACGGATGCCCCCCGGCTTCGTACGCCTTCTCGACAAGCGCTTCGACGAGCGACTCCTCGACACCAAAATTTTCGATTAGAACGCGTTCCCCTGGCTTCAATTCGACCGAATAATTGATCAATCCGTCGGCGAGTTGCGTGATTCTTGGATCTCTCATACGTCCACCCCTTTAACTTTTTTAAATTTATTTCTATTTTAGTGTAATCGAAAACATAAAAACGGGTAAAGGAATAATCAGACCGGATGGCGAAAACGGTTGTGACAAATCTTTTCAGTCATAATGGTGCTATAATGAAAACACCACATTATCGAACAGGAGGAATGGATGCATGGAAATCACATTAGGAGGCATTGCAGGGCTCATCGCGGCACTCGCATTTGTCGTACTCGTATTTTTCTTGGCACGTGTCTTGTCGAACGTCAATCGGACACTCGGCAGCGTCGCCAACACGACTGAAAACTTAGAACGTCAATTAGACGGAATCACAATGGAAGTGACGGCGCTCTTACATAAGACGAACCGTCTTGTAGATAACGTCGAAGAGAAAACAGAATTGCTCGCACCAGTGGCTCACGCGCTTGATGAGCTCGGCACGTCGCTTAACGAAGTGACAGAGTCGGTACGGACGGTTTCTTCTTCTGTTCACGTGGCAGCAGACGAAAATAAAGAACAGATCGCCCAAGCGGTACGATGGGGGTCTGTCGCTGTAGAACTATTTAAGAAAAACAAAACCGAGACCTCTTCTGACGAACGACCATCACGTCGTCGCGGACGTCGAGACCGGAAACAAGAACAAGAACCGACAACGGTCTCACCAGGCTTGATTGCGACAGATGATACAATCAAATCATAACCATCACAAGGAGGAAGTAACGATGACATACGACAAGAACAAAACATATAACAACGAACAACAACCGAGCGGTGGATTTTTGGCAGGTGTCGTTCTTGGCGGCGTAATCGGCGCGGCCGTGGCCCTCCTCACATCACCGAAGAGCGGTCGTGAAGTGCGTACGTATTTAGACGAAAAGACGGCGACGTCGCGTGAGCGATTGACGGTCAAATCGAAAGAAGTACGTGAAAAAGCAGAGCCGGTCGTTGGCGAATGGATCAAAGTGGCGAGCGATAAAGCAGCTCCTGTCTTGAACCTCGTCAAAGACAAGGCCCGTGAAGCAGCCGAATTGAAGCAACAAGTCGACGAAGACGAGTTGTCAATCGAAGAAGCGATGGAGAAAGCAGATCAACTCGTAGCCGAGGCAGAAGCTGAAGTGAAAGAACAACTCGACCGCGCTTCAGAAGATCAGTCGAGCGAAACAAAAAAATCGAACGACTCAAACGATTCATCGAAAGCAGACGCCAAAACGGATGCTTCATCTGATAAACCGAAGTCATCAGAAAGCAAGTCGAACGCGAACAAAGCAAACACAAACAAATCGGCGGCGAACAAACAAGAAGCATCAAGCAGCCGTGATCAGTCAGAAGACTATGAATCGGATTTTGAGGCCCCTGTAAAAGACTTACTCGACGATGAGTCGAAACAAGAATTAAAGGACTTGAAAAACGATCTTAAAAACGGCAACAAGTAATGCGTCGAGCGTCCGGACCATCCGGACGCTTTTTTTTGTTGATTTTGTGTCGCTAGCCCATTTCCCTATGACAAAGCGGTTAAAGTTCGATATAATTAGGTTTCTGGAAAGAACGGCTTAGAAATGAGAGGGTATTTATGAGTCCACAAGATCAATTGAATCGTTTACGTCGCGAGATGGATGAGTTGAATCGTGAGATGCTCGACTTGCTCAGCCGCCGCGGCACGCTCGCTGTCGAGATCGGTAAAGTGAAACGTCTGCAAGGCGTCGAACGGTACGACCCGGTCCGGGAACGAGAAATGTTAGACTTTGTTGCGGCATCGAATCCTGGTCCTTTCGAGACGGCTCGCTTGCAGCACTTGTTCAAAGAGATGTTCAAAGCCTCGGCCGAGCTTCAAGGAGAAGACCGTGATAAGACGTTGCTCGTCTCGCGTAAGCGTCAAGCCGAAGATACGATTGTCACGCTCGATGATGTCACGATTGGGAACGGACGTCCGCAATTGATTGCGGGACCGTGTGCGGTCGAATCATTCGAACAAGTGAATGCCGTCGCTGAAAAGTTAGCGTTGTCTGGTGTCAAAATCTTGCGCGGCGGGGCGTATAAGCCTCGAACCTCCCCATATGATTTCCAAGGACTTGGGTTTGATGGATTGCAGCTGTTGAAACAAGCAGCGGATCGCCACGACTTGCGGGTCATCTCGGAAATCATGACACCAGGTGCGGTCGAGTCGGCCCTCCCTTATGTGGACATCATCCAAGTCGGCGCGCGTAACATGCAAAACTTCGATTTGTTGAAAGAAGTCGGGAAGACCTCAAAACCGGTCTTGTTGAAACGCGGTCTCGCGGCGACGATCGAGGAGTTCATCTATGCGGCGGAGTACATCATGGCGAGCGGAAATAGCCAAGTCATCTTGTGCGAACGCGGGATTCGGACGTATGAGCGGGCGACACGCAACACGCTCGATATTACGGCGGTACCGATTTTGAAGCAAGAGACGCATTTACCGGTCATGGTCGATGTCACCCATTCGACGGGACGACGTGATTTGTTACTGCCGGCGGCCAAGGCGGCGCTTGCGGTCGGAGCCGATGGCGTCATGGTCGAAGTGCACCCGAATCCGGCGATTGCCTTGTCGGATGCCCAGCAACAACTCGATTTCGACCAATTCGATCAATTCGTGGACGGGCTTACGGCCCAGTTCCCTCAACTTGATTTGGTGAAAAAGTAAGCTTTCCAATTGGAAACGTTTTATATAGCGTGAAGACAGGGTAAAATGATGACAGATACCTGTCTTCCTTTTTTGACACGTTTTTTGAAAATCGTTTGAAAATCATTGCTTGTAGGAGGAGTTTTAATGAATAGTAATAATGTAACCATCTATGATGTCGCACGAGAAGCCGGGGTGTCGATGGCAACCGTCTCACGCGTCGTCAACGGAAACCCGAACGTCAAACCGACGACCCGTAAGAAAGTCCAGGACGCCATCGACCGTCTTGGTTATCGTCCGAACGCCGTTGCCCGCGGACTCGCCAGCAAGAAGACGACGACGGTCGGCGTCATCGTCCCTGATATCTCGAACATCTTTTTCGCAGACCTCGCGCGTGGGATTGAAGACGTGGCGACGATGTACAAGTACAACATCATTCTCGGGAACTCGGACTCGAACCGTGACAAAGAGATCCATTTGTTGAACACGTTGCTCGGCAAACAAGTCGACGGCATCATCTTCATGGGTGGACGTCTGCATGAAGACCTCGTCAACGAGTTCAAGAAGTCGCCGGTGCCAATCGTCCTTGCGGCGACGCTCAACCAAGGATATGACCTTCCGGCGGTCAACATCGATTACGAGCAGGCAGCGTACGATGCAACCGAAATGTTAATCGGCCACGGCCACAAACAAGTTGGCTTCATCACAGGACCACTCGAGCAACAAATCAATGGCGAGAAGAAATTCTCTGGTTACCGCCGTGCCCTTGACGACGCCGGACTTCCGTTCCGTGAGAGTGACGTCGTCCTCGGGAATTACACGTACGCATCAGGCCTTGAGGCGATGCAGAAGATGCTCGAACGTGACGATTGCCCGAAAGCGATTTTCGCCGGTACGGATGAGATGGCACTCGGTGTCATTCACGCGATTCAAGACGCCGGTTTCTCGGTCCCGAACGATTTTGAAGTCGTCGGCCATGATAACACGCGTCTCGCGACGATGATTCGTCCGAAATTGACGACGGTCGTCCAACCGATGTATGATATCGGTGCCGTTGCCATGCGTCTCTTGACGAAAATCTTGAACGCCGAAGAAATCGAAGAGAAAAACGTCGTCTTGCCGCACCGCATCGAACGTCGCGATTCGGTACGTCAAGACTGAATAAAAATCCCCTCGCCAGTCGGAGTCACTCCGCGGACGAGGGGATTTTTTTAGACATATATTGATTTGCGATCGTTCGAGATGAACGGCCAAAAGGCGCGTTTTGACACTTCCCAATTCTTCTCCTCGATTTGTTGCTTTCGTGGAATGTGTTGGAACGTGTACGTGTGGTCATCCCACCGCGTCGGCAACGTTTGATCGGCTTTGGCCTGCCATTGTTCAATCCATTCGACCGGAATGTCACCGCGATACGGCGCCTCACGCGTCAGGCCGGCCCATACTTGGGACCAGGCGCGCGGCACCGTTCGATACCAGTCATACCCGCCGCCGCCAAGGGCGACGAGGCGACCTTCCGTGTACTCATCGGCGAGTCGAGAGGCGATTTGTGGAATCTGTTCGAACGTCCGAATCGTCGAGGCGAGGTGTGTCAGCGGGTCGAACGCATGGGCGTCGGCGCCGTTCTGTGTCAGGATGATATCGGGTTTGAACCACTCGCACGCTTCCCGGAACACGGTCTCGTAACAGCGCAGGAAGGAATCATCTTGGGTGAACGCATCGACCGGGACGTTCCAACTGTATCCATAGCCGTTCCCGTTACCACGCTCCGTGACCGATCCTGTCCCAGGAAACAAGTAGCGGCCGGTCTCATGGATGGATAAGGTCATCACATCCGCATCGTCATAAAACAGCCATTGGACGCCGTCACCGTGATGGGCATCGGTATCGACGTACAAGACACGCGACCCGTACGTCTGACGGACGTGAGCGATGGCGACGGCCGCATCGTTATAGACACAAAAACCTGACGCTTTTCGTCTCATCCCGTGATGCAGACCGCCCCCGACGTGAAACGCACGCTCGACTTTTCCGCTCGCGACCAAGTCAAGGGCGTGCATCGTCCCACCTACCAGCCGGGCCGCCCCTTCATGGATGGTTGGGAAAATCGGAGTGTCTTCAGTACCGAGCCCAAATTTGTTCGCTTTCAACGTCGACAGCTCACCTGCGGCAGCCGCTTGGACCGCCTCGATATAATCGAGGTCGTGCACGAGCGCCAGCGACTCGACTGAGGCGAGGGGAGGAGCGATACACTCGGAGGCCTGAAGCTTGCCTGAGGCGATCAGGAGAGACGTCGTCAGCTCCAGGCGAATCGGATTGAACGGATGATCTTCGTGAAAGCGGTACGAGTTCTCGTTCTCGCCGAATATGTAGGCCGGTCTCATGGGGACATCTCCGGACCGAGCACGTCGAAGCCCTCACGCTTCAACCGTTCGATGATGCGGAGCGGATTCATCGTCTGCACGCGGAACGAGATGATCCGTTTATATGGGTCGGCCGTCGGGTGGACGAACACGTTGATGATATTCACGTTCGTCTTGGCGAGGAGCCGTGTCACTTTCTCAAGCGTGCCGGTCGTATTCTCGACTAAGATTTCAATTTGTGAACTTGGCTCGAGTGCACCGGTCAATTGGACGAAATAACGCAATAAATCTGTCTCGGTCAACACGCCGACGAGCTTTCCTTGTTCGATGATCGGAAGACACGTCAAACGATATTCATAAAACAAGGCGGCCGCGTCTTCGAAAAAATCGTACGGGTGCGCCGTCGTCACATCTTGACGCATGATGCTCGAGACGGGGTTTTTAAAGTCAGCGCTCTCGCTTTCGGGGTGGAACACACTCGTCGCACCGCTCATCTCGAACTGGCCGACGATTCCGACGACTTGACGGGCCGGATTTGTGACGATGAGATGGCGTACTTTGTGGTCGCGCATGAGCTTGGCGGCATGGGCAATCGTATTGGTCGGTTGAATCGTCACGACATGACGGTTCATCATTTGTTCAATCAGCATCCAGATCCCTCCTCAGTCATACATGAACCGGCGTCGCAGCCGGAGTGAATCGAAGTGGTCAATCGTCTCTTGCCGGACGTTCTTGCCAATCCGTGCCATGAGACAGTTGGCCGGGTGCGAAGCGATCTCCGGGTCGTCGGTCGGGAAGAAGACGAGCCCGCCGTGGTTCATCATCTTCTCCATCACTTTCCGATAGTCCCAAATGGAGAGTCCGCTTCCTTTTAAATCCCAGTGCCAATAATATTCCGTCGTCAAAATCAGGAAGTCGTCCATATGTGGATCCATCATCGACACTTCGAGCAGCTGTTTGCCGATCCGTTGACCGCGGAAGCGCGGACTCACTTCGATGGCGCCGAGCTCGAGAATGTAAGGGTCGTTCCCTTCGCTCCAACGTTCATACGGGTCTGGATATAAATACGTCACGTAGCCGATGACGAGATTGTCGACGCGGGCCACGATAATGCGACCTTCTTTCAAGTCAGCGATTTCAACGAGGGCCTTATGTTGGTCCTCTGGTTCACGAAATGCGGTCAATCCCTCATCGAGGCGATACGTCGCCAGTACATCGCTTTCGATGGGTCCATCGATGATTACGGCTCCGAGTGAGGTTTCCCACACCTTTGAATGATATTGTTTTTCCATGGAGTCACCACCTTTTCCACCTTCTATTATAGCGCTTTCATTCTCCTTCTTTCACGCTCTTTTGGAGATTTTGGAAATTCATTGATTTGTCACAATATTAACACTATACTGAAAGTGGTTATACCATTCATTACAGGGGAGGCGAATCTTTAGCGATGGAAAAATTGAAAGCGTTATCAGGGGAACATCAATTGGCGTCGTATGAAGAGGCTTGTCAGTCGTTCGAGTGGACTCAAGCAGAAGCACTATTTTCTTGGAATTTGACGGGGAACGTCAACATGGCGTACGAAGCGATCGACCGTCACGCCGAAGGTGAACTGGCCACAAAACTGGCATTGCTCTATTTCGATGGGGAACGAGAAGAGCGCTATACGTATGAAGATATGAAACGAGAAAGCAATCGGTCCGGAAACGTTCTGAAATCGGTTGGAGTGGAGAAAGGCGACCGCGTCTTCATCTTCATGCCGCGGAGTCCAGAACTTTATTTTATTTTGCTCGGCACACTTAAATTGGGCGCCATCGTCGGACCGTTGTTCGAGGCGTTCATGGAACAAGCCGTTCACGACCGCTTGCTCGACTCGGAAGCGAAAGTCATCGTGACGACCGAGGCGCTCTTGCCGCGCATCCCGGTCGATCAGCTCCCGCACTTGGAGACGATTTTGATCGTCGGCGACGGAGTAGAAGAAGCCGGGAAAATCATCGACTATCGCAAATTGGCGGCTGAAGCTTCGACTGACCTCGACATCACATGGGTCGACCGTGAGGACGGCATGATCTTGCATTATACGTCAGGGTCGACCGGGAAGCCGAAAGGCGTCCTGCACGTCCATAACGCCATGGTGCAGCACTTGATGACGGGAAAATGGGTGCTCGACTTACAACCGGATGATATTTACTGGTGCACGGCCGACCCAGGCTGGGTGACGGGCACGAGCTACGGGATTTTCGCACCGTTCTTGAACGGGGCGACGAATGTGATCGTCGGGGGACGATTCAATCCGGAGTTCTGGTATTCGGTCATCGAACGGTTCGGGGTCACCGTCTGGTACAGCGCGCCGACGGCGTTCCGGATGCTCATGGGTGCCGGCGAAGAAGCGTTCGAGAAATATGACCTATCATCTCTCCGCCATATCCTCTCGGTCGGTGAACCGCTCAACCCGGAAGTCATTCGTTGGGGGAACGAATCGTTCGGGTTACGGATTCATGATACGTGGTGGATGACAGAGACGGGTGCGATGATGATTTGTAACTATCCGACGATGGATATCAAACCGGGTTCGATGGGGAAAGCCATCCCGGGTTGTGAAGCGGCCATCTTAGACGACCGCGGTCAACCGCTCCCGCCACATCGGATGGGCAACTTGGCACTCAAGACGCCGTGGCCGTCGATGATGCGAAAGATTTGGAAGAACGACGCCAAGTATGAGAGCTATTTCTGGGGCGAATGGTACGTCTCAGGCGACTCGGCCTATATGGACGAGGATGGTTACTTCTGGTTCCAAGGCCGCGTCGATGATGTCATTATGACGGCAGGCGAACGGGTCGGTCCGTTCGAAGTCGAGAGTCGTCTCGTCGAGCACCCGGCAGTTGCCGAGGCCGGTGTCATCGGGAAACCAGATCCGGTCCGTGGAGAGATTATCAAGGCGTTCATCGCGCTCCGTAAAGGCTATGAGCCGTCAGACGAGCTGAAGACGGAGATTCAAAAGTTCGTCAAAGAAGGGCTCGCGGCCCATGCGGCCCCGCGTGAGATTGAATTTAAAGACAAGCTGCCGAAAACACGAAGCGGGAAGATCATGCGTCGCGTCTTGAAAGCTTGGGAATTGAACCTTGAAACAGGTGACTTATCGACAATGGAAGATTGAACGACAAAAGGTCGACACGCGATGTGTCGACCTTTCTTGTCGGTTTAGGCGCCATCTGCAGCTTCGGCGTCTTCTTTCTTCTTATCTTCCTCAGCCTTTTTCTCAGCCTCGGCTTTCTTCTTGGCTTCTTCTTCAGCTTTCTTCTTATCAGCTTCAGCTTTTTTCTTCGCTTCCGCTTCAGCTTTCGCTTTAGCCTCAGCATCTGCCTTTTCTTTCGCAGCAGCGTCAGCTTCTTGTTTTTCTTCAGCCTCTTGTTTCTTCTCTTCAGCTTCTTCTTTCTTCTTCGCCTCTTCTTCGGCTTTCTTCTTGGCTTCCTCTTCCTTCTTCTTCTTCTCTTCGACTTTCTTCTTCTCAGAGAATGAGCCTGAGTCTTTGAAGTCAGCGGCAGAAACGCTAGAAGGTTGATTGAAGCGCGCCCCAGTGTTGAAGATTTCAGGATTGTCGGCGTATACGCGGTTGGCCGTCTGTGACCAGATACGTTGCGTCCGTTGGTAATACTGACCTACTTCATAACTGTTTTGCATTTCACCGAATTGTGAGTCAAAACCAGACCAAACAGCAAGCGTGACGTTCGGATTCGAGCCAACCAAATACGAGTCGCGTCGGTCGTTCGTCGTACCAGATTTACCCATCCAATCGCCAGGGACGTTCAAGAGTGATCGAGCGTACGTTGCTGTTCCTGACGTATAGACATCCCGTAGCATGTCGATGACGAGGTAAGACGTACGATCGGTATAGATGCGCGTCTTTTTCGGTTGTTTCTCAAAGATAGTTTCACCGTTATACTCAATGCGTTCGATAAAGTAGGGTTCCACATGCTCCCCATAGTTCGCGAGCATCGCATAAGACGCGGCCAAGTTGACCGGGCTGACTTCTCCGACACCTAATGCCATCGATGAAGCGTTTCGGTTCGCTTCTGACACTTCGATGCCCATGTCGACAAGTTTTTGCGTGTCGGCAGTTTTTTGGTTACGTTCTTCGTAGATTTTAACAGCCGGAACGTTAAGGGAACGTTTCAGCGCCTCGCGAGCCGTTACAGGGCCGCTGTGCGTTCTACTCTCGTTTTCAACTTCCTTTTTCGGTTGACCAGGACCGGTGAATCGGTAGAAGTATTCTTCATCTAAAATCGTCGTTTCAGGCGTGATCATCCGAGCTTCAATTGCATTGGCATAAACCAAGATCGGTTTTGCTGTCGACCCGATTTGACGTTCCATACGCATGGCGCGGTTCACTTCGTCTGTCTTTCCGTTAATATAGCGACCGCCGACGAAACCTAGGATGCGCCCTGTCTTATTCTCGATCATGATTGACGCCGTCTGTTCAGGCAACGTACGATCTTCTTCTTTGATGTATTGATTTTTATCAAAGTTATTGGCATTTTTAGCGGGTTGTTGCATTGCCTCGTGAACTTTTTTATCAAGCGTCATATGAATCTTGAATCCGCCCTGGCGCAGCATATTGTGGGCGCGTTTGGCGTAAGTCGTTCTAATTTCATTTTGTTCTTTCGTTTTTAAATCTGCCAAGACGATGCCGTCCTGTTCGAGCAAGTAGTTTGTGACAATTTGTCTTGCTTGAAGTTCAGCTTCTTGCACAACATACGGATAGCGATCACGCGGCTTCGATTGCGTCTTCATGAAGTCTTTTGTGATGTCGTAGTTGTATGCAGCGTCGTAGTCTTTTTTCGTAATCTTCCCGGCGACGTACATCCGGTTGAGTACCGTTTTCATCCGGTTGATGGCCGGTGACACATCCTCTTTAATGACACCGCCTTGATAATACGGTGTATACAGGAACGGGTTTTTCGGGATCCCGGCGAGGAAAGCGGCTTGTGGCAACGTCAACTTCTCAGCCGATGTATTGAAGACACCGCGAGCAGCTGCTTCAATTCCTGAGATGTTGCGTCCCATCGAGTTTCGTCCGAATGAGACGACGTTCAAGTACGCGTTCAAGATCTCATCTTTGTTCATTGCTTTTTCGAGGCGAAGGGCGAGTAAAATCTCTTTCGCTTTTCGTTCGAACGACACTTCGTTCGTCAGCATTTGGTTTTTGATGAGCTGTTGGGTGAGCGTAGAACCGCCGGTCCGGTCTTCCGATCCGGTCGCTTCCTGTAAGATGGCACGGAGCGTCGCTTTCGGCACGACACCATCGTGTTCGTAAAACTCGACGTCCTCTGTGGCGAGTAACGCGTCGACGACGAACGGAGAAACTTTCTCGACGGCGACGGGAACGCGGACTTCATCCGTCGTATAGTTTCCGATGCGTTCACCGCTTCCAAAATAAATGTCAGAAGTCGATGAGTAGGTGTTGATTTGCGACGTCATCGTCTTATATGCGGGTGCCGGCATATCCTTGACGAGGGAAGCGAAATAACCCGCTCCGATCCCGGCGCCTAAAAATCCAATGAGAACGACCGATATAATCGTTAAGAGCAGTACGTTCCACGATACATCGTAAAATACATTGGCATAACGGCGGGCTTTCAAGGACTTTGGTTGGTTCCATGTGTCTCGAATCTTTTGCAGCATGACAGCCTCCTTAATATGGTGTAAAACTATTTTTGACAGTAATATATACGATTATAGCACAAGTCCTTCCTGACCTTACCCCGAATCGACTACCGGATGCAAGTTTCCATATTCTCGGTTGACAATTTGGAAATGGAACTTATAAAATGTAAAGCATAGTCCATAAACAAAGATGCTATGAAGAAAGCGAAGTAGTCGACTGACCGCTTGTCCAGAAAGCTAGTGGGTGCTGTGAACTAGCCAATGTCAGCCGATGAATTACACTTTTGGAGCGTGCCGTTCGGCCGGGTCGAGACCGTTATCTCTCGCTACAAGTGGCCACAGCTGTGGCAATTAGGGTGGTACCGCGGAATCTCCGTCCCTTCTCAATATGAGAAGGGGCGTTTTTTATGTCAATTGAAGGAGTGGAACAGATGGAATTATTGAAGGATTTAGAATTTCGAGGTCTCGTCAACCAAATGACGGACGAAGCAGGATTGAAAGAACAGCTGAACAAACCGACGACGCTTTACACCGGGTTCGACCCGACGGCGGACTCGCTTCATATCGGGCACTTGCTCCCGATTTTAACACTCAAACGTTTCCAAGAGGCGGGACACCACGTCATCGCCCTCGTCGGTGGGGCGACCGGCATGATCGGTGACCCGTCAGGTCGTTCGGACGAGCGTTCGCTCAACACGCTCGACACGGTCAAACAGTTCTCGGATCGAATCAAAGACCAATTGAGCCGCTTCTTGCCGCTTGAAGGAGAGAATCCAATCTCAATCCGCAACAACTACGAGTGGACGGAAGAGTTGTCGATCATCGACTTCTTGCGCGACATCGGCAAACACTTCCCAATCAGTTACATGCTCGCCAAAGACTCGGTCGACTCGCGTTTGGAGAACGGGATCTCGTACACGGAATTCTCGTACATGCTGTTGCAATCGTTCGACTTCTTGAAGTTGTACGAAAATGAGAACTGCCGTCTTCAAGTTGGGGGCAGCGACCAGTGGGGCAACATCACAGCCGGTCTCGAACTGATTCGTCGCTTTGGTCACTCGGAGAAGGCGTTCGGTTTGACGGTACCGCTCGTGACGAAGTCGGATGGACAAAAATTCGGTAAGACGGCCGGTGGTGCGGTCTGGCTCGACGCCGATAAGACGACACCTTACGAGTTCTACCAGTTCTGGATCAACGTCGACGACGCCGACGTCATCAAGTTCATCAAATACTTCACATTCTTGTCGCATGACGACATCTTGGCGCTTGAAAGCGAAGTGGCGTCTGCACCGGAAAAACGTGTCGCCCAACGTCGCCTCGCCGAAGAGATGACGAAACTCGTCCACGGTGAAGCTGGTCTCGAGCAAGCGCTCCGTATCACGACTGCCTTCTTCAGCGGTGATTTGAAGACGCTCAAGCCAGAAGATATGGATGCTGCATTCAAAGGCATGCCTCAGTTCGAACTTGACGGCGAACGTAACCTCGTCGATCTTCTCGTCGAAGCGAAGATTGCGCCATCAAAACGTCAAGCCCGCGAAGACGTTCAAAACGGGGCGATCTACTTGAACGGGGAGCGCGAACAAGCGCTCGATAAGACGGTGACACGTGCCGATACACTTGGTGAGTTCACGGTCATCCGCCGAGGCAAGAAAAAATACTTCGTGATCCGTCACGTCTGATGCATTCGTCCATGTCCCAAATGTTGCGGACATGGACGTTTTTTTATATCTCAAATTGGTTTCGGTCTGATACGATGGCAAGTATAGACGATAAGGAGGCTTTCCTATGGAAATTGAAGAGTTTTTTGGCGAACAGTTCCACCAATGGCGGGAGCGGTTCCGCTACTATGAGATGGCGATCACCGAGCTTGAGAGCGACCTCGGCATCATCGACCTCGATTGGCAGACGCGGCTCGGTTACTCTCCGATCGAACATGTGAAGACGAGGATGAAGACGTTGCCGTCAATTATCAAGAAGATGAACCAAAAAGGGCTCCCACTTGAAGTGGAAGCACTTTGGGACAATATTTATGACGTCGCAGGAGTCCGGATCGTCACGAGTTTCCGCGATGACATTTACGCCATCCTCGATCATTTGAAGAAGCGGGACGATTTACAAATCGATGAGATCAAAGACTACATCAAAGATCCAAAGCCGAGCGGTTATCGGAGCCTGCATCTCATCGTCCGGACGAAAGTTTATTTGGCGGAACGCGTCATTTGGGTGCCGGCTGAGATTCAGATCCGCACGCTCGCCATGGACTTTTGGGCGGCGACGGAGCATAAGCTTCATTATAAATACCAGCACGTCGTCCCGGAGGCGTCGAAACTCGAGTTGATTGAAGCGGCCAAGATGGCGGACGCGCTCGATACGCAGATGGGCCGGATTCGTGAACAAATATTAAAGTAAAAAAAATCCCCTTTCCTGCCGAGGCAGGGAAGGGGATAAAAGCATTAACGTGAGTAGTACTCAACGATGAGTTGCTCTTTGATTTGGTCGTTCAATTCAGCACGCTCAGGAAGACGTACGAATGTACCTTCGAGCTTCTCAGCGTCGAATGTTACGTAGTCTTTTGTAGCTGGTGCTACTTCGAGAGCTTCAGCGATCGCTTTGAAGTTTTTAGACTTCTCGCGAACTGAGATGACTTGACCTGGTTTTACACGATAAGACGCGATGTCTACACGTGAACCGTCAACTTGGATGTGACCGTGGTTGACGAGTTGGCGCGCTCCACGACGTGTGCGAGCGAGACCCATACGGTAAACGAGGTTGTCAAGGCGTGACTCGAGCAAGAACATGAAGTTCTCACCGTGGATACCTTGCATTTTCCCTGCATCGTTGAAGATGCGACGGAATTGCTTCTCGTTGATTCCGTACATGTGACGGAGTGCTTGCTTCGCTTGAAGCTGAAGACCGTATTCAGAGATTTTACGACGACCATTTCCGTGTTGACCTGGTGCGTAAGGACGTTTTGCTAATTCTTTACCCGTTTCGCTAAGCGAGATGCCTAAGCGACGCGAGAGTTTCCAAGCTGGACCTGTGTAACGAGCCATGTTTGGACTCCTCCTTGTTGTTCATGTATTTTGCACAAAAGAACAACGGTGTCAAAGACTGGTGACGCCCCTTTCATAGGTTCAAGCACCTTCACTTGATAGCGAAGCTACGAGATGCTCCTCCGACTCAGTCGAGGCCCGAAAGGTGGATACGTCTGTCAATGACTGCTATCGTCATTTCATGCACAAAAATCAGTATACGACGAAATGATTCGCTTGTCAATCAGATGAAGTGAAGTAATGTCTGGCAGAATTGCTCCAACCCTTGACGGTCGACATCCGAGAAGCGATCGAACTCAGGGCTGTCGATATCGAGCACGCCGATGGTCTTACCGTCACGGACGAGCGGGACGACGATTTCCGAGTTCGAAGCCGCGTCACAAGCGATATGGCCCGGGAATTGATGAACGTCTGCGATGAGTTGTGTCTCTTGCGTCGAGGCGGCTGTCCCGCAAACTCCTTTGCCGAACGCGATATGGACGCAAGCCGGCAGACCTTGGAACGGTCCGAGGATGAGGGCGTCTTCGCCTTCTGTTAAATAGAAGCCGACCCAGTTGATCCGGTCGAGGAATTGGTTGAGAAGCGCGCTCGCGTTCGAAAGGTTCGCGACACGGTTCGTCTCGCCTTCGAGTAGCGCGGCGAGTTGTTTGTTTAGTAGGTCGTAACCGGCGGCCAAGTCGCCAGAGTAAGTAGTCGTTTGGAACATGGGATTCCCTCCTAATGAATGAAAGCAAGATTGATTAGCATTATGGTACACGCATTTTTTTATTTTGTCTTCTTAAAAGATTCATGTGAAAAATAACATTCTCTCCCTAAACCGTTGGAAAACCTATGCAAATCATTGGTTCTATAATATGATTAGTATTATCTATACTCATAAAATACTTCATTTATTCATTCAGATACATAAGTCCACGAAAGCGGCTTGGAGGTTGTGACAGAGATGGATTACGGAATCTACGGAATTTTAATTGGAATCATTGTCATCGCATTAGGGGCGATGCTGGGAAGCATGCTCGTGCGAAGGAATTTTTACCAGAAAATTGATGATTTAGACATGCGCAAACAAAGCGTGCTCAGCGCCAGCGTCCCGGCCGAACTGCAGAAGTTCAAACAGTGGCCAATGGAGGGCGAGACGAAAGAAAAGTTCGAGCGTTGGCATCAGTCATGGGACGAACTCGTCAGTGTACATACCGGGCAAATCGATGAGGCGCTCTATCATGCCGAAGAAGATTTGGACAAATATCGCTTCCTCAAAGTCAAATCGGATTTGAATGCGACGGAACAGTTGATTGAAGAGCTCGAGTCGATGGTACACGCCATGCTCGACGAGATGGATGAGTTTAATCAGCATCATTCGTCGCTGCTCGATATCGTCAAAAAAGACGAGAAAGAGCTGTACCAATTCCGGAAGACACTCGTCGCGCAAAACAGTGCGTTCGGCCCGACGTATGAACTCGTCGAATCTGAGATTGCGGCAGCGGAAGCAAAACGGACCGAGATGATCACGTTGAAGCAAGAAGGCCAAGTATCGGAGGCGTACGTCGCCGGCCAAGTCTTGTCTGAGAAAGTGACGAAGATTCGTGAACTCGTCAGTGTCATCCCTCAGTTCGTCCGCACGGTGCAGGTTGACTTGAAACAACAGCTCAACCAGTTGCGTTCGGGGCATAAAGAGATGCAAATGGACGGCTACGCGCTCGAACCGCTCGGTTTAATGGAAGAAATCGAGCAGGCGGAAGATCGCCGATCGGCTCTTATGGACCGCATCGAACAGCTCGACTTCGATCATTTCGAGATGGACATGCAACAGCTCAGTTCGGACATCGACCAGTTGTTCGAAGCGTTCCGGACCGAAGTCGACGCGCGCCAATACGTGAAGAAAGAATTCGCGAGTGTGAAAGACCGTGACCGCCAGACGAGCGAAGTCATGGCGCGACTCCATCAAGAGATGACTCGACTCGTCAGCAACTATGAGATCAACGCTCGAGTCGGTGAAGAATTTGAACAGCTTGAACGTGAGCGGGCGACGCTCACGGCGAACGTGCTCGATATCGAACAGGCGCTCGTCGCCCAGATGATCCCGTTCAGCATGATCAAGTCAAAAGTGCAAGAAGCAAAACGGTCGCTCGACCAGTTTAGTGCCATGCATGAACGCTTCATCGAGAATACGAACTCGCTCCGTAAAGAAGAGCTCGAGGTTCGTAACAAGCTCGAGTCTTGGAAGAAGGAATTGTCGGCCCATCGCCGACTCCTTACGAAGAGCGCCATGCCGGTCGTCCCGACGGATTTGACGAGCGATATGCGCCAATTGCAAAAAGGCGTTCAATCGTTGGACGAACAGTTCGAGAAGGCGCCGTTCAATATGACGTATATCGTCGGACTCAGCCACGACGTCGAAGAGACGATGGACAACTTCCGCGACCGGGTCAAAGCGCTCTTACGCCAAGTCACGTACGCCGAGCAGCTGCTGCAATATGCGAACCGCTATCGCCGGCGTGACAACGAGGTCCATATCGCCTTGACGCTCGCCGAGAACAAGTTTTTACACGGAGAGTACGGCACGGCCGTCGAAATCGGTGAACGCGTCCTCGGGCGCTTCGATGAAGGCGCGGCCCGCGAGATTCGTCAGCGTGTCGAAAAAGGTTTGGAGCAACAAGAGCTATTACGAAAATAATGATGCATGAAGATTGACGTAAACGGGAATTAACGTAGACGTCAATCTTTTTTGAATCGAGGAGGAATTTTGTGATGGGAACGCTATGGGTAAACGGAAAGATCTATACGATGAATAAAGAGCATGAACAGGCTCGCGCCATGTATGTCGAGCACGGTCGCATTCTGAAGCTAGGTGAGGAAGGCCACCTTCGTCGTACATACGCCGGAAGGATCAAACAGATTGTGAACCTTGAAGGGAAGAGCGTTTATCCGGCGTTCACCGACTCGCACATCCATTTGATCGGATACGGGGAAGCGCTCGACCGCATCGATGCGACCGAGACGACGGATTTGCAAGCTCTGCTCGAGTCGATGAAACAAAAGGACGGCAGTGACAGAAGTGACGATTGGCTCGTCGCGGAAGGGTTCAATGACCGTCTGCTCGGAGAGATGCCGACGCGTGAGATGATTGATGCCGTCATCCCAGACCGGCCCGTCGTCTTGAAGCGGGTCTGTCGCCACGTCGCCGTCGTCAACTCGAAAGGATTGGAACGACTTGGCTTGATTCACCATACCGTCATCGAAGGCGGAAAGCTCGGACGCGACGCGGAAGGAAAACTGAACGGGGTGCTATACGATGCGGCGCTCGATTTGCTCCATAAAGAACTGGGGGGGAATCGCGAGAAAAATGTCGCCTCACTCCACCGGGCCATCGACTCGCTTTTCGCCCACGGGATTGTTGGCGCCCATACGGAAGACCTGTTCTATCATGGCGACCCGCTCGAGACGATTCAAGCGTATGAGGACGTGTTAGCAGATCTCCCGTTCCATGCCCATCTGCTCGTCCATGAACAAGTCGTCGATCAATTAATTCGTCACGATGCGCTCGCGAAACGACCACGTTTCGATTTCGGGGCGATGAAACTGTTCGTCGACGGGTCGTTCGGGGGACGGACGGCACTCTTATCAGAACCGTATACGGACGAACCGGGTCAGCGCGGAATCGAGGTCCATCGTCCGGACCATCTCGAGGCGCTCGTCAAAAAGGCGCGATCGTATGGTATGAACGTGGCAGCCCACGTCATCGGGGATGCCGCCGCCGAACAGTTCATCACGTTGCTCGAGAAGTATCCGGCCAAGCGCGGGACGCGGGACCGAATCATCCATGCCTCGCTCTTGAACGATGCATTGTTGAAACGGATCCAGGCGCTGCCGGTATTGATTGATGCGCAGCCAATCTTCTTGTCGGACGACATGAACTTGTTGTTCGATCGGCTCGGAAACGACCGGGTCGATAACGCCTACCGCTTCAAATCGATGCTCGACACGGGAGCGCTCGTTCTCGGGGGCAGTGACGCCCCAATCTCTTCGGTCGATGTACGAAAAGGCCTGTATGGTGCCGTCACCCGTCAATCGTTCGAGGAGTCGGGCGCGCTCAATCCGCCGGAACGCCTGTCGATGTATGAAGCGCTCCGTAGCTTCACGTATGCCCCGCGTGTCGCCACAGGCACGCACGGACGTGACGGCTTGTTGATTCAAAGTTATAACGCCACGTTCACGGTGTGGGAAGAAGACTTCTTCGAACTTCGCGGGCGCGACATCCTCGACAACCGACTCGTCATGACGGTCGTCGAAGGGTCGCCGGTGTATGAGGCCGACGTCGTCAACGCATAATAAAAAGGCTAGCCGTCTAAGTAAAATGGACGGCTAGCCTTTTGTCGTTTAGAAGAATGAGCGTTGTACTTTGTGCCAGAACGAGTTGTTTTTCAACTTGACCGTTTTGACGACTTGATCAGAGAGCTCGATATCGATTCGGTCGGTATATTTGAGGCTGAGCGCCTCGTTATCCATCCCAATGATCGGATAGTCGTTCCCGTCTTCGACGATGCGAAGCGACAGTTTGCGTGAATCATGGACGATGAACGAGGAACCGAGTGTACGGTAGCGGTTATTGTTCACCGAAGCGATCTCGCTCACTTGCATGCATGGGATGAGCGGGTCGACGATCGCGCCGTCGAGTGATTTATTATAAGCCGTCGAGCCGGTCGGCGTTGAGACGACCATCCCGTCGCCGCGGAACGTCTCGAAGTGAAGATCGTCGATGTATACCTCAATGGCGAGTGATTTGATGATACTCGATTTGATCGAAGCTTCGTTCAAACAAAGCATTGGTGTCGATTCATTGATTGAAGCCGATAAGAGCGGATATTTCCGTACCTCGAGCCCGGCTTCGATCCGAGCAGAGTTATCTGAGAATAAACGATCGACTTCGTCGAGCTTATGTATGTCGAAGTCGCAATAAAACTCATTCAATCCGCGTCCGAACCCGACGTAGATGGCGTCTTGACGGAAGCCTGTATAACGGACGGCCTGTAAGAACGCGCCATCTCCCCCGATGGCGACGATGATGTTGGCGTCTTCCGGACGATTCACGACGTTGAAGCCATGCTTCTCACCGATCTCGATTAGTTTCTTTACCTCTTTAGTAAAGTCGTTGACGTTACGATGGTACAAATAAACGTTGTTTCTCATCCATGTCATCCCCTTTGTCAATTGAGTCTCTTTCATTATACAGCGTTTTAGACGCTCGATATAGGGAAAATCACAATCAGGCCGTCTGAGGCAGGAAGTTTGTCATCGAGACGGCACCATCGATATGATGAAGAAGTATAAATCAAACCAAAGGGGATGAAACGATGCCAACATTTAAAGGCAATACCGTTACACTGCAAGGGAATCCGGTCAAAGTCGGAGATGCTGCACCGGACTTTACAGCGCTCACGACGGCACTTGAAGAGGTGACGCTCGCGTCATACCCAGGGAAAAAATTGATTAGTGTCGTCCCGTCGATTGATACAGGCGTCTGTGATGCACAAACGCGTGCGTTCAACGAGAAAGCGGCAACGCTTGGAGGGACAGTCTTGACCGTGTCGAACGACTTGCCGTTCGCACAACGTCGCTGGTGTGCGGCCTCGGGCCTCGATAACGTCATCATGTTATCGGACCACCGCGACCAATCGTTCGCGAAATCTTACGGCGTGTTGATGGAAGAGCTCCGTCTACTCGCACGCTCGGTGTTCGTCATCGACTCAGAAGGTACGGTCCAATACGTCCAGTACATGGATGAGATGACAGACGAGGTCGATTTCGATGCGGCGCTCGAGGCGTTTGATAAAGCGAACTGATTCGCTTGGCGAAATGACCACGAATCGCTTACACTAATAGAAGTGAACCGACCGGCTCTCCATCAGAGGGCCGGTTTTGTATGGAAAGGATGATCGAAGATGGAACGATTTGAACAATTGTATCGGGATTGGAAGAAAGAGGCGAAGAAGCTGACGACCGACCTTGATTTGTTACCGCTCGAGGCGTTGATTGAAGTATTTGAACGGGTCGATGTCGAACAAGAGAAGACGGATGATGTCCGCAAAGCCGTCAGTCTGCTCGTGCTCGAGGAGACGACGACACTCCCGCCGAACCACCAACCGACACCGGACGCTGTCAGCCTGTTCATCGGGTACTTGGCAACGAAGCTCGTCAAAGACGGGGCGAGCGTGCTTGAACTTGGGAGCGGGACGGGGACACTCGTGCATGCCGTGTTGACACAATTGAAAGACGCCACCGCACAAGCCGTCGAAGTCGATGAGACGATGCTACGTCTGTCTTACGCGATCAGTAACTTACTCGGGAAACCGGTGTCGTATTTCCACCAGGACGCGCTCGCACCGTTGTTCGTCGAACCGAGCGATTTAGCGCTCGTCGATTTGCCGATCGGCTACTATCCGAACGATGAGGTGGCGTCAGGCTACGCCTTGAAACGTGAGGAAGGCCATTCCTATTCCCACTTCTTGTTGATCGAACAAGCGATGCGCCACCTGAAACCGGGCGCGCATGGCATCTTCGTCATCCCGAACAATTTGTTTGAACAGGATGACGAAGGGAAATTAAAACAGTGGATGGACCGTGAGGCCGTCGTCAAAGGAGTTCTGCAACTCCCGACGACGATGTTCAAAGATGAGCGATATGCGAAGAGCCTATTGATGTTACAAAAGCTCGGGGAAGGCGTCAAACGCCCGAAACAAGCGCTCCTCGTCGAATTGCCGTCGTTCACGGACGTACGTGCGGTTGCCAATATTGTGAAACAGATTGACGATTGGTTTAAAACAACATAATTTTTATTGGGCAAAAGACTTGAAAAACATATGCCATATCAAGTATCTTCATTATGATACAGTTATCGGTTTTTAAGAGAACAGATAAAGACTCGTGTTTAAATCGAAAGGTAAGAGGTGTATGACATGACAAAAATTATGGCAGTCAACGCAGGTAGTTCGTCATTAAAGTTCCAGCTTCTCGAAATGCCATCTGAGAAGATGCTCGCCGTCGGGCTCGTCGAGCGTGTCGGAAAAGAAGATGCGATCTTCACGATTAAATATGGCGAAGGACAAAAGTTCCATATCGTCACACCGCTTCATTCACATAAAGAAGCGGTCGAGCTCTCGCTCGAAAAATTAATCGACCTTGATATCATTCAGTCGTTCGACGAAATCGCAGGCGTCGGTCACCGTGTCCTTCACGGAAAAGAGTTGTACGCGGATTCGGTCGTCATCGACGAGGAAGTCATGAAGAACATCGAATCGTTCGTCGAACTCGGACCGCTCCACATCCCGCCAAACTTGACGGGGATTCGTGCGTTCCAAACGATTTTACCGAACGTACCGCAAGTCGCGGTCTTCGACACGGCGTTCCACCAGTCGATGCCGGAAGAGAACTTCTTGTACAGCCTTCCGTACGAGTACTACACGGAGCACGGCGTCCGGAAGTACGGTTTCCACGGAACGAGCCACAAGTACGTCACGCAACGTGCGGCAGAGCTTCTCGGTCGTCCGCTTGAAGACCTTCGTTTAATCTCGTGCCACCTCGGTAGCGGTGCATCAATCGCAGCGGTTGCCGGCGGTCGTTCGATCGACACGACAATGGGCTTCACGCCACTCGAAGGAATCACGATGGGCACACGTTCAGGATCACTTGACCCGGCTCTCATCCCGTTCTTGATGCAAAAGACAGGCAAGTCGGCTGAAGATGTATTGAACGTCATGAACAAAGAGTCAGGCGTCTACGGTCTCTCGGGTATCTCGAGTGACTTGCGTGATATCGAGCAAGCAGCGGCTGAAGGCAACCACCGTGCCGAAGTCTCGCTCAAAATCTTCTCGAACCGCATCCACGGTTATATCGGTCAATATGCGGCAGAGATGAACGGTGTCGATGCGATCATCTTCACAGCTGGTGTTGGAGAAAACTCTGACGTCATCCGTGAGCGCATCCTTCGTGGCCTTGAGTTCATGGGCGTCTACTGGGATCCATCACTCAACAACGGAGCACGCGGTAAAGAGTTGTTCATCAACTACCCGCACTCACCAGTCAAAGTCATCATCATCCCAACGAACGAAGAGTTGGTCATCGCACGCGATACCGTACGCATCGCCAACCTCGTTGAGTCACACGTTTAAATTATTACAAAGTCCGTCCCGCAACCTTGCGAGACGGACTTTTTTAGTGCTTTTGACGCATGAAGGGGGAAGGGGTTGTGACAATGGACCGAATGAATCCATCTCGTTTGTAACATTCGACGTAAGAAAAGCAGGTTTTCGTAACAATCCAGATATATTAATTCCTTTAAATGGTAATTAATGTGACAAAAACTAAAGATTATTATTAAAACCGTCATCTTTCTTTAAAAGATGGCGGTTTTGTAATCTAACCGTAACTTTGATGACACTCAAATGAATTTTAGTTGTAAACGCACGTCGTCATGTTTCGTCATATAGTTATCTGGACGAAACATTCAGCAATAAACGTGAAATGTGACAGTGAATACGGCACCACAGATTCGACACCATGAACTTACAACTCACAAACCGACTAGGAGAGGACAAACCACATGCTCAAAAAAATTGGAACGGTCTTACTACTGACGGTCATGACACTCGCTATGCTCTTGCCACAACAACAACAAGTTGAGGCATCTTCAAAAGTTTACGTTCAAAGCCAAGTCAACGGATTGAACGTCCGCTCGGCAGGTTCACTCAACGGAAAAGTCATCGGCAAGATCAACAAAGGACAACAATTACAGCGTACCGGCTCAAAAGGGGCTTGGATTCGCGTCAACTACAAAGGCAAAGCAGGTTGGATCGCTACTAAATACTTACGCACCGTGAAAAAGACGGTCGCGAAGGCTAGTGTGAAAACATATACGATGAACGCATCGGCTTACACACCGTATTGCAAAGGATGTTCAGGTGTGACGGCATTAGGCTGGAACGTCCGGGCCCAAAAACGTAACGTCGTCGCTGTCGACCCGCGCGTCATCCCGCTCGGTAAGAAAGTACAAGTGTACGTCGGCGGGAAGTTGATGGGCACATACACAGCGGCCGATACAGGCGGCGCCATCAGAGGCAACAAAATCGACATCTTGATGTACTCACAAAGTGCGGCCCTCAACTTCGGTCGTAAGACAGTAACTGTCAAAGTATTATAATCAATCATACGAAAGGGCCATCGCATTTGCGATGGCCCTTTTGTGAATCATGTTATTGGCGGACGATGAGCACGTCACACTTCGAATAGCGGACGATGCTTTCAGAGACGCTACCGATGAAGAAGCGTTCGACGGCGTTCAAACCGGTCGCTCCACAGATGATGAGGTCAATGTCGTGATTCGGTGCGATTTTTTTAGCGATCGTCACTTTTGGAGAGCCGTACTCGATGACCGTCTCGACTTCTTTGACACCACGTTCTTTCGCGCGATTGACGTAGTCCTCGAGCAATTCCTTCGCATACGTTTCAGCACGCTCGGTAATCGTCCGGTCATATGCTTCGACCGTGGCGAACGTCCGTGTATCGATGACGTGACCGATATACAGCTTGCCATCGTTTCGAAGGGCGACGTCGATTGCTGTTTCAAATGCGCGTTCCGCCTCTTTCGAGCCGTCGACGGCAGATAGAATATGTTTGTAGACAATTGCCATGTAAATCCCAACCTTTCGCTTGAAATGTACGTGCGGCTTACATGTATAGTATACCACTTCTGCCTAAATTCACGCCCGGTTCTTTCAGAAATGTGTGAAATATTCACAACTTTCTCACCGAACAGGTTGAAGTTTGGAAATGAGCAGACGGAACGGGTAAGATGATACAGAGGAGGGATGACGATGAAACACGTAGTCATCACGGCCGGTGCGAAAGGAATCGGCCGCATTGTGACGGAACGACTGTTAGAAGAAGGTTGGCACGTCAGCGTATTGCAACGGAAGCCGATCAATTGGAACCACGAGCGGTTACATATGATCGAGACGCCGTTGACGGACCGCCAGGCCGTCTTGAGTGCCTATGAAGAGGCAGTGGCCAAGTTCGGAGAACCGGACGCGCTCATCTTGAATGCCGGGCCATATATCTTTGAACGGAAATGTCTCGTCGACTTGTCTGACGAAGAATGGGACGAGGTGATCACGGGTAACTTGTCAGCCTCGTTTTGGTTGATGCGCCGAGCCATCCCGAGCATGCGGTCGAAACAGTTCGGCCGCATCATCACGTACGGCTTCCCGGAAAGTGCGACGGCACCAGGCTGGATTCACCGGTCGGCGTTCGCGGCAGCGAAAACGGGACTTGTCAGTTTGACGAAATCGGTCGCGCTTGAAGAGGCGGCCTACGGCATCACGGCCAATATGATCAATCCAGGCAATATTGTCGGGGCACAAAAAGAGATGCGAATCGAAGCGGCCGAACCGGATGATCAAACACCGGTCGGCCGGCACGGGACGGGCGAAGATATCGCACGAATGATTCTGTTCTTGCTCGCTCACGATTCTGACATGGTCACGGGTGCTGTCATTGATGTGACCGGCGGTGTCAACGTCGTCCATCAATACCGGAAATAAGGAGGGGTCTGCATGAAGTTGGCCATATTGACCGATATCCATGGCAACGTCCAAGCGCTCGATGCGGTGCTTGCCGAACTGGACCGGCAACGGATCGATCAAATCTGGAGTTTAGGGGACATGATTGCGATGGGACCCGATTCGAACGAAGTGATGGCGCGACTGCTCGACCGCGGCGTGCACATGATTACGGGCAACCATGACGAGGCCGTGTTGTCGCTCATGGCTGGGACAGGGCATCCCGAAAGCTACGCACACACGCGCCCGCATCATGAGTGGGTGGCGCGTACGTTGAAACCTGCCTATGCGGAGGCGCTCTTCAAGCTGCCGCGCACGATTGAACGTGTTGTCGAAGGGACTCGCGTATACGGCATCCATTACCATATCCCGACCGAGAAACGGGAGACGCCGATCACCGAGGAACCGTTCCACGACATCGTCGAGGCGACACTTTCGAACATGCAGTCGCTTTACGCGGCGTATGAGGCGGATGTCATCTGCTTCGGGCATCATCATCCGGAGCACATGTTTCGGGATGACGTGAAACATTATTTCAATCCGGGAGCGCTCGGTGTCGCCCGTGACGACTTGGCCCGTTACGGCATCCTCGAGTGGGGTGAGGCCGGCTTCTCGATTCACCCACAAGCCGTGCCGTATGACAAACGCTCGTTCCTTGAGACGATGGAACGCCGTGACGTGCCACAACGAGACGTCATGTTCCGACTCTTTTATTGACCGTGAAAAAGACCAGCCGCGCGCGGCTGGTCTTTCTTTGTGACTCAATCGATTTCTTGGAGCGTTTTCGGATAACTCGTCAACAGAATCGGGCCACTCTCGGTCATGACGATGTCGTCCTCGATGCGGACGCCGCCGACGCCAGGGAGATAAATCCCCGGTTCGACGGTGAACGTCATCCCGACTTGGGCCGTCATGTCGTTATTGGCGGCCATTGACGGGAATTCGTGTACTTCGATGCCGATACCGTGTCCGACACGATGCGTGAAGTATTCCCCGTAGCCGGCCGTCGTGATGACTTGACGGGCCGCGATATCGATCGAGCCGAGCGTCGTCCCGACGTTCGCCATCTCGATCGCAGCTTCTTCGGCCTTGAGGACGGTCTCGTAAATCTCTCGTTGTTTCGTGCTCGCCTCTCCATAGACGACGGTGCGAGTGATGTCAGAGGCGTATCCTTGCCAAATGACACCGAGGTCGAACAAAGCGAAATCGCCTTTCTTCAAGCGATTGTTGCCGGGTACACCGTGCGGGTCGGCGCTATTCTCACCGAACAACACAAGTGTGTCGAACGACATCTCCCGGACGCCTTGCTTCTTCATCGCATACTCGATTTCCGCGATGACCTCGAGCTCGGTCACGCCTTCACGCAATGCGCGAATCCCTGCCTCGATCGCCATATCGGCGAGTTCGGCGGCGCGCTTCATCAAGCGGACCTCGTCCGGTGACTTGATCATGCGAAGTGCCTGCAACTCTTCCGTCAAGTCGATGATTGACAGTCCCGCGAAACCGGCGCGGAGTTGCTCGGCGCGATTGTACGTCAAATGCTCGCCTTCTACTCCGATTCGCTCGGGGATGATCTGTTGGTCGAGGAACAGTTTGACGACTTTGTCCCATGGGTTTTCATGATCCATGTACGTGACGATATCGCCGTTCCACTCGCTCGCTTCGACGATTCCTTTTTCAAGTGCTGGACAGACGATCGCGGTCGTGCCGTTCTTCAAGACAAGAATGGCGATGAGCCGCTCATGAGCCTCGGCGTATACTCCTGAAAAGTAGAAGACCGATGCTTTCGATGTGACGAAAGCGGCGTCTAACCCTTTCGTGGCCAAAGATTGTGCAATATGGTTGGTTCGTTGATTCAACTCGTTTCCCTTCCTTCTCGTTCATTGGCGTTCTTTCTCATTATAACGTTTTCCAAAACGGAAAGGAAATGTCACCATTTCAGTAGTACAGTTTGAAGAAGAACGACTGATACAGTATACTGAGGATGACAGAAAATGTATTGAGGAAAGGGACTCGTGACATGACAACAAAACATGAACAGATCATAGCACATATCGAGTCGCTCGATGTCGGGTCCAAAATTTCGGTCCGCCAAATCGCAAAAGAGTTGGCGGTATCAGAAGGAACGGCGTATCGGGCCATCAAAGAAGCAGAGAACTTAGGATTTGTGTCGACGATCGAACGGGTCGGGACGATCCGGATCAAGCGTAAGCACAAAGAGAATATCGAAAAACTGACGTTCGCTGAAGTCGTCAATATCGTGGACGGACAAGTGCTCGGCGGCCGTGACGGGCTGCATAAGACGCTCTCGAAGTTCGTCATCGGGGCGATGAAGCTCGAAGCGATGATGCGTTACATCGATGTCGACTCGCTCGTCATCATCGGAAACCGGGAAAAGGCGCATGAGCTCGTGCTCCAGTCTGGCGGTGCCGTCTTGATCACAGGTGGATTCGATACGACCGACGAAGTGAAGCGGATGGCGGATAAATACCACATGCCGGTCATCTCGACTTCCTATGATAGTTTCACCGTCGCGACGATGATCAACCGTGCCATCTATGACCGTTTAATCAAAAAAGAGATTCTACTCGTATCGGATATCGTCATTCCGCTCCACGACACGTTCTATTTAAAAGTGGACGATACGGTCAAACGTTGGCACGAGCTGAATGAACGGACGAAACATAATCGCTATCCCGTCATCGACGAACAGATGAAAGTCGTCGGGGTCATCACGGCGAAAGACTTGATTGACCGCCCGCATGACACCGAAATCGAGAAAGTGATGACGAAGAGCCCGATCACGGTCGGCGTTCAGACAAGCGTCACCAATGCCGCCCACCAAATGGTATGGGAAGGTATCGAGATGTTGCCGGTTGTCGACAACTACGGCCGTCTGCTCGGAATCATCAGCCGCCAAGACGTCTTGAAGGCGCTCCAACTCGCCAACCGCCAACCGCAAGTCGGCGAGACGTTCGACAATATGATCACGAATCAATTGAAAGAAGATCCGAACTCGAACGGGACCGCGTTCACCGTCGAGGTCGCGCCGCAAATGACGAGCCACATGGGGACGGCGTCGTCAGGTGTCTTGACGACGTTACTTGTCGAAGGGGCGACCCGGAGTCTGCGTCATATGAAAAAAGGCGACCTCGTCGTCGAGAATATCACGGTCTATTTCATGAAACCGATTCAAATCGAGAGCCAAATCCGAGTCTCGGCCAACGTGTTCGACCTTGGCCGGAAGTTCGGGAAAGTCGACGTCGAGATGACGCAAGGCACGCAACTCGTTGCCAAAGCGCTCGTTACGGCGCAATTGATCGACCGTTAACTAAAAAACGAGCTGATGATGTCATCAGCTCGTTTCTGTCTGCCCTTATGCTTGTTTGATCGGCTCTTCGTTCGCGAGCGGATAGATTTTACGGTACCGGATGAACCCGACGACGGCATTGCCTAGCCCTAGGACGAGCATGGCGATGCTGACGATCCAACCGATCGTCGAGCCGAGCCCGAGGCCGCCGATCATTTGGTTGACGGCGAAAAGTGCGAGGAACAGGCTCAACCAGATGAGCGCTTGCGTGTTAAAGAGCGCTTTCCGGTATGGTGTCTTCGTCAAATAGGCGCGTCGTTTAGAAACGAAATAGGCACCTAACGAAAACAAAATGAGTCCGATCATAATTAATTGACCCAAGTGAAGAAACCCCTTTCAGACGTGTAATCTGTTATCATCATACCATAGAATAGTGTTCAAGAAAGCGAGGAATGGCGATGGCACACTGGCCAGAGGCAGCAACGATATTGAAATTGATTGAAGCGGCGGATACGATCATGATCCACCGACACGTCCGTCCTGACCCTGACGCGCTCGGCAGTCAGCTAGGGTTGAAGCGGATGTTAGAGGTCGCCTATCCGGAAAAACGGATTTACGTCGTCGGCGGCATCGTCCGCGACTTAGAATTTTTAGGCAAGATGGAGCATGTTGAAGCCGACATGTACAAAGATGCGCTCGTCATCGTGCTCGACACGGCTAACCACGAACGAATCGATGGGCCGCACGCCTTAACAGGCAAGACGGTCGTCAAAATCGATCACCACCCTGATGAGGACGCGTATGCGACCCATCAAATCGTCGACACGACGGTCAGTTCGACGTCGGAGATGATTGCTGAACTTGCGGGAATCTGGGGGCTTGCCCTTGACGAGGCGTCCGCATTCTTGTTGTTCGCCGGGATTGTCGGCGACACGGGACGGTTCCAGTTCCGCAATGCGACGCCGCGCACGTTTGAGGTCGCCGCCGAATTGATCAACTACGGCATCGATACGAATCGGTTGTATCGTCAAATGTATAAGACGAACTTGGCGACGTTACAACTCCAAGGCTATGTGCTTCAAAACGTCAACGTGACAGAAGCGGGTGTCGGCTACGTCAAAATCGATGCGGACGTCCTGCGGACGTTCCACGCGACACCGGAAGCGGCATCGTTGCTCGTCAACAGTTTCTCAGGACTCGAAGGATTGAAGTGCTGGGTCATGTTCGTCGAGAACAAAGATGAGATTCGGGTGCGAATCCGTTCGAAAGGGCCGGTTATCAATGAAGTGGCGAAACGCTATCGCGGTGGCGGCCATCCGATGGCAGCCGGTGCCACGATCGATACATGGGAAGAGATGGACGAAGTGATCGCGGCACTCGATGAAGTCGCGGCACCGTTCACGTTCGAAACAGAAGAGAGCTGACCCGTTGGTCAGCTCTCTTCAGCTTTTGTCCTGATCTTGTGGGATGAACCATGTGCCGCGGTCGGTCACGTCCTCGACGACGTCGAGTTGATACTCGGCGATATAGCGGCGGAGTCGGTCGATAATCTCCGGGCTATCGGCGAAGACGGTCTGGCCGTTCTGTAAATTTTCGAGCTTGTCACGTGCGATTTTGCCCCGATTAATAATCATACGGTTTATACCCCCTTTTAGGAGAAGTTTTGTCTATAATTATTGTATCAGACAAGTGCCGGAATGAGTTTGACAATTGTGAAAAAAAGAAAGGGGGGATCTTGTGATCCACTTGAATGTACGATCGGCTTTTAGTTTGATGCAGAGCACGATTCGACTTGAACAATACGTCGCGCTGATGGCTGAGAGAGGGAGTCGGGCCGTCGCGCTCGCTGACGATGCATTATACGGCTTGCCGCAGTTCGTCCGATTGTGCGAACGCTATGCGGTCAAACCTGTCATCGGGTTGCGGACCACGTTGCGGATGGACGGGTTTGACGTGTCTGTCCTCGTCTACGCGTTGACCGAGGAGCAGTTGCCGGAACTGTATCGCCTTGTGCAGGCCGATGGAGTGACCGAGACGACCGAACTGGCGGTAGTCGTCTTACCGGAGAATTGGAAGACGAACGACCCAGTTCACCGCAGGCGCTTGTATAACCATCTGCTCGGTTACGTGAACGAGGAGAAACTATGGCTCGGATTGCCGGCGCCCCAAACGACGGAGCAGACGTTGATGCTCAGACAGCTCCGCGAGATGCGGGAGGAGCTCGGCACGAAGCTCGTGCCGGCCCCCGAGACGTGTTACATGCGCCAAGAAGATTTCGAGGCGTATCGTGCCATCGTCGCCATCGGCGAAGGAGAGCTCATCTCGCAAGAAGACGTTTACCAGAAAGGGAAATACGTCCGCCTACCGAGTGAGATGAACGATTGGTTTGAACCGATCGAACTCGAGGCACTCGACCGATTCGAATCTCTCGTGTCCGTCACTCGGTTGCCGCAAGCGACAACATCCATCCCAGAATTCGAAGGTGCCATCGACCGGTTGAAGCGACTCGTTGCCGACCGCTTAAAGGCGCTCGACCTATTCCAAGAAGATTACATCGAACGGGCCCGCTATGAACTCGATATCATCGCGCGGACGGGTTTCGCCTCTTACTTCCTCATCGTCGAAGATATCGTTCGCTATGCGAAGGAACAAGGGATCGAGGTCGGTCCGGGTCGTGGTTCCGCGGCCGGGTCGCTCGTCAGTTTCGCGCTTCACATCACCGAGGTCGACCCAGTCCGGTTCGGTCTCTTGTTCGAACGATTTTTGAATCCGGAACGAATCACGATGCCGGATATCGACTTGGACTTCGAGGATGAACGACGCGATGAGGTCGTTCGCTACGTGTTGGAGAAGTATGGTGAAAACCATGCGGCCCAAATCGGTACGCTCGCCACGTTCGGTGCAAAGGCGGCGTTACGGGATGTCGCGCGGGCGCTCGGTCTGACGCTTGAAGAAGGACAAGCGGCCAGCAAACAAGTAAAAGATGACGGACTGGCCGGGATTTTGGCCAACCCTTCGAAAGTGAAATGGTTCGCCGGCAGTCAAAAGCGCTCGCAGCTCTTGAAAATCGCCTCCGAGTTGGAAGGGTTACCGCGCCAAGCTTCGGTCCATGCGGCCGGCCTTGTGCTCAGTCGGGAGGCACTTGATGCGATCACACCGTTGCAGCCGACGACAGGGGAGCAAGTGACCCAATATAATATGAAGGATCTCGAAGCGCTCGGTCTGTTGAAAATCGATTTGCTCGGCCTGCGCAACTTGACGAGGCTCCGGCAGATGGAGGCGCTGATTCGAGAGACGGATGAGCTGTTTTCGCTGAAGACGATTCCATTGAATGACGCCAAGACGTTCCGCGTGCTCGCCCGGGGTGACACGGACGGGATCTTCCAATTTGAGTCGGAAGGGATGAAACAAGCGCTTCGGCAAGTGAAGCCGACCGAGTTCGAGGATATCGTTGTCACGATGTCGCTCTATCGTCCGGGGCCGATGCAGTTCATCGATACGTATGCGAAGCGCAAGCATGGGATGCCTTATCAAGCGGTCCATCCGGTCGTCGGTGACATCATGCGGACGACGAACGGCGTGCTCGTCTATCAGGAACAAGTCATGCGCTTGTTACGGGAGCTCGCGGGGTATTCATACGCCGAGGCGGATTTGATACGCCGCGCCATCGCCAAAAAAGACGTGGCAGCGATTGACGTCGAGAAAGCCCGCTTCTTAGAACGTTCGTCGGAGCGGTTCGACAGTGACTCGATGCGGCAAGTGTTCTCGTGGATCGAGAAGTTCGCTGGTTACGGCTTCAACCGTTCCCACGCCGTCGCCTACAGTTTGATCAGTTACCGTCTAGCTTATGTGAAGGCGCACTTTGAACGAATCTTCTACCTCGTGACGTACGACAAGACGAATCAGCTCGTCCGCATGTTGCGGAAAGGAAAAATCCCTGTCTATCCGCCCGACGTTCTGCACGGACAAGCCGCCGCCTTTTTAGAAGGGCCCGGCGTGCGTCTCGGACTGAAGGCGGTCCAAGGGTTGACGAAACGCGATGTCGAGCGGTTGATTGAGCATCATGCCGAGTTCACGGATGTGAAGCGTCTGCTTGAACTCATGGACTGGGGAACGAAAGACCATATGAAACTGCGACGCCTGCTCGGTGCTGGGGCGTTGGATCGGATGTACCATGGTGAGCGTCGACGTGCCTTTGAAGCGGTCGAACGGCTTCGCGAGGAGACGGAGACGCATCTGCTCCCGGACGAATTGTCCGCGCTCGGATTAAAACGATCCGCGCCGATTGAGCCGAATTGGTCCGAGGAAGAACGAGAGGCGCTCGGGACGTGGATCGTCCATTCGCCATTGACGACGGTCGCGCCGCTCTCGATCGAGACGGTGACGATTGATGAAGTGCTCCATGGCGAACGCGGATTCATCGTCGTCTATGTGGACGCGATTCGTACGTTCAAGACGAAGAAGAACGAAGAGATGGGTGTCGTCATGGTCGATGACGGTGTGTCGCAAGATGAGGTCGTCATCTTCCCGCGGGTGTTCGCGCAATTTTCGCGCTCGCTTTACGTCGGGAACGTCCTCTTGCTCGAGGTGCATCCAAATGAACGGGACGGACGACGTCAACTCGTCGTCGAGCGGGTCCGGCCGCTCCATGGACAAGCGCTCTTTGTCCGTCTGCGCTTGGAGTCGTTCGCCGACCTCGAAGAGTTGCTCCATACGTCCAAAGGGGATGTGCCGGTTATTTGTCGGTTCTCGGATTCAAAGGAAGTGAAGCAACTTGCCTCGGCGTATGCGATCAATCCGACGGAGTCATTGCTCTTGGCGTTGAAACAACGGTTTGGTGAAACGGATGTCGTGTTGAAGCGGGTCGACTCGAAATTGCCCGGTACGAAAACTAGTACCAAGTCATAAAAAGTGGTATAATCTGATTAATTGGTCTGACCACTTTAGAGAAAATGCCATCCAAAAAGGGAGTTGAACGGTCAGATGCATGGAAAACACGCATCCTCATTTCACGAAAATATTTCTAAAATTAGAACGTTGATCGTCCAGGCCTCACTCGAGCCAGGCGACCGTCTCCCGTCAGAACGGGAACTCGCCGAGACGCTATCCATCAGCCGTGCCTCGGTCCGTGAAGCGTTACGGGCACTCAGCTTCCTTGGAATCGTTGAGACGAGACATGGCGGCGGCACGTTTTTATGTGAGCAAGATCGCCATCGGTATATTGAGATTTTGTCTGAATTTATCGTCACGAAACAGACGAAGGCGTCAGACATTGTCGATATGTTGCGACTGCTCGAACGCTTGGCGTTGACGGAAGTCGAACCGACCCCGGAACGCATCGCGTTGCTCGAGGGGAGTGTGGAGACGGACCGTGCCTTCCGGCAGCATCTCATCTTCGGGTTGAAGAATGAACTGTTCATTCGAATTTGGAGTGAAGTAAACCGATTTTATGACGGGACGGACGCGGGCGACTTGTATACTGAAGATGAACGTAGACGATTGTTGGAGATGTGGCGTGAGGCGGGGATGCCGGAATGAACGAGGGGGAAGCGATGACTGCTTTTTTCAAGAAACCGAAACGATATATGCCTTTGCGTCAACGAGAACCAAAAATTGACGCACCACAAGGCTTGATGACAAAATGTCCATCCTGTAAATATATGCATTACACGAAACAGTTAAACGAAAATCATAAAGTGTGTGATTGCGGCTACCATTTCCCGCTCAGTGCAGATGAGCGGATTCACATGTTGGTCGACGGTCAATCGTTTGAAAAATTTGCGGGACCGCTCGTCAAAGAGAACCCGCTTGATTTTCCAGATTATGAAGATAAATTGAAAAAAGACAGGGAGCGAACTGGGATTGAAGAAGCCATCGTCTGTGGCCGCGCCACGATCGATGGGCTCCCGGTCGTCGTCTGCGTCATGGACGCCCGCTTCCGTATGGGATCGATGGGGGCGTATGTCGGAGAAGCGATCGCCTCGGCCGTCCGGACCGCGACGAAAGAACGATTGCCGGTCGTCCTGTTCACCGCTTCAGGCGGAGCGCGCATGCAAGAAGGCATGGTCAGCTTGATGCAGATGGCCAATACGTCGATTGCGTTGAAACAACATGACGAGGCCGGTCTCTTGTACGTCGCCTACTTGACGCACCCGACGACAGGTGGCGTATCAGCCAGTTTCGCGATGCTCGGGGATGTGAACGTCGCCGAACCTGGGGCGTTGATCGGCTTCGCCGGGCGCCGCATCATCGAACAGACGATTCGTGAGAAATTGCCAGACAACTTCCAAACTGCCGAGTTCTTGTTAGAAGCGGGGCAACTGGACGCCGTCGTTCACCGTGAACAGATGCGTTCGTTCTTGAAGAAGATGATCGAGTTACACGGCGGGGAGGTCCATCATGTTTGATCCAATCAAAGAAGTAAACGAACAGCTCGGGAAGTTGCGCGAGACGGCAGAGACGAAAGGCATCGACTTATCCCGTGAAATCCGTCATCTTGAAGCAAAGCTTCATCGATTAGAAAAAGACATTTATGGGAATATGAAACCGTGGGATCGCGTGCAACTGGCGCGTAACCCGAAACGGCCGACGACGCTCGATTATATCACCCAACTGTTTCCAGATTTCATCGAGTTGCACGGTGACCGTCACGGCTATGATGATGCTGCCATCGTAACGGGATTGGCCACACTCGACGGGACAGCGGTGACAATTATCGGCCATCAACGAGGTCGTAACACGAAAGAGAACATGAAACGTAACTTTGGGATGCCGCATCCAGAAGGCTATCGCAAAGCGCTTCGCTTTATGAAGCAAGCGGAAAAGTTCAATCGTCCTGTCATCACGTTCATCGATACGAAAGGCGCTTACCCTGGGAAAGCCGCCGAAGAGCGTGGACAAAGCGAGGCGATTGCGCGCAACTTGTTCGAGATGGCGACGTTGAAAGTGCCGATTATCTCGATCGTCATCGGAGAAGGCGGGTCGGGCGGAGCGCTCGGGATTGGTGTCTGTGACCGTCTGCTCATGTTAGAGAACAGCACGTATTCGGTCATTTCACCAGAAGGCGCCGCCGCGCTCTTGTGGAAAGACGCGAAGCTCGCAGAACGCGCAGCGGAAACGATGAAGATTACCGCACAAGATTTGCTGAATTTAGGGATTGTCGATGAAGTCGTCACCGAGGTATTCGGCGGCGCCCACATCGATGTGTCATTACAGTCATCACTCTTAAAGCCTGTATTAGCACAACACATGACGGAGTTGCGAGGCCGGACTCAAAATGAGTTGTTGCAAGGGCGGGCCGCCAAATATCATCAAATTGGCACAATTGGCTCGTGAAAACGTTAACAACCGCTTCGGGTTCACGTTCATTCACTCACGAGATGACTGGTTTTGAGCACACCCCATGCTTTTTTTTCACATACTTGTGTTGTAAAACAAAGGTCAGACATGGTATTTTATTTTCAGATTTCGTTAAAACACATAAGAGGTGAGTGACGTGAATTTAAAACGTATTGCGGTATTGACAAGTGGGGGAGACGCCCCTGGAATGAACGCTGCAGTCCGTGCCGTGACCCGAAAAGCAATTTTCGAAGGTCTAGAAGTGTACGGTGTGTATAACGGCTATCAAGGTCTAATCGAAGGAGATCTTGTCGAATTGAACCTCGGTTCGGTCGGCGATATCATTCAACGCGGAGGAACATTCTTACGTTCGGCCCGTTGCCCTGAGTTTAGAACGGAAGAGGGTCGTGCGAAAGCGGTCGAGCAGTTGAAGAAATTCGACATCGACGCGCTCGTAGTAATTGGTGGAGACGGTTCATACCGTGGCGCCCAAAAGTTGACAGAACTCGGTTTCCCAACAATTGGTCTGCCGGGAACGATCGACAACGATATCCCGGGTACAGATGCGACAATCGGATTCGACACAGCGCTCAACACGGCGCTTGACGCGATTGACAAAATCCGTGACACGGCGTCGTCGCATGAACGGACGTATGTCATTGAAGTGATGGGCCGTGACGCAGGTGATATCGCACTTTATGCCGGTCTTGCCGGTGGTGCCGAGTCAATCCTCGTCCCAGAACGTCCAGAAGACTTGAGTGCGATCGTGGAACGCATCAACCATGGTGTGGCTCGCGGTAAGAAACACTCGATCGTCGTCGTCGCTGAAGGCGCCGGCAGTGCGGAAGAGATCGGAAAAATGATCGCTGAGAAGACAAACTCAGAGACACGCGTGACGATTCTTGGACACATTCAACGTGGCGGTTCCCCGACTGCTGCGGACCGCGTGCTTGCGAGCCGCATGGGTGCTTACGCTGTCGAGATTTTACTCGAAGGCAAGGCAGGACGTGTCGTCGGCATTCGTGCCGGTAAGATGATGGATCTCGATATCGACGAAGCGCTCGACCACAACAAGCACACGCTCGATATGCAGTTGATCGATCTTTCGAACCAACTTTCGATTTAACGAGTACCAGTGAACTCCACAGAGACGGGATCAGGTCGGTTGACCCCCCGTTTTCTGTGTGTAAATGTAATACATCCCCTAGGAGGTTTTTATTTATGCGTAGAACGAAAATTGTATGTACGATTGGACCAGCTTCAGAGAAACGTCTTCCGGAAATGATTGAAGCCGGTATGAACGTCGCCCGTCTCAACTTCTCACACGGTGACTATGAAGAGCACGGCGCACGTATCCGCGACATCCGTGAAGCATCAAAAGCTGCCGGCAAAGTCGTGACGGTTCTTCTTGACACGAAAGGTCCTGAAATCCGTACACATACGTTTGAAGACGGAAAAGCACTCCTCGAAAAAGGCAAAGAAGTCATCATCGTCTCAACTGAAGAAATCGTCGGAACGAAAGACCGTTTCTCGGTCACGTACGAAGGTCTCTACGAAGACGTAGAAGTCGGTTCACGCATCATGCTCGATGACGGACTCATCGGTCTCCTTGTCGTCGAGAAGCTCCCGAACCGTGATCTTCGCTGCGTCATCGAAAACGAAGGCATCATCAAGACGAAGAAAGGTGTCAACTTGCCTAACGTCAAGGTAAACCTTCCTGCCCTTACAGACAAAGATATCGCGGACATCGAGTTCGGGATTTCACAAGACATCGATGTCATCGCGGCATCGTTCGTACGCCGTGCGTCTGACGTCGTTGAGATTCGTCAACTTCTTGAACGCAACAACGCGTCACACATCAAAATCTATCCGAAAATCGAGAACCAAGAAGGTGTCGACAATATCGACGAAATCTTGGCGATTTCTGACGGTTTGATGGTCGCTCGTGGTGACCTCGGAATCGAGATCCCAACGGAAGAAGTCACACCAGTTCAAAAAGAATTGATCAAGAAGTGTAACGACCTCGGGAAACCGGTCATCACGGCTACACAAATGCTTGATTCAATGCAACGCAACCCGCGTCCAACACGTGCGGAAGCATCTGACGTTGCCAACGCCATCCTCGATGGTACGGATGCGGTCATGCTTTCAGGTGAGACGGCAGCAGGGGACTACCCAATCGAGTCAGTTCAAATGCAAGCAGCGATCGCTGTTCGTACTGAGCAAATGCTCGACTACAAAAACTTGCTCAAAGATCGTCAGAAACGCAGTGAGCACACGGTAACGGATGCAATCTCACAAGCGGTTGCCCACACGGCAATCAACTTGAACGCGAAAGCGATCTTGACACCGACACAATCAGGTTACACGGCTGCTCGTACAGCGAAGTATCGTCCAGAGGCGAACATCATCGCGGTCACAGAGTCAGAGCGTGTGGCACGTCAATTGAACCTCGTTTGGGGCGTGTACCCGATCATCGCTGACACGATGCCGAACAACACGGATGAGATGTTGGTACAAGCTTCAGAAGCGGCTCGCCACGCTGGATTCGTCACAGACGGTGACCTCGTCGTCATCTCGGCAGGTATCCCGGCTGCGACTGCGGGTACGACAAACATGATGAAAGTTCATATCGTCGGTCACGCCCTCGCAAACGGACGCGGGATCGGTGAGCGCGGTCTCGTCGGTGAAGTCGTCATTGCGAACAATGCAGACGAAGCGAATGCGAAAGCGAAAAACGGCATGATCCTCGTCGCACCATTCACAGATAAAGAAATGATGCCAGCGATTGAAAAAGCGGCTGGAATCATCACTGAAGACGGCGGATTGACGAGCCATGCTGGTATCGTCGGACCATCACTCCGTAAACCAGTCATCGTCGGTGTCGAATCAGCGACATCAACGTTCCGTGACGGACAGATGATTTCGATCGACCCACTTACTGGTAAAATCTACAACGCGTAATCGAATGCCAATCGAACCGACTCTCTCATGAGTCGGTTCTTTTTCCATTCAGAAAGAGAGACTATGATGAGTGCGTATTTATTTTTATTGTTGCTCGTGTTGATCGGCGTCATTGCCCATAACCAATCGATCATCATCGCCAGCAGCGTCCTATTGATTATTAAAGCAATCGGATTCGGTGATCAACTGTTTCCGACGCTCGCCTCAAAAGGCATCCATTGGGGCGTGACGATTATCACGATTGCCGTGCTCGTCCCGATTGCGACCGGTGACATCGGGTTTAGGGAATTGTGGAATAGTATTAAAGGGCCGGTCGGCATCATCGCTTTCGGCTCAGGAATCTTCGTCGCGCTCGCCGCGGCCCAAGGCGTTCAACTGATGCGAGTCGAACCAGTCGTGACGACGGCACTCCTCGCGGGCACCATCCTAGCCGTCGGTTTCATGAAAGGCGTGCCGGTTGGACCGCTGATTGGAGCCGGGATCGCCGCTTTGATTTTAGGTGGATTTAGCCTGTTAGAAAAATGGTTCTGACATTTTTTGACGGCTGGATACGCTTACATTTCTTTTTTTCAGTAAATTGTTTATACTAGATAAAGGACAGGGTGGAGCGAGCTCGAAACGGATTGGGGAAAGTGTTCGACTTCCCGCCCTTATTCCCTACACAACAGACTGTATGATGCGGTCGATCACTTTTAAAGACTGAGGGGGAGTTATTGATGTCAACGACAAAAGGATTAGAAGGAATTGTGGCAGCGGCCTCAAAAGTCAGTTCGATCATCGACGGACAATTGACTTACGGAGGATACACAATCGACGATTTGGCGGACCACGCCACTTTTGAAGAGGTTGTTTTCCTATTATGGAACGACCGTCTTCCAAAAGCAGATGAATTAACTGAGCTCTCTGAAGCGCTCGTGAAAGAAGCCAAATTACCAGAAGAAGTCATCGCGACGCTCGAACGGGCGCCGAAATCGGCCAATGCGATGGCGACGATTCGGACGGCCCTTTCACAGCTCGCGCTTTATGATGAAGAGGCTGAAGATATGAGTACAGAAGCGAACATGCGCAAAGCGATTCGTCTCCAAGCTCAAATTGCGACGATTGTAACGGCGTTCGCTCGTCTTCGTAAAGGCGAACAACCGGTTGCGCCGAAACCTGGCTTGTCGTATGCGGCCAATTTCCTATACATGTTGAACGGAGAAGAACCAAGTGAGGTAGCCGAGAAGACGATTGATAAGGCACTTATCCTTCACGCCGACCATGAATTGAACGCTTCGACGTTCACGGCCCGCGTCTGCGTTGCCACGTTGTCTGATATTTACTCAGGCGTGACGGCAGCGATGGGCGCGCTCAAAGGCCCGCTTCACGGCGGTGCGAATGAGGCGGTCATGAAAATGCTCCACGAGATCGGTTCGGTCGACAAAGTCGAAGACTACGTTCGCGGCAAGTTCGAGCGTCGTGAGAAAATCATGGGCTTCGGTCACCGTGTCTATAAGGATGGCGACCCGCGTGCGAAACATTTGAAAGAGATGAGCCGACAACTGACGGCCCAAATCGGCGAGCCGGAATGGTACGAGATGTCTGAGAAGATCGATCACCTCGTCGAGACAGAGAAAGGCTTGAAGCCGAACGTTGATTTCTACTCAGCATCGACTTATTATGCGCTTGGTCTCGATGAAGAGTTGTTCACACCGATCTTCGCCGTCTCACGCATGTCGGGCTGGATCGCCCACATTCTCGAACAGTATGCGGACAACCGCTTGATTCGTCCGCGCGCCGAGTACGTTGGCGAGACGAACCGGTCATACGTCCCGGTGAATGAGCGTTAATTGACGCGACACGAGAAGATCGAGTCACAATTTAGACATAAACTTTGGTAAACTAACAATTGACGTAGGTCGGCGTTCGCGTCGGCCTACATAAATGTACTTAGGGGGATTCATTATGTTGACACAAAACGAAAAAATCACAGTTGAAAACGGTGTATTAAACGTACCGAACGTACCGACGATTCCATTTATCATCGGTGACGGCACAGGACCAGACATCTGGAACGCATCGGTGCGCGTCTTTGATGCGGCTGTCGAAAAAGCATACGGCGGCGAGAAGAAAATCGAATGGATGGAAGTGTACGCTGGGGAGAAGGCCTTCAACCAAAAAGGCGAATGGCTTCCAAACGAGACACTCGATCAAATCCGTGAATATTTGATTGCCATCAAAGGTCCATTGACGACACCGGTCGGCGGCGGAATCCGTTCACTCAACGTAGCACTCCGTCAAGAACTTGACTTGTACACGTGCTTGCGTCCGGTCCGTTACTTCACAGGCGTCCCATCACCGGTCAAGCGCCCAGAAGATACAGACATGGTCATTTTCCGTGAGAACACAGAAGATATCTACGCTGGGATTGAGTACGCGTCAGGCAGCGACGAAGTGAAAAAATTGATCTCATTCTTAAAAGAAGAGATGAACGTCAACAAAATCCGTTTCCCAGAAACGTCTGGAATCGGCATCAAACCGATCTCGTCTGAAGGAACAAAACGCCTTGTTCGCGCGGCTCTCGAGTACGCGATCGCGAACAACCGTAAATCGCTCACGCTCGTCCATAAAGGGAACATCATGAAGTTCACAGAAGGCGCCTTCAAAAACTGGGGCTATGAGCTTGCAGAAGAAGAATACGGCGACAAAGTCTTCACATGGGCACAGTACGACCGCATCAAAGAAGAGTCAGGCGAAGCGGCTGCAAACGAAGCTCAATCGAAAGCAGAAGCGGAAGGCAAAATCATCGTAAAAGATTCGATCGCCGATATCTTCTTGCAACAGATTTTGACACGTCCACGTGAATTCGATGTCGTGGCAACGATGAACTTGAACGGGGACTACATCTCGGATGCACTCGCTGCCCAAGTCGGCGGAATCGGGATCGCGCCAGGAGCGAACATCAACTACGTGACGGGCCATGCGATCTTTGAAGCGACACACGGTACGGCACCGAAATATGCAGGCCTCGACAAGGTCAACCCGTCATCAGTCATCTTGTCAGGTGAGATGATGCTTCGTCATATGAACTGGAACGAAGCGGCTGACCTCATCATCAACTCGATGGAGAAGACAATCGCCTCGAAAGTCGTCACATACGATTTCGCCCGCCTTATGGACGGCGCGACAGAAGTGAAGTGTTCAGAGTTTGCAGATGAACTAATCAAAAACATGTAATTCATCAGTTAAACCAAGGGGGAGAGCACAATGATTCGTCGCAATAAAATTTCGGTGATCGGTAGCGGATTCACGGGAGCCACGACTGCACTTTATCTGGCTCAAAAAGAGCTCGGTAACGTCGTCCTGCTCGATATCAAAGAAAACGAGAACCCGACGAAAGGAAAAGCGCTCGATATGCAAGAGACGGCGCCGATTCAAGGGTTTGACTCGTGGATCACGGGGACGTCGGATTACGCCGACACGGTGGATTCGGATATCGTCGTCATCACGGCCGGGATTGCCCGGAAACCTGGCATGAGCCGGGACGACCTCGTCTCGACGAACGCCAAAGTGATGCGGGCCGTCACGAAAGAAGTGGCCCGCTATTCACCCGATGCGATTTTAATCGTCTTGACGAACCCGGTCGATGCGATGACATATGCCGCCTTTAAAGAATCTGGGTTCCCGAAAGAGCGAGTGATCGGTCAATCCGGTGTGCTCGATACGGCCCGGTTCCGGACGTTCGTCGCTGCGGAGTTGAATATCTCCGTGAAGGACGTCTCTGGATTCGTGCTCGGCGGGCACGGGGATGACATGGTCCCGCTCATCCGTTACTCGTACGCGGGAGGCATCCCACTCGAGAAGCTATTGCCGAGCGACCGAATCGATGCGATCGTCAATCGGACCCGTAAAGGTGGCGGCGAAATCGTCCAGCTCCTCGGGAACGGATCGGCCTACTATGCGCCGGCAGCGGCCATCGTCGAGATGGTTGAAGCGATCTTGAAAGATCAACGACGTATTTTACCGGCCATCGCGTATCTCGACGGTGAGTACGGTTTCCACGACTTGTATCTCGGTGTCCCGACGATACTTGGCGCGAATGGGATTGAACGTGTGCTCGAACTTGAATTGACGGAAGAGGAGACGGCCGCGCTTGAGCGCTCGGCTGAATCGGTCCGCTCCGTCTTGAACGTCCTTAACTGATTCGTCACCTCGTCTGCTGAGCAGGCGAGGTTTTTTGTACGCTTGGTTTTTGAGGGTCGCGTGCTACACTGAAAGAAGAACGTGGATTTGTTTTGTTTTTGTAAAGATTTGCTTTGAGGTTGGTCGGACGTGGCATTGATTTGTAAAATAGGTAGTGTACGTGACAGAACAGATAGATTAGAGGAGGAACTAAGCGTGGCCGAAAAAGTGATTGTTGTCGATGACGAGGTGTCGATTGCGACGTTATTGAAATTCAATTTGGAGCAAGCCGGTTTTGAGGTTGAGACGGCCCATGATGGGAAGACCGGTCTCGAACTCGCCGAGAAGCAGGATGCGGTATTGATCGTCCTCGATTTGATGTTACCCGAGATGGATGGTCTCGAAGTTTGTAAGCGACTCCGCCAACAGAAAGTGAACACGCCGATCCTGATGTTGACGGCAAAAGACGATGAGTTCGATAAAGTGCTCGGACTCGAACTAGGGGCAGATGATTATTTGACGAAACCGTTCAGTCCGCGTGAAGTCGTGGCCCGGGTCAAAGCGATCTTACGGCGTTCGGCTCCACAAGAGGTGCCGGCGGTGGACGCGGACGTCATTGAAATCGGCGACGTGAAAATTATCGCTTCGAACTATGAAGTGTTCAAAAACGGGGAGCGGCTTGAGTTGACCCCAAAAGAGTTCGAACTGTTGGCTTATCTTGCTAAAAACAAAGGCCGTGTCTTGACGCGTGATCAACTCTTATCGGCTATTTGGAATTACGATTTCGTCGGCGATACGCGCATCGTCGATGTCCATATTAGCCACCTTCGGGAAAAGATTGAACCGGTGACGAAAAAACCGACATATATCAAAACGATTCGCGGTCTCGGCTATAAGATGGAAGAGCCGATGCCCGAATGAAGACGTACCGCTCGCGTTTTTTGACGACGCTCATCCTGCTCGTGACGGGCGTCTTGTTGACCCTCGGGATCGTGCTTGGTCAATTGTTCAAAGACTTCTATTTGGACTCCGAACGCGATCGTTTGAAAGAGGACACGGAGCTCGCCGCCTTATATTTAGAAGGGGGCGACCTCGAGGCGATTCAAGACTATGTCCGGCAAATCGATGACGAGAGCAGTTTCGACATTCTGCTCCTCAATCGCCGAATGGAAGTGATCGCCGGGACACCGTTTCGGGTCGGTTCGTTCGATTTTCGGATGGACGCTGCTTCAATCCCAGACGACGGGACGTTTGGGAACGAGACGCGCGATGATTTGATTCAGTTCACAAAACCGATCGAACTCTCCTCGGGTGATACGGTGTATCTCAGTTTCATCCGCTACGTCTCCGATCTAGAAGGGGTATATGACCGGATTTGGCTGACGATTGCCTTGGCCTTGATTTTCTCATTCTTCTTGATTTTGTTCGTGTTGCACAATTTGACGAATCAGTTTATCCGACCGATCGATGAGGCGACAATCGTGTTACGTGAACTTGCCGACGGAAACTATCGGGCCCGTGTCTACGAATTGCGCAATGATGAAGAAACGGGCAGTCTGGCCGGGTCGATCAACGTTCTCGCCCGTAACTTGGAGACGATCTCACTTGGCGAATCCGTGCAACGGGCAAGGCTTGAGTCACTCATCGAATACATGGGGGCAGGGTTGCTTTTGGTCGACGAACGTGGCATCGTGACGCTCGTCAACCGCTCATATCGTGACATGTTCCAATACGACGACTTGATGATTGGTCAATTTTATCACGGCATTTTACCGAGTCCGGACGTCGAGACGTTGATCGAGGACGTCTATTTGACCGAAGAGCCCCACCGCCGTCAATTGTCGATTCGAACTGGATTCAACCAAAAGACGTATATGGTGTCGGCCGCACCGATCTTCAGTGATACAGGCATGTTGCGCGGGACGACGCTCCTGTTTAACGATATTTCCGAATTGAAACGACTCGAGAAGATGCGGAAAGATTTCGTCGCGAACGTCAGCCATGAGTTGAAAACGCCGCTCACATCGATTCGAGGTTTCAGTGAGACACTCCTTGACGGGGCAAAAGAAGTGCCCGAGTTGCGCGATCAATTTTTGGATATCATTCAAAAAGAAGCGACGCGCATGCAAATGCTCGTTGAGGACTTACTCGAGCTGTCACGGCTTGAACGTGAAGATTTCCATTTGGACTTCACCCCGGTCCAGCTCAATCAGCTCGTTGAGGAAGTGTGTCTCGTGTTGAGCCAGAAAGCGGAGCAGAAATCGATTCATTTGGAGTCGCGCCACGACGGGGAAGTCGTCTTGCAGGCGGACATGAACCGAATCAAGCAAGTCATCTTGAACCTTGTCGCCAACGCCATCAACTACTCGCCGGAAGGCAGCCGTGTCGAAATCGCGGTCGAAAAGAGAACGGACGGATCATATTTGATTGTCAAAGACAACGGGATTGGCATCGCGCCGAAAGAAGTGAGCCGAATCTTTGAACGATTCTACCGGGTCGATAAAGCGCGGAGCCGGAACTCCGGCGGGACAGGTCTCGGACTTGCCATCGTCAAACATATCATCGACCTTCATCACGCGACGATTCACGTGGATAGTGTCGAAGGTGCTGGGACAACGTTCACAATCAAATTCCCAATCGCTTAACATGGAATTCATGTCGGGTTCATACCGACTTTACAAAGCGATGCTACTCTATAGATGAGACCTCTTCATCATCTCGTGTCCCGGCCGGTGCTCATCTCCACTCGGTCAGGAAGATTGACCCTTTTCTAGCTACTAGAAAAGGGTCTTTTTTTTCGAACGCATGTGCCCGTATGATATGATGGAATCAGATAGAATGGAGGTTGACCAATGAATAAACTACTACTTCTTGATGGAAACTCACTCACATATCGTGCGTTTTTCGCGCTGCCTCCGATGACGGATGCGAGCGGTCGAAATACGAACGCCGTGTACGGGTTCACGATGATGTTGTTAAAACTGATGGAAGACGAGCAACCCACGCATTTCGCGGTCGCATTTGATGCGTCGAAGAAGACGTTCCGGCACGACACGTATGCTGACTATAAGGGGGGACGGCAGAAGACCCCAGGGGAACTCCGCGAGCAATTCCCGATTGTCCGCGAGATTTGTGAGGCGTTCGGGATCAAAGTGCTCGAACTCGACCAGTACGAGGCCGACGATATTATCGGGACGCTCTCAAAAAATGAGGCGTTCGATCAAGTGACGGTCGTCACTGGGGATAAAGATTTACTGCAACTGATTGACGATCGCGTCACCGTCTATTTGACGAAGCGCGGGATCACCGATGTGGAGACGATGGACGCGAAGGCGTTCAAAGAGCGCTATGACGGTCTCACCCCGCTCCAAATGATCGATTTGAAAGGCTTAATGGGTGATAAGTCCGATAATATCCCCGGAATCCCGGGGGTTGGTGAGAAGACGGCGCTTAAACTGCTCACGGCTTACGGATCTGTCGAAGGACTATATGAACATACGCATGAATTAAAAGGGAAACAAAAAGAGAAAGTCGAGGCGAACGAGCGGGAAGCACTCATGTCGAAACAATTGGCGACGATCTATACGGACGTCCCAATCGATATTAGCACGGACGACCTTACGTTCCATCCGTATGACGCTGGAAAAGTGAAGCCGTTGTTCATGAGCCTTCAGTTCAAATCGCTTCTGAGCAAACTGAACCTTGAAGCGTCGAGCGAGGAAGCGGTCGAAGCACGTGAGGTGAATCATATCGCGATCGACGAGCAAGATTTGACAGAAGCGGTCCTCATCCTCGAGCAACTCCGTGACGACTATTTCGAAGAACCGGTCATCGGTGTGGCCATCGCCTCGAAAGCCGGCGTGACGGTCGGCGATGTGTCGCTTTTAGACGTCCCGGCAGTACGAGACTGGTTGGCCGACGAGAACCGAGCCACGATTTGTCTCGATGCGAAACAGACGATCATTCAATTGAAGCGACATGGTGTGACGCTCCGAGGCTATGACGATTTGCTCGTCGCCGGATATTTGCTGAACCTGTCGGGCGGGACGACACTCGATTCGATTGCCGCTCATTTCGATTACACGTTACCGGAAGACGAGGCGGTTTATGGTAAGGGTGCGAAGCTGCACGTCCCGGAACAGGACGTGCTCGAGCAACATCTCGGCGAGAAGGCGATGGCGATCTTGACGCTGTTTGTAAACGTCGGCAAAGAACTCGACCAAAACGAACAGACGTCGCTGTATGAAGATTTGGAACGTCCGCTCGCCTCGGTGCTTGCAGAGATGGAGTGGGCCGGGATTCACGTCGACGTGGCGACGCTGAAAGTGATGGAAGACGATTTGCGGGAACGGTTGCTTCAACTCGAGTCGGAGATTCACAGTCTCGCCGGTGAGGCGTTCAATATCAACTCGCCGAAACAGCTCGGCGTCATCCTGTTCGAGAAGTTGGCGTTGCCACCGGTCAAAAAGACGAAGACCGGTTACTCGACGGCAGCGGACGTGCTCGAGAAACTCGCGCCGCTCCATCCGATCGTCGAACATATTATGCATTACCGCGAGCTCGGCAAGTTGCAATCGACATATGTCGAAGGCTTGCAAAAAGTCATCAAAGACGACGGGAAGATCCATACCCGCTATACGCAGACGTTGACGCAGACCGGACGGTTGTCCTCGGTCAACCCGAACTTACAGAACATCCCGATCCGCCTGGAAGAAGGGCGGCGCATTCGCAAGGCGTTCACCGCGAGTGAGGCCGACTGGATGCTGTATGCGGTCGACTATTCGCAAATCGAGCTTCGGATCATGGCCCACATGTCGCAAGATGAGAAGATGCTCGAGGCGTTCCTCCATGATGAGGATATCCATACGTCGACGGCTGCCAACGTGTTCCGAGTCGCCAAAGAAGAAGTGACATCGCTCATGCGTCGCCAAGCCAAAGCCGTCAACTTCGGCATCATTTACGGCATTAGCGACTATGGGCTGTCGCAAAACCTCGGCATTAGCCGAAAAGAAGCACAGACGTTCATCGATACGTATTTCGAGCAGTTCCCAGGTGTGAAACGGTTCATGGATGCCGCGATCGAACGGGCGCGGGAACACGGTTATGTTGAGACGATGCTGAAGCGTCGCCGCAATATCCCGGACATCCATTCCCGCAACTTCAACTTGCGCGGTTTCGCGGAACGCACAGCGATCAACACGCCGATTCAAGGGACGGCCGCCGATATTATCAAAAAAGCGATGATTGATGTCGACGTGGCACTCCGTGAGTCAGGACTTCAGTCGAAATTATTGCTTCAAGTCCACGATGAACTCATCTTTGAAGGACCTAAAGAAGAAATGGACTCGCTCGAGACGATCGTCAAACAAGCGATGGAACACACGGTCACCTTGGACGTGCCGCTCCGCGCGGACGGTTCGTTCGGTGAGACATGGTTCGACACGAAATAAAGACGAGAAAGGAAATCGATATGCCAGAATTACCAGAAGTGGAGACGGTCTGTCGCCGATTGCGGCCATTCGTCTCGGGAAAAACAATTGCAAATGTCGAGGTGCTCGACGCAAAAATCATTCGAGGTCACGAACCGGAGATTTGGAAACAACAGTTGCTCGACGAGACGATTCAAGACGTCGAGCGACGCGGCAAGTTCATTTTGTTCAAATTGACGAACGGCTATCTCGTTTCGCATCTGCGAATGGAAGGGAAATTCTTCCCGCATGACGAAATGGTCAGTCCGGTCAAGCATACGCATGTCGTCTTCACCTTCACGGACGGGACTACGCTTCATTATAACGATGTCAGGAAGTTCGGGACGATGGAGTTGAAGACGAATGAAGAGTTGTTTGTGACACCGCCATTGTCACTGCTCGCCCTCGAACCGTTCGATCCTGAAGTGACAGCGGAGACGCTTCACAGCCGTCTGAAGCGGATGAACGTTCGTGCCATCAAGACGGCGCTGCTCGATCAATCGATTTTCGTCGGGCTCGGCAATATTTATGTCGATGAGACGTTATATCGGGCCGGTGTCCATCCGACTCGCCCGGCAGCGACACTCTCGCTTGATGAGGTCCGTCGGGTGCACCAAGAGGCTATAGCCGTATTGACGGAAGCGATTGAACGAGGCGGAAGCACGATTCGGAGCTATACGAATCCGGATGGGGCGAGCGGGACGTATCAAGAGACACTGTACGTATATGGACAGACCGGGGAGCCGTGTAAGCGATGCGGCCGACCGATTGAAAAGATGAAATTAGGCGGACGGGGCACACATTACTGTCCGCACTGCCAACAGTAAGAGGTGGACATGATGTTGAAAATTGGTTTGACAGGTGGAATTGCGACAGGGAAGTCGACCGTATCCAGACTGTTTCGAAAGCAGGGCATCCCGATCATCGACGCCGACAAGATGGCACGGATCGTCATCGAGCCTGGCGGCAAAGCGTTCGCGGGCGTTCGCGAGGCGTTCCCGCAATGTTTCACGGGCGACGAGTTGAACCGGCAGGCGCTCGGACGAGAAATCTTTCATGATGACACAAAACGTCAGTTACTGAATCAGCTCATGCATCCGGCCATCCGAGAAGAGATGCTCGAGGAGATGCGCGGATACGAGGCTGCAGGGGAGACGGTCGTCATATTCGATATCCCGCTCTTGTTCGAGGGAACGATGCGGGACCTCGTCGATTATACGGTCGTCGTCTATTGCCGTGAAGAGATTCAGCTGATGCGTCTCATGGAGCGCAACGGGTTGACGAAAGAAGAAGCACTCGCTCGGATCCATGCGCAAATGCCGATCGAGGAGAAGAAACAACAGGCTGATTTTTTAATCAACAACAACGGTGCGTTAGGCGACTTGTCGGCCCAAGTGGTCCGCCTCGTCGAACAATTTGAAGACATGAAAAAAGAAGGCGACTGACGACGCCTTCTTTTTTTGTTCAGTTGAGTGGGTCTGAGTCAGGCTTCCCTTTTTTCCACGTGTCGAAGATGGCGCGTCCGTCGCTCGGATGGCCGTTCGAATAGTAAATCGGATAGAGTGAGAAGAAGACATAATAGAACGAGAAGTATGCGAACTGATACGTGTAAATTGTCGGCTCAATCTCTCGCGTCAAGATGAAGGCGTTCACAATCAAAATACTCGATAAGTTAAAAATTGAACCGCCCGCGTAGACGAGACTCCGCGTCAGGCGATTGCTGTACTTCAAGTCACTGAATTGGCACCAGGCGTCATAAAAATAAACGCGGTTAAATTGAAGGCGTCCGATTTTAAACAATTTTTTTCCGGTCCCAATCTCCATGTCGAGCGAACCCCCAAATAGTTTCGCGAAGAAGAAATGACCGAATTGATGGATAATCGTCACAATCGGTAAGATGATGAAAAATGAGATGACAAATTTATCTAGGTCTGTCCAATCAAACATATAGTCTTAGCTCCTTTCCAAGCTCTACACCAAATTTCCCTCTTTTTCAAATCTGAAACTGTAAAAAAGTGAAAAAAATGTGACGATTCATAGTGAAAACGCTTCCAATTTTCCGTTATAATGGTGTCGTAACGCAGAAAAAAGGGGGATTCAGAATGGGGACGAAAGTTGCAATCAATGGATTTGGTCGAATCGGCAGAATGGTATTTCGGAAGTTGATGCTCGAAGGGCGTCACGACGTGGTCGCCATCAATGCGAGTTATCCGGCGGAAACGCTCGCGCACTTGATCAAACACGACACGGTCCACGGACCGTTCACACTGACGGTCCGAGCGCATGGGGATGCGCTCGAAGTCGATGGGAAACGCATCATGCTCGTATCCGAGCGAGACCCGGAGCGATTGCCGTGGGCTGAACTCGGTGTCGAGATTGTCATCGAGGCGACGGGGAAATTCAATTCTGATGTCGGGGCGAAAAAACATTTGACGGCCGGTGCGAAAAAAGTCATTTTGACGGCACCAGGAAAAGGCGAGTTGCGGACGATTGTCATGGGGGTAAACGATCGGGATTATTTACCGGAGCACGATCACGTCATTTCGAACGCCTCGTGTACGACGAACTGTCTCGGCCCGGTCGTCAAAGTATTGGATTCGACGTTCGGGATTGAAACGGGGCTCGTGACGACGGTGCATGCGTATACGAACGATCAAAACAATATCGACAATCCGCATAAAGATTTGCGTCGTGCCCGTGCTTGTGGCAGTTCCATTATACCGACTTCGACTGGTGCTGCGAAAGCCATCGGGCTCGTCTTGCCGGAACTTCAGGGCAAATTGAACGGGATGGCGCTACGAGTGCCGACGCCGAACGTCTCGCTCGTCGATCTCGTCGTCGAGTTGCGTCGAGATGTGACGGTCGATGAAGTGAATCAGGCGTTCGAGCGTGCTGCACACGGGGAAATGACGGGCGTTCTCGGCGTCTCGAACGAACCGCTCGTCTCGATCGACTTCAATGGAGATGAGCGTTCGTCAATCATCGATGCCGATTCGACGATGGTGCTCGGGGGCAACCATGTCAAAGTGCTCGCTTGGTACGACAACGAATGGGGCTATTCGTGCCGCGTCGTCGACTTGTTGGACATGGTCGCGAGCTACCTGCAAATCGGACAACAAGAAACCCACGTCTGAAAAAATATATTTATCTAAAAATATTTTTAAAGAATTGAAACAAATGTCTTGTAACGACGTCCTAAACAAGATACACTCTAACTCGTGAACTTCAATTGGTCTGACAAACGCAACTTAAAGGGTTAGGACCTCTTAGGACTAACTTGCCCCCGTGGTTGTGGGCGATTCAGGCACAAAGTGAGTGATCATCAACTACTTTGAGACCATTGATGTAAAGGGGGATCCACTAATATGGATACTATGGGACGTCACATTATTACAGAACTTTGGGAGTGCAATCCCGACAAATTAAACGATATCGACTACATCGAGCGCTTGTTCGTCGATGCAGCACTTCGTTCGGGCGCTGAAGTCCGCGAAGTCGCTTTCCACAAATTTGCGCCGCACGGTGTAAGTGGAGTCGTTATCATTTCAGAATCACACTTAACGATTCACAGTTTCCCAGAGCATGGCTACGCATCAGTCGATGTGTTCACATGTGGGGATCGAATCGATCCAGCTACAGCCTCGCAATACATTGCAGAAGGCTTGGAAGCAAAAGTTCGTGAAGATGTGAAACTTGACCGTGGGATGGGACCGATTCGTGTTCCTGAAGCGCAAGTGGCAATCAGCAAATAATCAGATTGACCTTATGAGGCTGGCCGATTTTCGGTCAGCCCTTTTAATTGTTTTGTTAACCGCTTAATTTTGATATGCTTAACCTATATAAATAAGGTGTCGAGGTGGATAATGGGATTATTTGATAAGTTTCAAACACATGTCCAAACGGACGATTCGCATAAAAATGAGGCGTTACGGACGCGTTACGTGGCGGCATCGCCAAGCGCCGTGCTCACATGGCTCCGCGAACGGATTCAAGCAGAAGGTCAAACGGTTCGCCGGGTTGATGCAGACCGGGGCGAAGTGGCGTTTCATGGAGACGGATGGGACGCATTGGCGACCATCGTCCAAGTGGACGGCGGACGCACGGCCGTCGATTTTACATTGAACCGTGACCAGATGCTCGGACCGGACCTCGGTCAAATCGTCACCACATATTATGAGGCGCTATCCGTAAAGTTCCCGCTCCGCGCCATCGGGAATCAATCTGTCGAACGATAAGGAGGGCTGAGCATGCGTTGTCCTAAATGCGATCATAATGGAACGAGAGTGCTCGACTCCCGGCCAGTACAAGATTTCTATTCGATTCGTCGCCGTCGCGAATGCGAGGAGTGCGGCTATCGCTTCACCACGTTTGAAACGGTCGAACAGACACCGCTCATCATCGTCAAAAAAGACGGGAATCGGGAAGAGTTCAGCCGTGAGAAAGTGCTTCGCGGGATTATTCGGGCGTGCGAGAAACGTCCGGTCACGCTGGAGCAACTTGAAGGTGTGGTCACGAAAGTCGAACAACAGTTACGCGCCCTCGGCCAGTCCGAGATTCCGAGTGAACAGGTTGGGGAGCTCGTCATGAACGAGCTCGCGCGGGTCGACGAAGTAGCATACGTCCGCTTCGCGTCCGTCTATCGCCAGTTCAAAGATATCTCTGTGTTCTTTAAAGAACTAGAAGATTTAATGAAGCAAGAAAAATCGACCAACTAAACGGGCGGCCTGCTGGTCGCCTTTTTTCAAGGGAGACCTACCATGGAAAAAGAACGAATCCTGTACGGAACTGACGAACTGTTGATCATGAGCACCGGACTCATCGATCGCGAGTCGTATCAGTCGCTGTACCATTTATATCAGCCGGTCATCGGAGTGAAGGCGCTCGCGATGTATCAGACGCTTTGGAGCGAGCTGAAGCCCGGGAAGATGAAATCGAACTATATGTCACACAGCGCGCTTTGTGAGATGCTCGATTACTCGATCAACGAGCTGACGGACTGTCTGTTCCGGCTCGAAGCGATTGGTCTCGTCCGGACGTATAAGACGAAAGACGAGCGCTTGACCCAGTACGTGTATCAACTGCGGGTCCCGCTCGCACCCCATACGTTCTTGAATGACGGGCTGTTGTCGAGTTTCCTCTTCTATAAAGTCGGGGAAGTCCGCTTCAAACAGTTACAAGGTCGATTCACGATTGATCCGTTGCCGGCCGGAATCATTGAAGTGACAAAAGACTTTAATGAAGTGTTCGACGTCAAAGGGGTCAATCATATGGCGTTCACACAAAAGAACTACGAGAAACCTGACCGCGCCAAAATCGAGATCAACTATACGTTCGATATGGAAATCGTCAAAAAGTTGACGAACTTCCCCGTCGGCTTCTTCACGAAGAAGCTCGATGAGACGATCACGAAGCTTGCCTACGTCTCCCAAATCGATGAAGAGACGATGGCCGAGATGTTGAAGGAGTACTTCGTCCACGAGGCGTATCTACCGCTCAGCGAGCAAGAGAAACGCGACGGCTGCCGTCAGATGGTGTTGCAGTTGAAGAAAAAACAGACGCGCCATCGGAAAGTGAAGTCGGACGAGACGGAGAAGGCAGAAATCGGTGATTTGCATGACGTGACTGTCATGGAAGAAGCGCATCCGCATCAGTACGTGTCGACGTTACGGAAGACGCCACAGTTGTCGAAGAGCGACGAGCAACTCATCATCGACCTCGTCGATACGCTCGGACTCGCGCCAAGTGTTATCAACGCATTGTTCTATTACTGTATCGAAGTGAAGAAGCAGACCCGGCTCAGTGAGAACTACGTCATGCGGATCGCGACGAGTTGGAAGACGGCAGGCTATTTGAACGCCAAAGACGCGTTGGAACAAGAAGCGACGCAAGACGCGCTCATCGAGAAGAAACAGCAAAAGCGGGAGAACGTGCAACAGCGGACGACCGTCGGCTCGAGACGCAAAGACAAGACCGAGATGCCAAAATGGCTCGAGGACGAGGCGAAAGAGCAACGGACGTACGATCAAAAACGAAAACAAGAGCTCGAGGCATCGGTTCCAGACGACGCGGAACTCGTCAAGTTGTTAAATGAATTGAAAGAGAAAGGATGAGGGACATGGAACGCATCAATCAAACGCTCGCCCAAATGATGAACCGGAAAGAAGTGCGGGAAGCGTACGAATCGATTCGCCGGCGCACCCTCGAACATCCAGAAGTCGTCGCCTTTTTAAAGGCGCATCCGGAGTTAGACGAGACGGCGGTCGAGGTCGGCTTTACGAAGCTCAGTGAATATGCAGAACAGATGGACGGCAAGAAGCTCGTCGAGGAGCAAGCCGTCATCCCGGGCCATCAGCCGGTGCTCTATGTCGACCTCGGTCAAATCGCGATTCGTTATGAAGAGACGGTCAAGCATCGTCAAGCACGGCGCCAAAAAGAGATGGACCGGAAGTTTAAAAGCTTATTCTTGCCGGAAGAAGTGCGAGAGGCGAGCTTTGAATCGTTCGACTGGTCGGATGACGCCCGTAAAATCGCACTCCGTGAATCGATGCGGTTCGTCTCGGGCATGAAGACCCGCCAAAAAGTGAACGGCCTGTACTTACACGGCAGCTTCGGGGTCGGGAAGACGTATTTGCTTGCGGCGATCGCCAACGAACTGAAAGTGGCGGACATCGAGACGATTCTCGTCCACGCCCCGGGATTCGTCTCGGAAGCGAAACGGAAGATCCGGACCGATTCGTTCGACTCATTTTTGACGTCGTTCCAACACGTACCGGTGTTACTGATCGATGACATCGGTGCCGAGGCGATCAGTCCGTGGGTACGCGACGAGCTGTTCGGGATCATCTTGCAATATCGCATGATGCATCGCTTACCGACGCTTTACAGTTCGAACTTCAGCGGTGAAGAGCTCGAGACGCACTTCTCGATCGACGGTTCGCCGCAGAACAAAATGAAAGCCCAGCGGCTCATGCAGCGCATCTCGACGACGACGACACAAATCGAATTAAAAGGTGAGAACCGACGTCGGTAAAGGGATTGTATTTCTTGAACGAGTTGACTATACTAATAATCATATAACCGATGCATCGAAGAGGACATGAGACGTCGTCACGGGTTTCAAAGCGAGGGAAGACTGGTGAGAGCTTCCTAAACACGCCGATCGCCTTACTCCCTCAGAGCACCGTACGGGCCAATCGTGCGGCGATTCACACTCGTTATCGTGTGTTCGAGCCAAGCGTTACGCTTGGGAACGAGGGTGGTACCACGAGAATCAAAGCTCGTCCCTTTCACAGGGATGGGCTTTTTTTATTTATTTTTAAATGTAGAGAGGGGAAGTTGACACATGATTCAATTGACATTTCCAGATGGGGCCGTCAAAGAGTTTGAGGCAGGCATCACAGCAGAAGAAGTAGCAGGTTCGATTAGTCCAGGACTCCGAAAAAAAGCAATCGCCGCCAAAATCGATGGTGAGATGATCGATTATCGTCGTCCGATTGAACAGGACGGTAAAATCGAGCTCGTCATGCCGGATTCAGAAGAGGGCATCGACTTGATGCGCCACTCGTCAGCCCACTTGATGGCCCAAGCCATCAAACGGTTATATGGGGAAGAAGGTAGCATCTACCTCGGGATCGGACCGACGATCGAGAACGGTTTCTATTATGATATCGAGATGGATCGCCGCATCAACGAAGAAGATCTCCCGGAAATCGAGAAAATGATGAAGCGGATCGTCGACGAGAACTTGGACATCACACGTGAAGTCGTGTCGCGCGACGAGGCGCTCGAACGCTACAAGGCGCTCGGAGACCCGCTCAAAATCGAATTGATTGAAGATATCCCGTCGAGCGAGACGCTCACGATTTACCATCAAGGCGAATTTTTCGACTTATGCCGTGGGCCGCACGTCCCGTCGACATCGAAGTTGAAAGTGTTCAAGTTGATGAGCGTGGCCGGTGCATACTGGCGCGGCGACTCGGACAATAAGATGCTCCAACGCATTTACGGAACGGCGTTCGCGACGAAAGAACAACTCGCGGAACACTTGCGTCTATTGGAAGAAGCGAAAGAGCGCGACCATCGCAAGCTCGGGAAAGAGCTCGATCTCTTCTTCGTGTCGCAAGAAGTCGGTCAAGGCTTACCGATGTGGCTTCCGAAAGGTGCCTCGATCCGTCGGACGGTCGAACGCTATATCGTCGACAAAGAACTCGAGCTCGGTTACCAGCACGTCTACACACCGGTCCTCGGTTCGGTCGACTTGTATAAGACGTCTGGTCACTGGGATCACTATCAAGACGATATGTTCCCGAAAATGGAGATGGACAACGAGGAACTCGTCCTTCGTCCGATGAACTGTCCGCACCACATGACGATTTATAAACATGAGCCGCGCTCATATCGCGAACTCCCGCTTCGCATCGCCGAGCTCGGCGGTATGCACCGTTACGAGATGTCAGGTGCGCTCACAGGCCTCCAACGCGTCCGTTACATGGTGTTGAACGACGGGCACACGTTCGTCACGCCGGAACAGATGAAGCAAGAATTCAAAGATATCGTCCACTTGATTCAAGAAGTGTACGCTGACTTCGGCATCAAAGACTATCGTTTCCGCTTGTCGTACCGTGACCCGGCCGACAAAGAGAAATACTTCGACAACGACGCAATTTGGGAAACAGCCCAACGCCAGTTGAAAGAGACGATGGATGAGCTCGGTCTCCCGTATTTCGAAGCGGAAGGTGAAGCGGCATTTTACGGACCGAAACTCGACGTCCAAGTCCGGACGGCGCTCGGCAAAGAAGAGACGTTGTCGACGGTCCAACTCGACTTCTTGCTCCCAGAGCGGTTCGATTTGACGTATACCGGTCCTGACGGCAAAGATCATCGCCCGATCGTCCTTCACCGTGGGGTCGTCTCGACGATGGAACGTTTCGTCGCCTACTTGATTGAAGAATATAAAGGCGCATTCCCGACATGGCTCGCCCCGGTCCAAGTCAAATTGATCCCGGTCTCACACGTCCACGACGAATATGTCGCGGAAGTGAAAGCAGAGCTCGTTAAGCGCGGTGTCCGCGTCGAAACGGACCTTCGTGACGAGAAACTCGGCTACAAGATTCGGGAAGCACAGATGAAGAAAATTCCGATGACGCTCGTCCTCGGAGATAAAGAACGTGATGAGCGTGCAGTCAACATCCGTCGCTACGGACAACAAGAACAAGTATCGGCCACGCTCGATGAATTCTTGTCGTCACTTACAGCAGAGATCGCCAACCGTTCACGTTAATATGTCGACCATCCTTCATTGGAAGGGTGGTCGTTTTTTCGGTCTTGAGACGGATGCGGAAGACTTCACCAAACACGTATGGTAGAAGAAAGGAGTGATTCATCTTGAATTATATGAAACCATTAGTGGCGTTGACGATCGGTTCGATCGTCGCGACAAGCATGATTCCAAAAGTAAACGCAGAAGCCATCGTCGATGACACGATCGTCACACTCGGAGAGTCGTTATCGGCGAGCCAACGGGACTGGGTGCTCGAACGGGTCGAGGCACCGGCGGGGATTGAGCCGATCATCACGACCGCAGCCGATGAAGATAAATACTTAGGGGACGCCGTCCCTCAGGCGCAGCGCGGCGGGGGGATGTATTCATCAGCCCGCATTAAACTGACCGACGGGACCGGGCTCGATATCAAAACGGAGAATGTCACATGGGTGACCGAAGATATGTATGCGAATGCTCTCGTGACGGCAGGCGTCACGGATGCCGATATTTATATCACGTCGCCGATTCGCGTCACCGGGACGTCGGCGTTGACGGGCATCATGAAAGCCTATGATCAGACGGCCGCGGAGACAGGCATTCAATTGAGCGAGGAACGGAAAGACTTGGCGCAAGAAGAGCTCGCGGTCACATCTGAGATCGGGAAGACGGTCGGGCAAGAGGACGTGGCCGGACTCATGAACGAGATTAAAGCGGAAATTGCGAACAAGGCACCGGAGACGAACATTGAGATTCGCGATATCGTCATCCAAGTATTGAATCAAAACAACGTCCAACTGTCTGATACGCAGTTGACGCAATTGACGACGTTGTTCGAGAACATGCAACAGGCGAACCTCGACTGGGGTGCGATCAGCAATGGGTTACAAGGGGCCGGTCAAGACGTTCAAGCGTTCCTCGAGACGGAGGAAGTCCAAGGCTTCTTCGCCCGTTTGTTCGAAGCGCTCAGCAACTTCTTCAAGTCGTTGACGAATTGAACGGCTTTGAGTACATGACAAATGGTATTGAAAAAAGGGCCTCGGCCCTTTTTCAATACCATCGTTTATGGATATAGTCGCGAGCAGACTCGTGGTCGTCCACAATCTTCAACGTGATGCGGTTCATCTCTTCTAAAAGGTCTGTCAATACCGCTTCGAGCTTGGCATCACTCACGTCATGGTGGCGCATCGTCTCTTGTACGATGTGTTTGATTTGGTCGTGATAATCATGGTCACCTTTCACTTGCTGTCTCCAAGACACGGCCCATCCCTCCTTTTTTATTTTATTCCCTCGGAAAAGGTATTGCGAAACAACGAAATGACTGTTATCATCATAAAAGTGTGAGCTACCAATTATTCATGCGCGAATTCTTGACATCTTAATCCTATTGGTGTTAAGATGACATAGTGATTAAATACAACAAAGCAGAAGCGCCCGCTTCTCACCTCGTCCGAACAGCTTCGGTCAGGTCCATCATGTACGTGAAGCAGTTGAGCCTTGGTCTCTGCTGACTCCGAAATGATGTGTGGGCGGGAAACTGCCGACGCTTTTTTTATTGCCATGTTGTCTTATCAATCTAAAACTCGTGCAATCGCACGATGGAGGTGCTAACCATTAGCAAAGAGCTCTTTATCAACGAAAACATTCGTGCCCGTGAAGTTCGCTTAATTGGAGCGGACGGTGCACAACTCGGTGTGCAATCGCGTAATGAAGCATTACGTTTAGCAGAAGAGGCTGAACTCGATCTCGTCTTGGTCGCCGATAAAGCTAACCCACCGGTCGCTAAAATCATGGACTATGGGAAATACCGTTTCGAACTCCAGAAAAAGGAGAAAGAAGCGCGTAAAAACCAAAAAGTCATCCAATTGAAAGAAGTACGCCTCAGCCCGACAATCGAGGAAAACGATTTCCAAACGAAATTGCGTAACGCTCGCAAATTCCTTGAAAATGGTAACAAAGTGAAAGCGTCGATCCGTTTCCGCGGACGCGCCATCACACACTCGGAAATCGGCCGACGCGTTATGGAAAAATTGGCGGCGGAATGTGCCGACTTGGCAACAGTTGAGCAAAAGCCGAAGATGGAAGGACGCAGCATGTTCTTAGTGCTGGCTCCGAAGAAAGAAGATTAATCATCGAGTCATAGTGGGGAGGAAATACTCATGCCGAAAATGAAATCGCACCGTGGTGCTTCTAAACGTTTCAAACGTACTGCATCAGGTAAACTCAAGCGTTCACACGCTTACACAAGTCACTTGTTTGGTAACAAATCGACTAAAGCGAAACGTAAGCTCCGTAAAGGTGCTATCGTATCAGCTGGAGACTTCAAACGCATTCGCAACATGATCGCGAAGTAATACAGAAAGAATTTAGGAGGGAAACCATATGCCACGCGTAAAAGGCGGTTATACGACTCGTCAACGTCGTAAAAAGCAAATCAAGCTTGCCAAAGGTTATTTTGGCTCGAAACACATTCTATTTAAAGTAGCAAAACAACAAGTCATGAAGTCACTCATGTACGCTTACCGTGACCGTCGTCAAAAGAAACGTGATTTCCGTCGTCTTTGGATCACACGTATCAATGCGGCAGCACGCACAAACGGCCTCTCATACAGCCGTATGATGCACGGACTCAAGCTCGCAGGGATCGACATCAACCGTAAGATGCTTGCTGAGCTTGCTGTGACAGATGCACAAGCATTCGCGTCACTTGCTGATACAGCTAAATCAAAATTGAACGCGTAATCGTTCAATCGACAGCGCCGAGACCTTATCTCGGCGCTTTCTTTTTTCAGATTTTTTCCTTAAACTTAAGATAAGGAGGACGTCCCATGAATCAATCAGTCTTAGCCATCGTCGCATTGGCGCTCATCGTCTTGAACGTCTACACCTATGTGCAGGCGAAACGTTACACGCTCGGAGAAGGTGATTTCAATGTCTTGTACGCGTACGCAGGCGGTGCGATCGGTGCTCTGTTCGGACTTCATTTGACGCGTAAAAAGGCGGTTCATGCCCCAAAACGTGTTCAAATACAAGTATTGATTTTGGCAGTCGGCTGGTCTTTAATGATTTTAGTACTGCTTTGAATGGAGAATAGGAGGAGCAACCGGTGAACTGGACAACATTGTTTGATTGGCAGCGTGAATTAGATGAGCGGATCAAAGAAGAACATCAATTATCCGGGAACCAATTCGATGAGCGTTTGCTTGCTTTGCTCGTCGAGCTTGGTGAACTCGCCAATGAGACCCGTAGTTTTAAATTTTGGTCAACAAAGGGCCCGTCGCCTCAAGACGTGATCTTAGAAGAGTATGTCGACGGCATTCATTTCTTATTGTCGCTCGGACTTGCCCTCGGGTATGAACGTGATTCGTTCCCGGCAGGTAGCTCGTATCTTGACGCGACTGACGCTTTTTTAGACGTGTTCCGCAAAGTGACGAACTTTGGTTTGTCGAAGACGGAACCGATGTACGAGACGCTGATGGCGGCTTATCTCGAACTTGGCTATACGCTCGGGATCAATGAAGAGTTGATGGTGATGGCGTATATGGCGAAAAATGAAAAGAACCATGAGCGACAAAATCAAGGTTACTAATCAAAAATCGAAGGAGCGATGCCCCATGAACGAATCATTACATATGTTGAAACGCTTGACGGATGCCACAGGTGTCCCTGGAAATGAAGGCGAAGTCCGCTCACTCATGCGTGAGTATTTAGAACCTCACGTCGAAACGTTCGAACAGGATGGGCTAGGCAGTCTGTTTGGTCGAGTGACGGGCGATGCGGAAGGTCCGCGTGTCATGATTGCCGGTCATATGGACGAAGTCGGGTTCATGGTCACGCGCGTTGAAGAGGGCGGCTTCCTCCGCTTCCAAGCACTCGGCGGCTGGTGGAACCAAGTTCTCCTCGCACAGCGCATGGACGTCGTCACACGCTCGGGAGAGAAAATCCCAGGCGTCATCGGTGCCAAACCACCTCACGTCCTTCCGGTCGAGGCACGCAAAAAGCCGGTTGAAATCAAAGACATGTTCCTTGATATCGGTGCAACGTCGAAAGAACAAGTGGCCGAGTGGGGCATTCGTCCGGGCGATACGGTCGTCCCGCATTGTGAGTTCACGGTCATGAAGAACGAAGATTTCTTGATGGCGAAAGCATGGGATAACCGAATCGGTTGTGCCATCGCGATCGAGGCGGCGAAACGTTTGAAGAACGAACAAGTACCAGGTGTCGTCTACACAGGAGCGACGGTCCAAGAAGAAGTCGGGTTGCGTGGTGCCGTCACGGCCGCCAACTTGGTCAAACCAGACGTCGCCATCGCCGTCGATACAGGCATTCCTGGAGATACGCCAGGAATGACACCGGCAGAAGGATTGTCGAAACTCGGGGAAGGGGTCCAAGTCATCTTCTTTGATGCGACGACCGTCACGAACCCACGCCTCATCGATTTGATTGTCGACGTGGCCAAAGAGAACGACATCAAGTACCAATTGGATTTGACGCCGGGCGGCGGGACAGACGCAGGTCGGTTCCATTTGTCTGGAGTCGGGATGCCGGCCGTCGCGCTCACGGTGCCGGTCCGTTATTTGCATACGAATGTCTCAATCATTCACAAAGCAGATTATGAAGCAGCCGTCGATTTGGTCGTAGCGCTCACGAAACGACTCGACCACGAAACGGTTCAATGGTTGAAAGAGGGATAATATGACGAAAATCACGTCTACGAAAAGTGAGACGATCAAACGCTTAAAGCGTTTGATGACGAAAAAAGGCAGACAAGAGTCCGGACAATTTTTGGTCGAAGGCGAGCATTTGGTCGACGAGGCCATCCGTGCCGGACGTCTCGTCCAGCTGATTATGGGGGAGTCGTATACCCCGAAAGGATCATGGCGCCTTGATGAGATGCCTGTCCTCGAACTATCCGACCATGTGGCTGACTTATTGTCAGAGACAGAGAAAACACAAGGTGTGTTCGCCGTCGTCAAGATGGCCCCGGTCGAACGGAAGATGAAGCACGTCCTCGTCCTCGACCGGATTCAAGACCCAGGTAACCTCGGGACGATGATTCGCACGGCCGATGCGGCCGGATTTGACACGGTCCTCCTCGGCAAAGGGACGGTCGACCCGTTCAACGCCAAGGTCGTCCGGGCGACGCAAGGTTCGTTGTTCCACGTGAACGTGCGCTCGGTCGATTTGCTCGAGACGCTGCCAGAACTGAAGAGCGAAGGCTTCCATGTGTATGGGACCGCACTCGCGAAAGCGACGTCTTACGAACAAGTCGACTTCAAGGACAAAGTCGCGCTCGTCATCGGCAATGAGGCGCAAGGCGTCCATAACGACGTACTTGATTTATGTGACACGCGCGTTCATATCCCGGTTCTCGGCGATGCCGAATCATTGAACGCGGCTGTTGCGGCGGGCATCCTCATGTACCGGATCGCATTACAATAATCTTGTCAGCACTGAAAAATCGTGATAGGTTTATAACATCGAACAACATACCGAATAGACGTTGAAAGAGCATAGTACGCGAACTACCGAACGAGTACAGGGAGCATGGGCCGAGACTGCGAGCCGATGCCTTGGTCGGCGCCGAATTCACTCTCGAGTCGTGTTGGAGACAACACCGGGGTAGCATCCCGATATCGATGCTCTCAAGTGGGCCGATTTCGGCCAAGTAGGGTGGTACCGCGATTATTCGTCCCTTCAGTCATCGACTGGAGGGACTTTTTTTGTAGAGGAGGAAATAAGGATGAAAGAACAGTTAGAACAATTACAGCAAGAGGCATTGCATGAGATTCAGGCGGCTTCGTCGCAAAAAGAATTGAACGATGTCCGCATCAAATATTTAGGGAAGAAAGGTCCGATGACCGAGGTGCTTCGTGGGATGGGGAAACTTTCTCCTGAAGAACGTCCGGTCGTCGGAGAGTTGGTCAACACGGTCCGGACGACGATCCAAGACACGTTAGAGGCACGGATCGAGGAAGTGAAGGCGGTCGAACTTGAAGCGAAACTCGCGGCTGAGACAATCGACGTCACACTACCGGGTCGGACGGCGCTGCCGGGCCATACCCATTTACTTCAACAAATCGTCGATGAGATGGAAGACTTGTTCGTCGGGCTCGGCTATACAATCGCCGAAGGCCCGGAAGTCGAGACAGACCTGTACAACTTTGAGATGCTCAACTTGCCGAAAGACCATCCGGCACGTGATATGCAAGACTCGTTCTATATCACGGATGAGACGCTTCTCCGGACACACACGTCACCAGTTCAGGCCCGGACGATGCTCCAAGCCGACGGGAAACCGATTCGAATCATCTGCCCGGGGAAAGTGTACCGCCGCGACGAAGACGACGCGACACACTCACACCAGTTCATGCAAATCGAGGGGCTTGTCGTCGATGAGCACATCTCGATGGCTGATTTGAAAGGCACACTCGAAGTGTTCGTCAAGCAATTGTTCGGTGAGACGCGTGAAATTCGTCTTCGCCCGAGCTTCTTCCCGTTCACGGAACCATCAGTCGAAGTTGATATCTCTTGCTTCAAATGCGGAGGCAAAGGCTGCAACGTCTGTAAGGGAACAGGCTGGATCGAGATTCTCGGAGGCGGCATGGTCCATCCACGCGTTCTCGAGATGGCTGGCTATGACGCCACGAAGATGTCTGGATTCGCATTCGGGATCGGCGTCGAACGGATGGCGATGTTAAAACATGGAGTAGACGATATCCGTCACTTCTATACAAACGATCTACGTTTCATCGAGCAATTCTAAGGGGGAACACATATGTTATTATCGAAAAAATGGTTGAATCAATATATTGATGTATCAGACTTGAGCGGGCAAGAACTCGGAGACTTGATCACGAAGAACGGAATCGAAGTCGAGAGCGTCATCAGCCGCGCTGAAGGATTGTCAGGACTCGTCGTCGGTCACGTCCTCTCGTGCGAGAAACATCCCGAAGCGGACAAGTTGAACGTAACGACGGTCGATATCGGTGCGGACAGCCCGGTGCAAATCGTCTGCGGCGCACCGAACGTCGCGACCGGACAGCACGTCATCGTGGCGACGGTCGGAGCTCGTCTCCCAGGACTCAAAATTAAGAAAGCGAAACTGCGTGGTGTCGAGTCACAAGGCATGATTTGCTCACTCGAGGAACTCGGTTTTGAGAAGAAGCAGATTCGTGAAGATGAACAGGACGGCATCCATACGTTCCGTGAATCGGTCGAGGTCGGTGCGGACGTCATCAGCTTACTCGACCTTGACGACGAAGTGATCGAGCTCGGGTTGACACCGAACCGCTCGGATTGCTTGAGCCTATACGGAATCATCCATGAAGTCGCGGCCATTCTCGAGCGTCCTTACACGCTTCCGTCGGCAGATGTGACGACTGAAGCACCAAACGCGGTCAGTGTCCGTCTTGAGACAGACAACTGCCCGTACTACGCGACACGTCGCGTCGATGGTGTCACAATCGGAGATTCGCCACAATGGCTGAAGAACGTCTTGATTGCCGAAGGTGTCCGGCCGATCAACAACGTCGTCGATGTGACGAACTATGTCATGCTCGAGCTCGGCCAGCCGCTACATGCGTTCGATACGGCAAAACTCGGGACGACGATTGCTGTCCGTCAAGCGCATGACGGCGAAGAAATCGTCACGCTCGATGACGTGACGCGCACGCTCGATGCCTCGATGATGGTCATCACGGACGGTGAACGTCCTGTCGCCATTGCCGGCGTCATGGGCGGTGCGAACACAGAAGTCGATGCGACGACGTCGAGTATCATCCTCGAGTCGGCCTACTTCGCACCGGCATCGGTCCGGAAGACGAGCCGTACGCTCGGATTGCGTTCGGATTCGAGTGCCCGCTTTGAAAAAGGAGTCGACCCGGAACGGTTGCAACTGGCCCTCGACCGTGCCGCCGAGCTCATCGTTGAAGTGAGCGATGGCACGATCAGCGACATCGTCGTCGCTGGGGACAAAGCTTCAGCGGCCCGGACGATCGATGTCTCGGTCGCCTATATCAACCATCGCCTCGGGATGGACCTCGAACAAGCGACGATCGTCCGCATCTTGGAGCGACTCGGTCTCGACGTGACCGGAGACGAGACGTTGACGGTCCACGTACCGTCACGCCGGCCTGACTTGGAACTACCGGCCGACATCACGGAAGAAGTGGCGCGCCTCTATGGGTATGACAGTCTGCCGTCGACACTCCCGGCGTCGCGTTTAAAAGGGTACCTCCCACAAGAAAACGTGTTACGTCGCCGAGTTCGTCGTGTCCTTCAAGGGACAGGATTGTCGCAAGCGATCACGTACTCGCTCACGAGCGTCGGACACGCCGCACGCTTCAGTGGGGAAGGCTCGGACAAAGTTAACTTGGCGATGCCGATGAGCGAAGAGCGCTCAGTGCTCCGGACCTCTCTCGTCCCAGGTCTCCTCGAAGCGGCGCGATACAACACGTCACGCCAACAAGCGAACGTGCGCTTGTATGAAACAGGACGCGTCTACGTGGAAGAAGGCGAGACGTTACCACGCGAAACGGAACGTGTCGCTGGTGTATTGACGGGGCTTTGGTACGACCATCGCTCGCAAGGCACACGTGTCCCGGTCGACTATTTTGTTGCCAAAGGCATCGTCGATACGCTGTTGCATGCACTTCGCATCGACGCGACGTATGAGGCGGCGACGATTGCGGATATGCATCCGGGCCGGACTGCGAACGTCCTCGCGGACGGACGTGTCATCGGCTATGTCGGACAAGTCCATCCGGGCGTGTCAAAAGAAACTTACGGTTTGAAAGAAGTGTACGTATTCGAGCTCGACTTGGATGTGTTGCATCAGACGGCACAACTCGTCTACGAAGATGTGCCACGTTTCCCATCGATCTCACGCGACTTGGCACTCGTCTTGAAGCGGGATATCCCGGCGGGTCAAGTCGAAGCAACGATTAAACAGGCTGCCGGACCGCTCTTGATCGACCTCGCCTTGTTCGATGTCTATGTCGGGGAGAACGTAGGAGACGATGAAAAATCGATCGCCTTCTCGCTCAAATATCAAGACCCGACGCGGACGCTTCAAGATGAAGAAGTGACGGCGTCGTATGAAGCAATCCTTGCGGCCGTTCAAGCGGCCCACGGCGCAGAAGTTCGCGCCTAACCTAAAAAAGGTGTCCACCCCGTGTGGACACCTTTTTTGAGTTTACTGGACCTCGAGAGCCAAGTCGCCGAACTTCGTCCAACCGACGAGGCATGTCACTTTATACAACAGGAGCGTGATGACGGCCGGGAGGACGACACCCGTTCCGACGAAGATGAGGAACGCGTCCATTCCTTGCGCGGCAAGGATGTTGAGCGGGGCGATCAACGAGTTGAGGCCGAGCCCTGCGATCTCATACGGGACCTCGAGCGAGAAGACGAGCGTCGCGATCGGAGCGCTGATCATCGCCGCGATAAAAGGTGGCATGACGACGCGAGGGTTTTTGACGACGTTCGGGAACTGCACTTTCGGTGTGACGAAAAACGAGGCGACCAACCCGCCCGGATCCGTTTGGCGATACGCCATAAGGGTGAAGCCGACGAACTGGGCCGTACATCCAATCAACGCGGCGGCGCTGGCGACCGGGTCGAGCTGGAGCGCGATGGCGAGTGCGGCCGATGAAGCAGGCGACATGAGCATGACGCTAAAGACGAGCGCGATGACGAGCGATGTCGCGATTGGAGACGTATTGACCGATGCGGTGATGCTCGCACTGATCGAGTTGATGAGCGGTGTCGTGACGGCGGCTGCCCCGACCCCGACGATCCCGCCGCCGAGGACGGCTGTGACCGGGACGACCATCATGTCGAACTTCGTCTTGCCGAGGACACGTTTACCAAGCCAAACTGCAGCCGCGGCCGCGATTAAAGCACTGATCGGTTGACCAGGTACGAGCACGAGCCCGCTCTCGGTCGGTTGGAGCGCCGCACCACCGACGGTTGCCGCAATCATCGCACTGAACAAAACGAGGGTATTGCCGCCGAGCTGGTAGGCGACACCGGCACCGAGTGCCGGGGCGAGCAACGATTTCGCGACTTGCCCGATCAAGACGAGTGTCTCGATGCCGGCCATCTTCCCAATCGTTTCAATCAAGAGTCCGACCCCGAGCGTGACGAGGACGGCGCTTGCCATTCCTGCTGATATTTTGATCATCCGATCCATTGCGTACTGTTTCACTTCCATCATCTCCTCTATGTGTATCGTTCCAATAAAAAAACCTATCCAGATTGGATAGGCGCGTCGGTCAAACCATGAGCGCCTCGTCCGAAACCATCGAAACAAGGGCCCAAAAATTCGTCTCGGTCATCGAGTCGATTTTCAGTCCCTCAGTCGAATAATAATCAGTAGGCCGTGTTGTGCATGGGTTTTCATCAGTGCCAGCTCCTCCGTTTGTTAAGATTTGTCTAAGAGTAACACGATATTTTTCAATAATCAATATTTTCTGAAAATTTATTTGAAAAAAATTGAAAACCGCTCAAAAAGAAAGACGGCCCCGTGCAGGACCGTCTTTCTTTAAGATGTGCTGGCGGCGAGTGAGCCGACTTGTTGATCGATGAACGCCATCGAGATCGAATTGAAGTGATCGGGTTGGTCGACGTTGACGACATGACCCGAGTCCGAGACGACCTGGACGCGAGCCGTCGGTTGATGTTTCGCGGTCCGTTCGACAGCTTCGAGGAACATGTAGTCCTCATCACCCATAATATAGAGAATCGGTACGTTCGTCTCGATTGACGAGAAGTGACGAAGCAACGGATTCATATTCTCGGTCATCTTGAACCAGCGGATGAACTCGCGCTGGCATAGGTTGGCCGCGTCGCGGACGAACATCATCCGTGATTTTTTATGACGTTTTTTTGGTAGCAAGATCCACGCGAACAACTGATACAGCCACATGTACGGCACGAAGCTCTGCACGAGACTGCCAAGTCGAATCAACAACGTCGAGCGGACGTTGAACTTGACGATGGCCCCACCGAGCACGACGGAAGCGATTCGTTCCGGATGGTGCTCGAACATCGCCTGGATGACGATTGTCCCGAGCGACAGGCCGACCATATGTCCTTTTTCAATCTTCAAATGATCCATGACTTCGACGACGTCTTCGACGACGACGTCGAGCGTATATGCGTTCAGCGGTTGGTTCAACGACTGTTCTTCGTTGTACGAGCCGCCGTGTCCACGGAGATCGAGCAAGAGCACGTTATATTTTTTTTTGAACGGCCGAATTTGACGATACCAATGCGACAGACTTCCACCCGCGCCATGGATGAAGATGACCCAAGGATGGTCGTCGCTTAAAGTGTACGTTTTATAATGCAACATGAACGCTATCCTCCAAAAATTTTTAAGTTCATTAAACCCTAAAATTAATATACCATATCTTCGAAGTGAGGACTATCGTTTCAGCTCACTCAAACGGATCGCTTTCTTCGTGTTGGCGAAGTGGACTTTCGCCACTTCGTTCAAACGTTCTTGACCGTAACGGATGATCAACTCGGCAGCGACTTGATCGACTTTGGCACCGGCCCCTTTCGGTAACGTGACCCCGAGTGTCGCGCTTAACTTGTCCATTTCTTTTAAGAACAAGGCCCGGGCGAGGATCGAGGCGGCGGCCACGGCGACGTGCAGTCCTTCCGCTTTCGTCGAGAAATAGACGTCGTCTTTGACGACCGCCTTTTCAGATCGCAAATGGTTGTAATAGACGTTCTTTTCAGCGAACTGATCGATTAAAATCGCGTCCGGTGTCGCATCGAGCTTCTGTAATAAGGCCGACAAGGCGGCATTATGAGCGATGGCCGTCATTTTACCTTGTGTCATCGTCCGCTGCATCTTATTATACGCCGGATTGTGCAGCGTCGCTTTCTGATAGGTGATGGTAACATGTAAATCTTTGGCGATGCGGACGATCTCTGTATCGGACAATAGTTTTGAGTCTTTGACCCCGAGCTCTTTGACAAGGGCGATTTTCTCTTTCGGCACATAGGCGGCGACGACGACGAGCGGGCCGAAATAATCTCCTTTTCCGACTTCATCGCTCCCGATGACAGACCAGTCCGAAAAGCCTTCCGGTAGAACGGTTTTAGGCACACTTGGTTCTTTCTTTATACTCGTTCCCCATTTTGCGGCCTCGCTGTCGGCCTCGCGTCCTTGGAACATGACTTTACCCGAATTGTAGACCGTAATCACACACTGAGGTGTTTTGGCACTGAATCGTGCATGGGGCGGTGGATTGACCGCGTGGGCCCGATAACTCGCGATGAGTTCTTCTTGGGCCGCGGTCGACAATTTGATGACTTGATTGCCCAACGTGAGCACTTCCTTTCTAACTCTAGCAAATCAATCTTACATTTTTTTTAGATATTTTGAAACCAAAGTTTCGCTCTAAACGTATAGACAAGTGAGTAAAGAAAGAAGTGAGGTGAGTCGGAGATGTGGTGGCGCGATGACACGGATGAAGATGAGGCGGGATCTCTCTATAAACATATTCTCGAGCTAGAGGCTAGGATTGCGAAGCTGATCGCCCATCAAGTCAGGGTGCGTCGCCTGCTGATGCAAGAATCGTCGGCCGCGGCGACCGAACAAATCATTGCGCTGCAAGCGGAAGTCGATCATTTTTTATCGCTATTGCGACAAGAGCGAGCGGAAGCGGTCGATCGCTACGACCGCTTGCGTCTCGAACAGACGTTAGGACGTGTGCGGCAGGTGGTCGATCAACCGACCCGGCCTTTGTCCGAATGGGACACGATCGAGCAAGCACTCGCACTCGAAGTCGAACATTTGCGTCGTGTTCTTTCCTATGAACGACAGCGTCGCGCCGAGGAGGAGTGGTAATGGAATCGTTAGATCAGCTGTATTGGTGGGTACTCATCATCGCCGGTCTCGGTACATTTTTGTACATGTTATTTTCAGATGCGTTTGATTTATTCGATGGTTGGTTCAATCCAGCGGTCATCCTGTCATTTTTAGCACTCGGTGCGGGCATCGGCCTCATTTTGAACGCGCTCGCCCATGTGTCCCCGATGATCGGGCTCGCCGTCGCACTCGTCGGATCGTTCGCGCTCACGACGCTCCTGTACTTATTCGTCCTATTGCCGTTATCGAACGCGGAAGAATCGATCGGGATGACCGATGAATCGCTCGTCGGACTTGTCGGACGGTTGACCGTCCCCGTTCCGGAAGGCGGTTACGGGGAAGTACTCGTCGAATCGGTCATCGGTTCGATTTTAAAGACGGCTCAAAGTGTGGACGGCAAAGCGATTCCGAGTGATCGACGGGTCATCATCATCGAAGTCGAACGAAACATTGCGGTCGTCATGGAATATGACGAGCCGACAATCCGAAAGGAGTTTTAACTTATGAGCACAGCCATATTAGCCAGTATTATCGTCGGGGTGATTTTGCTCGCCTTGATTTTCGTCTTCGTGTTGAAGTATCGCACGGTCGGACCAGATGAGGCGCTCATCGTCACCGGCAGCTACTTAGGGAAAAAGAACGTCCATAGCGACGCGTCGGGCAACCGTGTAAAGATTATCCGGGGGGGCGGAACGTTCGTCTTGCCGGTGTTCCAGCAAGCGGAACCGCTCAGCCTTCTTTCGAGCAAACTTGAAGTAACGACGCCGGAAGTGTACACCGAGCAGGGCGTACCGGTCATGGCGGACGGTACGGCCATCATCAAAATCGGTGGCTCGATCAGCGAGATCGCCACGGCGGCCGAGCAGTTCCTCGGCAAACCGAAAATCGAACGCGAGAACGAGGCGAAAGAAGTGCTCGAAGGTCACCTCCGTTCCATCCTCGGTTCAATGACAGTTGAAGAGATTTATAAGAACCGTGATAAGTTCTCACAAGAAGTCCAACGCGTCGCCTCACAAGACTTGGCGAAAATGGGGCTCGTCATCGTGTCGTTCACGATTAAAGATGTTCGTGACAAGAACGGCTATCTCGAATCACTCGGGAAACCACGAATCGCGCAAGTGAAACGCGATGCTGATATCGCAACGGCCGAAGCGGACAAAGAGACACGCATCAAACAAGCAGAAGCGATGAAAGACGCGAAGAAAGCTGAACTCGAACGAGCTTCGGAAATCGCAGAAGCCGAGAAAGAGAACCAGCTCCGCATCGCCGCCTATCGTCGTGAGCAAGACGTCGCCAAGGCCCGGGCCGACCAAGCGTATGAACTTGAAGAAGCCCGCGCCAAACAAGAAGTCACCGAGCAACAGATGCAAGTCCAAATCATCGAGCGTCAAAAGCAAATCGAGCTCGAAGAGAAAGAAATCATGCGTCGTGAGAAACAATACGATTCAGAAGTGAAGAAAAAGGCCGACGCCGACCGCTATGCGATCGAACAGTCAGCAGAAGCCGACAAGGCGCGTCAAATCGCCTCGGCCGATGCCGAGAAATATCGTATCGAAGCTGAAGCGAAAGCTGACGCCGAACGCGTCCGTCTCGCCGGTGTGGCCGAAGCGGACTCGGAACGGGCCAAAGGGGAAGCCGAAGCCGAGATTATCCGCTTGACGGGTCTCGCCGAAGCCGAAGCGAAACAAAAAATCGCCGAAGCGTTCGAACAGTATGGACAGGCTGCCATTCTCGACATGGTCGTCAAGATGCTTCCGGATTATGCGAAACAGATTGCAGCACCGCTTGGCAATATCGACAAGATTACGGTCGTCGATACGGGCAGCGGCAAAGATGGGGGTGCCGGCAAAGTCACAGGCTACGCCACAGACTTGATGGCATCGCTCCAACAGACGCTCAAAGCGTCGTCAGGAATCGACATGAAAGATTTACTCGACAATTTTGCCGGAAAAGGCAACGTCCAACCGAGCGCGAATCGCGAATTGAGCGAATCGACGTTCGTCGCGACGGAAGAGTGAGCCGAGAGCCGCAGACAATCGTCTGTGGCTCTTTTGTTTCGCACGGATTGCCCTAAATTTGAAAGGAAAGACTTCAAACTCGATTGGTTTCTGACGATAAGGGAGATGTCAGACCATTAGAGAGAGGAAGTAGCTATTATGAAGAAATCACTCATCATCGGCTTGTTGGCCGCATGTGTGACTTGGTTGCCCGGTTGTCAGTCTGTCATCGATCAACCGGAACAAACCGTGGAAACACGTCAATCGATGGGCGTCGTCTTGTCCGATGTTGGTCTCGGGGACCAATCGTTCAGCGACGCGGCGATGCGCGGCATGGGGCAACTCCGGGAGACAGGGAAATGGTTCGTCGACTATCGCGAGCTTGCCGAGACGGAGACGTATAAAGCGGGGTTCGAACAGCTCGTCGCGGACGGACATGATGTTATCATCGGTCTTGGTTTCGCATGTCAGACGGATCTTGAAGCGGTGGCGGCCGAACATCCAGAGCAACAGTTCGCGTTGATTGATGCCGTATCGACGTTACCGAACGTCATCTCGGTGACGTTCCAAGAGACGGAAGGCAGTGCACTCGCCGGGGCAGTCGCGGGGCTCGAGACGGAATCGAATAAAATCGGTTTCATCGGGGGTGTCGACAACGAGCTGATTCAAAAATTCGGGACCGGCTTCGAGCTCGGTGCAAAAGGCGTGAATGAAGACGTAACGATGCTCGTCGATTACGCCAACGATTTTGCCTCGCCTGAAATCGGACGTAAGTTGGCAGAGAAACAGATTGAAGCCGGAGCGGACGTGCTGTACGCCGCTGCAGGACTGACAGGGGTCGGTGTCTTAGAAGCAGCGGAACGGAACGGCGTGAAAGCGATTGGCGTCGATAGCGACCAATCGATGATCGCACCGGACGCGGTCATCACGTCGATGTTGAAACAAGTCGATTTGGCCATCGTCGAAATCGCGGATCGGGTCGAAGCGAAGGCGTTCAACGCTCACGTCGAACTCGGGATCGATCAAGGCGGTGTCGGTTTGGCCGCTCTTCGTCGTGTCCAATGGGATGACGACGAGACAAAACGGTTCGAGGCGTTTCAGAAACAGTTGATGGAGGGGACGCTGAAATGAGCTTACGGAAACGGTTCATCTTTTCGACCGTGTTCACGGTCTTATTGATTGTCTTGATGATGAGTTATGTCTTGTCGACGTTGAATCGTCTGCAAACTTATAACGAGCAGTACGGCACCCAGATGATTGAGTTGTCCCAACTCGAGACGTCGCTCTTGCAGGAGCAGTCCCTTTGGACCTCGCTCGGTGAGCAGATGAGTCAATCGACGCTCACACAGCTCGAGCGGATTCGGACGACAAACACGGAGACGTTTACGACATTGAAACAAACGTATCTTATTCCTGAATTTGCGAACCACCTCGAACGCGCGACGATGAAATACGAGCGGATCGGAGCGGAGGTCGAGGCGGCCGAGGCCGGCGGAATCGCCGCCCGAATTCAAGCGGCGAAGCTTGAAGGGGTATTGAACGATGTGAATACGCTCCTCTTGAAAAATGGAACATTCTACGAGGCGTTACAAGCCGAGGCGGCGAGTGAGACGAAACGTCTCCTGCTCGTGTCCGTATTGTTGACGGTCTTTGTCATCGTCGCGCTCAGTGTATACAACTTCTTCTTCGCCCGCTCGATCACCCACCCGCTCGAACGTAACGTCGAGGCAGCGGAAGCGATCGCGGCCGGACGATTGATCACGCTGCCGGATTCGACGCGACGTGATGAAATCGGACGCTTAGAACGAGCGATGCGGGAAATGACGATGTCGCTCCAGACGGTCATCGGTTCCATCCGTGTCACGTCGATGAAAGTGAACGATATGACAGAGACGGCGGCAGCTGAGAACGAGGCCGTGGTCAGTACGACATCGAACATCACGAATGCCGTCGATGAGATGGCGAACGGGGCCCAGTCGATTGCGACCGAACTGCAAGAGACACTTGAATCGGTCGGCATCATGGCGACCTCGTTCGAGACAAGTTTGAACCAGACGAAGCAGACGACCGAACAGACGTCTGAGATGACACGCGAAGTCGCAGCCGGCATCGAGACGTTGACGGACCAGGAAGCGATTTTAGCACGTTCGAGCGAACGTAACGCATCGCTCGTCAACCGGATGGATGATTTCGCCCGGAAAACAGAAGAAATCGAAAAAATGGCGAAGCTCGTGGAAGATGTCGCCGCCCAGACGAACTTGCTCGCCTTGAATGCGGCCATTGAGGCTGCACGGGCAGGGGAGGCAGGACGAGGTTTTGCAGTCGTCGCCAGCGAAGTGAAGAAATTGGCAGAGGAGAGCAACGTCGCGACACGTTCCATCTTTGGTGTCGTCCAGACGATCCGGGACGAGGTCGTCCGCTTGACGGACATGGTCGAAGAGTCGAGTCGGGAACAGACGGCACAGCTCGAGGCGTTCGGAATGACGAAGCAGGCGTTCAATCGAATCCATGACCGCACGGACCACGTCGCCTCGTTTGTCAGTACGATTGAACGCGAGATGGTCGCGTCGAGTTCGGAAGTGACGAACGTCTTGAAACGGGTCGAGGAAGTGAGCGGTGTCACCGAGGAACTTGCGGCGGGGAACGAAGAAGTCGCAGCCTCGATGAAAGAACAGCAAGCGAGCTTCGATCAGATTTTCGCCTTGATGCAAGAGTTAGAAGGACAAGCCGCGGCACTCGCGAGCCAAGTCCAACATTTTGAAGAGCACTGAGACAAGTTTCGGCTTGTCTCTTTTTTGTCGTCTCGCTATGTACGGGAAGCGGATGCCTTCGTCCGATAGGCGCGTGGAAAACGACGAGTTCGGCCTCGGCACAGATGACAACGTTTCTTCATACTATAGAAAAGACTCGCTCGAGGAGGGGACGTATGGAGAAGTGGAAACGATATGTCGTCGTGCTGCTGATCGGACTGTTTATCGGGGTGGGCTATATGTTTTATTCGAAAGAACCGGAGACGCCGATGGTCGAACAGTTCGTTGCGACACCCGAACCGGAAGTCGAGCCGAGCGTCCCGACCGAAATCGTTGTCTATGTGACCGGGGCGGTCGAGGCACCGGACATGTATACGATGCCACAAGGGGCGCGTGTCGGTGACGTGTTGTCACTCGCTGTCTTGACGGATGAGGCCGACCCCGAACAATTGAACTTGGCCCAACTGCTCGTCGATGGGACGAAAGTGAGCGTCCCGAAAAAAGGGGAGACGGTCGTTGTGCCGGCCGCTGAAGAAGCGAGCGGGGGGACGAACGGGGTCCATGTCAACAGTGCGACGAAGGACGAACTGATGACCGTACCGGGCATCGGCCCGGCCAAAGCCGAGGCGATTCTCAATCATTTGAAACAACATGGGCCGTTCAAGTCATACGAAGAGATTGGCAACGTCAAAGGATTCGGGGAGAAGACGTTAGAAAGCATGGAAGGCTATTTATTGGTCCCGTGACATGCCGCTGTATCCACTATTGCCGATCAGCCTATTGATTGCCGGGATGTACGGGTCGGTCGCCCTCTGCCTCCTGTTGTCTGTCGCCATCGCGTTCACCTGTCGCGGTCAATCCGTCTATACGCATATCGGCGCCGTCCTGCTCGTCCTGTTCGTGTTCGTACGTCCTGACGCCGAACCGTTGCCGGAGGACGGGCCCTATCTGTTCGCCATCGAGAGCCGGCGGGACAACGGACTATCAGCGCGACTGTATGGACAAATCGACGGCACGGAAGGTGTGTTGACCGGTCGTGACCTCGCGCTCGGTCGTCCCGGAGAGACGTGCCTCGTCACGTTCACGCAAACCCCGTTCGCACCGCTGCGTAATACGGGCGGATTTAATGAGGCGGCGTGGGCGCTCGGAGCCGGTCTGACGTTCAAAGGGAGTGACGTCGCCATCGAGGCGTGTCGTCCGAGTGACGGGATAGCGGGGCGGATGCTCCGCTGGAAAGAACGGCAGCTCGCGAGAATCGAGGCGACGTATCGACCAGATGTGGCGCTATATATGGAGGCGTTATTGTTTGGGGAGAGCCGATTGCTCGATGAGGACACCTCGTTCTCTTACCGGGTCACGGGTCTGCTTCATCTGCTCGTCATCTCCGGGTCACATATCGCGCTCCTCGTTTTGGCGTTCCGTTGGCTGATGCGCGGTTTGCCGTTTCGTCAGGAGACGAAGACGCAACTCATCATCGCCGCGGTCACGCTGTTCGGCTGGCTGACCGGGTTTTCGCCACCGGTCGCACGGGCCGTTCTCGTCGCCGATCTGTTGCTCGGGTTGTCGCTGTTCGGCTACCGTGTCCGTGACCCGATTCGGTTACTGAGTTGGTGTGCCGCGATGCTACTCGCCGTGCAACCTTATCTGTTCTGGAATCTAGGGTTTCAATTGACGGTCGCGATGACGCTATTTTTGCTCGTGACCCGGTCGATTTGGAAGGGGCCGTTCGGATTGGCCATCTATGCGCAATGGTTCGGTCTCATCTTCCTATGGCCCGTGCAACCAATTTTATCGATGTTGGCACCGGTATATAACGTGCTCGTCGGGCTGTTGATCTCTTGGTTCATCATCCCGATCACACTGCTCTCGTACCTCGTACCGACGGCCGAACCACTCCTCTATCCGGTCCTCGACGGGTTGAACGGGACGTTCCAACTGCACCATGACTGGCAGCCGTGGCTCCCGTTGCACGAGTTCACGTTTTGGCACGCTGTAACGCTCGCTGCCGTGCTGTGGGGTGGGTTGATCTTACTCGAATGGAAGCGCTGGACGGGCTGGGCGCTGGCCATCAGTTCCCTTTTCTTCCTTCACGTCTCGTTGGAATGGACCGAACAGCCACGCGTCACATTTTTGGATGTCGGGCAGGGCGATGCCATCGTCGTCGAGTATGGTGATGTGACCGGGGTCATCGATGTCGGCGGAGTGTTTCAAGACCCGAAGGAATCGAAACGGTCCACGTATGATCCGGGAGCGGATGTCGTCGCCCCGTATATATGGAAGCGAGGGGAGACGCGTCTCGATTTCTTGCTGCTCACCCATGCCGATCATGATCACGTCGGCGGACTGTCCGGTTTGCTCTCGTCCATCGAAGTAGATGAGGTGTGGCTCTCGGCGGAAGTAGCGGGTCAAGGCAAACGAGACGAGTTACTGGCCGAGCTGGCGGCCTATCAAGTCCCGGTCCGGCTCCTGTCGAGCGGGGACAGGCCGTACCCGTGGATGTGGGTCGTCGCCCCGGACGAGTCAGGAGAGGATGAGAATGCGAACTCGGTGTCACTGTTCATGAAAGTCGGGGACCTCACTTATTTATTGACCGGAGACTTACCGGACAGACGGGAAGGGATGATCCCCACCGTCGATGTCGATGTATTCAAGCTCGGACATCACGGGGCGGACTCATCCTCGAGTCGTGAGTTGATTGAGCGGGTCGATCCGGAATGGATTGTCGTCAGCGTCGGGGCGAACAATCGCTACGGTCACCCCCACCCCGACACGTTAGAGCGAATCGAAGGAAGACGGTTATTGCGGACGGACGAGGACGGGATGGTCGTCTGTGAACGAAATCGCTGTCGCGGGATCGTAACGAGGGGGGTCACTCCAAGAAATCTATGATAAACTAAAAAAGCGATTGCTCCCCCGGGGCAATCGCTTTCTGACTGACTTATAAGCTCAAGAACTTGATGAGGACACCGATCGCGAAGATGGTGAAGAAAAAGCCGAACGGGACGATGAAGCCGATAGCTGAATCGATGGCATCGTTACGTTTGCACTGCACGTCGTTCTCGAACGGGTTTTCGCTTTGTGGGCGAACAGAGTTAATATGCATAGTGAGTCCCTCCTTGAAATGGTTCCGTCCTAAGTATAGCGAATCAGTGAAGGATAATCTATGTTTAGATAAGAATAAATTGTGAAAGTGGTGTGTGTTTTGAATGAACCGTGGCTGCATAACGGAAAGTTGTCGAACGTGTACGTCCTATTTGGGACAGAGAAATATTTACTAGAGACGTGGGAACGGGCAATCATCAAAGCCGCCAACCCGTCTGGTGATCAATTTGATGTCATGCAGCTCGACTTGCACGAGACGTCACTCGATACGGCGCTTGATGAAGCGGAGACAGTACCTTTTTTCAGTGAGTATCGGACCGTCATCGTCAAACATGCCCAGTTTTTGACGGGGGCGAAAGAAAAGCAGAAACAAAACGTCGAGCGCTTGACGGATTACGCGTTACAACCGGCGCCTTACTCTGTGCTCGTCTTTGTCATTGAAGCGGAAAAACTCGATGAACGAAAAAAAGTTGTCAAACGCCTGAAAGAACGGGCCATCGTCCTCGAAGCGAAAAAACCGAGCCAATCCGAATTAATGCGTTACGTCGGCGACGAATTGAATCGTCGTGGTCAAAAGATGGAGCGGGCGACCGTCGAGCGTCTGTTGTTCCTCTGTCAGGACGATTGGGGAAAACTCGTGCGCGAGCTTGAGAAGTTACAACTCTATGCGAGTGAAGGCGCCGACATCCCGATGGAAATCGTCAACGACTTGGTCCCACGGACGCTCGAGGATAACGTATTCCAGCTATCCGAGTTTTTAGTGGCCCGACGTGCGGATGCTGCGCTTCGGCTTGTACGGGACTTGGAGAAACAGGGGCAGGAATTGATTGGTCTGTTGTCGCTCCTCGCCCGGCAGTACCGGAATATGTATCTGGCCAAACAGTTGACCGAGAAAGGTTATGGCGAGAAGCAGATCGCCTCGAAAATCGGGGCGCATCCATATACGGTAAAACTCGCCTCACAAGCGAGCCGGAATTTCTCAGAGGCCCAGCTCGCCCGGGCGCTGACGATGATTGCCGATGCGGACGAGGCGATGAAGACGGGACGGGGCGACAAGCAAATCGTCTTCGACACACTCGTCTGCCAATTAACGTTACTGTGAGGTGAAGACATGGGATTACAGGAAGTGAGACTCATGGACGTGATTCCGCTCCGGCATGACGTGTTACGGCCGGGACAGGCGGTCGAGACATGTTATTTTGAAGGGGATGACGCCGAGACGACACGCCACTATGCCTGGGTCGAAGACGGTCGTGTCGTGTCGATTGCGACCGTGATGGAAGTGGGGCGTGACTTCGACGGTCAGACGGTGCCGTATCAGCTTAGAGGGATGGCAACGGACCCGGCATTTGCTGGCCGAGGAATTGGCTCGTCCTTTTTACAGGCGTTGCATGAAGCGGTCAGTGATTCGTGGTGGTGCAACGCTCGAGCGATCGCCGTCCGGTTCTATGAACGGAACGGATTGGTGACGGTCGGTGACGCGTTCGACATTCCAGGGATTGGACCCCATTATGTGATGAAATACGAAAAAACAGCCGGCTCCTAATGGAGGCGGCTGTTTCGTTTTAGTCTCTAATTAGAGAGCTGCGATGCGAGCTGCGAGACGTGATTTGTCACGACCTGCTTTGTTTTGGTGGATTAGACCTTTTGCTGCAGCCTTGTCGATTTTCTTCGTAGCGAGGACGAAAGCTTCTTGAGCCGCTTCTTTGTTACCTTCTACAACGAGAGTATCAACACGTTTTACTGCTGTACGCATTGCTGCTTTCTCTTGCGAGTTCGCTACGCGACGCTTTTCAGAAGTTTTTGCACGTTTGATTGCTGATTTGATATTTGCCATGTTATTTCACCTCCTGAAACAAGAAAGTGTATGTTCTCATTACTTCAAGTAATCATTCAACAGAACAAGCACAATTGTAGCAAACGGTTATTCGAAAAGCAACCACTTGATGATTATTCTGAAAACTATATGTGGTATTGTTGTAGTAGGTCGTACACATTAACTTAGGATTTTGATATAATGACACGGTATGCATGAGAAGGATAGGTGAACCCATATATGAACAAACAAGAATTAGAGAATCGTCAGAAGAGAATACGGAACTTTTCCATCATCGCCCACATCGACCATGGGAAGTCGACACTCGCTGACCGGATTCTCGAGAGAACTGGTGCGCTCACAGCGCGTGAAATGAAAGAACAGACGCTTGATGCGATGGATCTCGAACGGGAACGTGGGATCACAATCAAATTGAACGCCGTTAAATTGAACTATACCGCAAAAGATGGCGAAGAGTACATCCTTCATTTGATCGATACACCGGGACACGTCGACTTCACATATGAAGTGTCGCGTTCGCTCGCAGCCTGTGAAGGGGCGGTCCTCGTCGTCGATGCGGCTCAAGGGATTGAAGCTCAGACACTCGCGAACGTTTATCTCGCGCTTGATAACGACCTTGAAATCATCCCGGTCATCAACAAGATCGACTTGCCATCGGCTGACGTCGAACGCGTCCGTCAAGAAATTGAGGATGTGATCGGACTTGACGCTAGTGACGCTGTGCCGGCTTCTGCCAAGGCGGGAATCGGGATTGAAGAGATTCTCGAGCAAGTCGTCGAACTCGTTCCACCACCGACCGGTGACCCATCGGCACCGCTCCAAGCACTTATCTTCGACTCGTATTATGACGCCTATCGTGGCGTCGTCGCCTCGATCCGAATCGTCAACGGTTCGGTCAAAGTCGGGGACAAAGTCCAAATGATGTCGACCGGCAAATCGTTCGACGTGACGGATCTCGGCGTCTCGACACCGAAACCGGTCTCGGTGAAGGAACTGAACGTCGGTGATGTCGGTACGTTATCGGCGTCAATCAAGACGGTCGGCGACGTCCGCGTCGGTGATACGATCACGCTCGCTAAAAATCCATCGACGGAACAGCTCCCGGGCTACCGGAAAATGAACCCGATGGTGTACTGTGGTCTGTATCCGATCGATGCCGCCAAATATAACGATTTACGTGAAGCGCTCGAACGGCTTCAGTTATCGGACGCGGCGCTCGAATTCGAGCCGGAGACGTCACAAGCACTTGGTTTCGGATTCCGCAGCGGATTCCTCGGCATGCTTCACATGGAAATCATTCAAGAGCGAATCGAGCGTGAGTTCGGGATCGACTTGATCACGACGGCGCCATCGGTTATCTATCACGTCACAACGACGGCCGGCGACGTCATCCATGTCGATAACCCGTCAAAAATGCCGGAACAACAAAAAGTCGAGTCGATTGAAGAGCCTTACGTCAAAGCGGCCATCATGACACCGAACGACTATGTCGGCGCCATCATGGAACTTTGTCAGAAGAAGCGCGGCAGTTTCATCGACATGCAATATATCGATACGACGCGTGTCAAAATCACGTATGACATCCCGCTCAGTGAAATCGTCTATGACTTCTTCGACCAGTTGAAGTCGAGCACGAAAGGATATGCGTCGCTTGATTACGACTTGATTGGTTATCGCCCGTCACGCCTCGTCAAGATGGATATCCTCCTCAACAACGAACTTGTCGATGCGCTCAGCTTTATCGTGCACCGCGATTTCGCCTACGAACGTGGGAAGGTCATCGTTGAGAAATTGAAGGCGCTCATTCCGCGTATGCAGTTCGAAGTGCCGATTCAGGCAGCGGTCGGAACGAAGATCGTGGCCCGTTCGACGATCAAGGCGCTCCGTAAAAACGTCCTCGCCAAATGTTACGGCGGCGATATCTCACGGAAACGTAAATTGCTCGAGAAACAAAAAGAAGGTAAAAAGCGCATGAAGATGGTTGGTTCTGTCGAAGTGCCGCAAGAAGCGTTCATGTCCGTCTTGTCGATGGACGAAGAATAATCGTTCGCCCTTATCTACGGATGAGGGCGTTTTTTTCGCATTTGGCAGGATTCGGTGGTCCAGGTACGGAATAGTACCCACTTACAGATAAATAGAGGAGGAGTGGCGGTGCCGATATATAATTTTTCAGCAGGGCCGGGCGTATTGCCAGAACCTGTCTTACGAGAAGTGCAAGCCGAATTTCTTTCCTATAAACAAGGGGTGTCCATCGTCGAGATGAGCCACCGCTCCGACACGTTCGCGACGATCGTCGAGCAGCTCGAGACGAGACTGCGGCGATTGATGCAGATTCCAGACGATTACGCCGTCCTGTTCCTTCAAGGTGGGGCGACGCTTCAATTTTCAATGGTGCCGATGAACCTGCGGGAATCGGGTCGCTTCGCCTATCTCGACAGTGGGACATGGTCGAAGAAAGCGATCAATGACGCAAAACACTTCGGTGACGTCATCGTCGTCGGTAGTTCAGCGTCATCCAACTACGACACAATCCCGGAGTGGCCGGAACATATTCAGGATGTGGATTATCTTCACGTGACGTTGAACAACACAATCGAAGGGACGCGCTATACGACGTTGCCGGATACGAACGTCCCGCTCGTCGCCGACATCTCGTCGAACATTTTAGCGGAAGCGATCGATGTACAGCGCTATGGTCTCTTGTACGCCGGTGCCCAAAAAAATATCGGTCCGGCCGGATTGACGATTGTCATCATCCGTCGTGACTTGGTCACCGAGCGCGATTTGCCGTCGTATCTGGCTTACAGCAAGCATGTCGACACGCTACTCAACACCCCGTCGACGTTCAGTTTATATGTCGCTGAGCGGGTTCTCGCTTGGGTCGAGACCGAAGGGGGCGTCGACGAGATGGAACGCCGTAACGAAAAGAAGAGCAAGCTGTTATATGACGCCTTGGATACGTCACCGGTATTTCACGCGCTCGTCTCCGGCAAGGATCGGTCGCTGACGAATATCCCGTTCACGAGCGGAAATGACGCGACGGATGAAGCGTTCCGGCAGTTTGCGGAGATGCGCGGGTTGATCGAGCTCGGGGGTCATCGGTCGGTCGGGGGTCTTCGAGCGAGCCTTTATAATGCGATGCCACTTGAAGGTGTGACGCGTCTCATTGACGTGATGCACGAGTTTGAACAGGAGGGACAAGATGTTTCATATAAAAACGTATAACCAAATCGCCAAAGACGGGCTAAGACGCTTCGAACCGAGCGAGTACGCCGTCAATGATGCGGAGCAAGCCGACGCCTGGGTCATTCGGAGTCATGACGTCCATGGCGCGGACATCCCGCCTTATTTGCTGGCCATCGCCCGGGCCGGTGCCGGTGTGAACAACATTCCGCTCGAACGGTTGGCTCGTCAAGGGGTCGTCGTGTTCCATACACCGGGCGCGAATGCGAACGCCGTCAAGGAACTCGTGCTCGCCAGCATGCTGTTGTCGGTTCGACCGATTTTAGAAGGGACGAACTGGGTCAACGGTCATACGTTTTCCGATCAGGCGTCGCTCGAGCAGGCGATGGAAGACGAGAAACGGCGCTTTGTCGGGTCTGAGCTAAGAGGCAAGCGAGTCGGGATCATCGGTCTCGGTGCGATCGGCGCGTCGCTCGCCAACGACTTGCTCCACCTTGGCATCGACGTCGTCGGCTACGACCCGCATTTATCGGTCGACGCGGCGTGGAACATCTCGCAACAAGTGAAGCGGGCGAAGCAGTTGAGCGAATTGCTCGCAGATGTCGATATCCTGTCGATTCATATGCCGCTCACCGATGACACGCGTCACATGATCGATGCGACGTGGTTCAAACAGATGAAACCGGGCGCCACCATCTTGAATTTCGCCCGCGGTGAGCTCGTGAACGATTCCGATTTGCTCGAGGCGCTCGATGAGAACGTCGCGACGTACATCACCGACTTCCCGAAACAGGCGCTGCTCGGTCATCCGCAAGTCGTCGCCTTCCCGCATCTCGGGGCGTCGACGCACGAGTCTGAGGTGAACTGTGCGATTCAAGCCGTCGATACGCTCAAACTGTACTTAGAGACCGGTAACATTCGTAACTCGGCCAACTTCCCGAACGCGGAACTTCCGTATGTCGGGAAGCGGCGTTTGGCGGTACTTCATTTGAACGTCCCGAACATGGTCGGTCAAATCGCGAGCCGGCTCGCCGAAAACGGAATCAATATCGATAACATGGTCAACCGGAGCCGCAACGATGTGGCCTATACGTTGATCGACATCGACAACCATAAACATGAGACGTTATCCGTGCATGCCCTATATGACATCGAGGGTGTCATGCGCGTCCGCGAATTTTAAGGAGGAATGACCATGGTCGTATTTAAACCGTTTGCCCCGTATATGCCGAAACACCCCGAGGCGGTCGCTGCCGCCCCGTACGATATCGTCACTGTCGAACAGGCGCGTGAAGACGTCGGTCAGCGTCCCGATTCTTTTCTTTCGGTCGATAAACCAGAACTGTTCACGGCGGACATGCCGCTCGACGCCTGGGGACGCAGAGCCCGTCATGAGCTCGAACGGCTCTATGAATCAGAATTGACCGAGCGGACACATGGGTTTTACGTCTACCGGCTCACCGACCACGGACATGTGCAGACCGGACTCGTTGCCACGTTCTCGGTGACTGATTATGAGGCAGGAAGAATCAAAATCCACGAGCACACACGTGAGGTGAAAGAGCGTGAACGGGTCGAACACGTATCGGCGACGAAAGCGCACACCGGCCCGATTTTGATGAGTCACGTCCCGGACGAAGGATTGCGTCGTATCTTGGACGACGCGACGACAGGAGAGGCGTTGTTTGCCTTCACGGACAGTGAAGGTGTCATCCATGAAGGCTATGCCGTGCCATCCAAGCATCAAGCACGCGTCATCATGCTCGGGGCCAGCATTCCGGCCATCTATATCGCCGATGGGCATCACCGGGCCAAAGCCGCAGCTGTCGTCGCCCGGAGCCCGATCCATGAAGGGGAATCGAAACAAGAGCGGGACCACTTCCTCGGCGTCTTGTTCCCGAGCGATGAGCTGACGATTTTGCCGTATCATCGCATTTTGAACGATGTGGCGCCAGAAGAAGTCAGAGCGTTGCTTGACGGTTTAGCTTTCTCGTATGAGATTGAATCGGTGCCTGCCTTACACGTCCCGAACGAACGGGGCACGTTCGGTTTGTCTTACCGGGGCGAGCATTTTATGCTCAAAAAACGGCAGACGACGACGGCACTCGACGTCGCGACGTTGCAACGGGATGTGCTCGAGCCGTATTTCCATGTCAAAGACGTACGGACGGACAAACGAATCGATTTCATCGGCGGCAAAGATGCCCCGACGCGCCTCGCCGACTTGGCTGAACGTGATGACGTCGTCGTGTTGACGTGTCACGCCACGGCGATGGAAGAGCTAATGCGCGTCGCCGACGAGAGCGGTCAAATGCCGCCGAAATCGACGTGGTTCGAACCGAAATTAAAGAGTGGTCTGTTCATTCATCGGTTCGATTGAACGTGCAGAGTGGCGTCACGGCGTGAAAAGCGTTATAAATGGAAGAGAAGAAAGGGGTGGCCGCCATGGCTAAAGCCGTATATCTTCACATTCCATTTTGTGAACATATTTGTTATTACTGCGATTTCAACAAGGTGTTCTTGAAGAACCAACCGGTTGATGACTATTTAGATGCATTAGAACGAGAAATCAAACTCTCGCTCGAACAATACCCGACCGATACGATTGAGACGATCTTTATCGGCGGCGGGACACCGACCGCCCTCAATGAGGCGCAGATGAAACGTCTCATGGACATGGTCGCGCGTCACTTGCTCCCGCTCGCGTCGCCAGACCTCGAATACTCGGTCGAGGCGAATCCGAACTTCGTGAGCGCCGAGAAGCTCGATACGATGAAACATGGAGGGGTCAACCGCGTCAGTTTCGGCGTCCAGACGTTCGATGACGGTGGACTCGAACGAATCGGACGGACACACCGGGCCGATGACGTGTTCGCGACCGTGACGGAAGCGGCGAAGCGATTCGATAACATCTCGATCGACTTGATGTTCGGCTTGCCGGAACAGACGCTCGAACAGATTGAGCGCGACCTCGACTTGGCGTTCCAGCTCCCAATCCATCACGTTTCTTCCTATTCGTTGATTCTCGAGCCGCACACCGTGTTCGCGATTCAAGAGCGGAAAGGGAAGTTGCGCCTCCCGGGCGAGGATATCGAAGTCGAGATGTACTTGAAAGTGATGGAGACGCTCGAACGTCGAGGCTTGAAACAGTATGAGATCTCGAACTATAGCCTCGAAGGACGCGAAAGCCGTCACAACCAAGTGTACTGGCGCAACGAAGAGTATTATGGTTTCGGGGCTGGGGCGCACAGTTATTTGAACGGGGAGCGTCGGGCGAACATCGCGCCGATTCCGCACTATATCAAGGCGGAAGGGCTACCGGTTCGCAATACGACGACGCTCGAGACGGTCGAGAAGATGGAAGAGGAACTGTTCCTTGGACTCCGGATGCGTCAAGGCGTGTCGTTTGCGACGTTCGAGTCGAAGTATGGTGTGTCGATGCGTTCGGTATTCGGGCATGTCTTGTCGGAACTCGAGGCAAAACGGTTGATCGAGACGACGGACACACACGTCCGCTTGACCGAATCTGGGCTCCCGCTCGCCAACGAGGCGTTCGCTGCCTTCATCGGCGAGGCACGGATGAGCGACTCACCGGAACAGACATCGATGTCATAACAAACAAGGGCGAACCCGGATTGGGTTCGCCCTTGTTTTGGTTATAAGACAAGATCGCGGTAAATCGGCATGAGCCGGCTGAACGTATCCTCGACGAGCGCCAGGAAGGCGGCTTCGTTTTGCAGAATCGACGCATCGGCCGGAAGTTGACGACCGATCAAGAAGTCCGCTTTCTTCACCGTCGCGAACCGTTCTGTGATCGCTTCGATCGATTCAGCTGACGAATCCTCGATTAAGAACGCGTCTTTTTTCATATGGTCCCCGGCGATATGGAAGTCGGGGAACTCTGATTTGAAGTCGATCGTCATGAGTCGACGGCCGATCGCTTCTTTGTTCGGCATCTCATAGATGAACGCGAGCCAGACGAAGACCCGGTCGTCGAATAACCCGACTTGGAAATGGGGATGTTTCTTATAGCCGCGTTTGTCATGGCCGATCGCCATCCACGTGTCTTTCGGTGGATTGACCGTCCGACGGGCATGTTTGGCGACATGCAAGTAAAGCGGGACACCGACATCGGCCTCGAGTTGGGGACCGACCTCTTCATAGATACGATGGAACAGCGGTTGAATCTCAGAGCGGATGCCTGCCATGCGGGCATCGAGTCCGTCTTGCGTGAATACGTTAAATTGTTGTGTTGTAAACATCTAATCACCTCAATTCGTATCATACCGAAACTTGAAGAAACATGCATACCGGAAGGCTCTATGGGACTGGAAAAAATGATGCGAATGAATTGACAAATATGGAGAACATGATAATATTTGAAGTGTGATTAGCACTCAGTAAATATGAGTGCTAATAAAGCGAGGCCAATCCTTCAGAGAGGAGTGACGTTGTGCTGACAGAAAGACAATTGCTCATTTTACGAGCCATCATTGATGATTATATTCAAACGGCCCAACCAGTCGGTTCGCGAACGTTATCGAAGCGGGATGACTTGTCATTCAGTTCGGCAACCATTCGGAACGACATGGCTGATTTAGAAGATATGGGTCTGATTGAAAAGCCGCATACGTCGGCCGGACGCATCCCGTCCGAAGTCGGCTATCGGTATTATGTCGACCATCTCGTCGAGACGAAAATCATCGACGAGCGGGAGACGTATCGCCTTGGCGAGCGGCTACGTGCCTCGGCCCAAGAGTCGGAAGTGCTCATCCGTCAAGCCGCCGACCTACTCTCTGACCTGACCAATTATACGACGGTGGCGCTCGGTCCGAACAGCCAGATGAATCGGCTGGCCCGGATCGATTTGATGCCGCTCGACGAAAGGCGTGGCGTCGTCTTGATCGTGACCGATCAAGGCCACGTCGAACATCGGACGGTCGTATTCGACTCTCCGATGGCGCCGGACCTGGTCGAACAGACGATCCGCTTCTTGAACGATCGTCTGAAAGGAACTCCACTCGGTCAGCTGAAGTTCCGGATCGGAGAAGAAGTGTCCAAGCTTCGACTCGCGCATCAGGAACAATTCGAGTTCATGATGCAACTCATTCAATCGACCGTCGGCGTCCAACATCCTGCTTCGCTCTACTTAGGCGGGAAGAAGAACATCTTCAACCAACCTGAGTTCCAGACGCTTGATACGTTGCGTCCGTTCCTTGAATGGATCGACGAGCAGGAGCGGTTGACCGACTGGCTCGAATCGTTGCCAAACCGCGAGATTTATGTGAGCATTGGAAGCGAGAATGGCATCGTCGCGCTTCAAAATTGTAGCGTCATCACGTCCGACTATACGCTCGACGGTCAGACGTTCGGGACGATCGCGATGATCGGACCGACCCGGATGGATTATCGACACGGGGTTCAGATGATGGGACAAATCATTGAGGCGCTCAGGCGAACGAAATTAGAAGAGTGATGGAAAGGAGCCTCATTATGACAACTGACAAACAGAATGGGCCAGAGCCAGAAGAAGTGCTCGAAGAAAAAGATTTTGATCCGAAACAGACAGAGACGGTAGAAGCTGAAGAGGTTTCAAATGTTGAGTTTGTGGAAGAAACTTCTGAGGGGACGGATTTACAAAAAGAAATCGATGCGCTCAAGGCGAGCGAGCTCCGCATCCGTGCGGATTTTGACAACTTCCGACGCCGGACGAACGAAGAGAACGCGAAACGAGTCAAATTCGCATCGCAGACGGTCGTCGAGAAATTGATCCCGCTCATCGACAACTTTGAGCGTGCGCTCCAAGTCGAAGCGAATTCGGACGACGCCAAGCAGATTCAAGCCGGTGTCGACATGATTCACCGCCAGTTGCTCGACGTCTTGAACGGTGAGAACGTCGAAGCGATCGAAGCGGTCGGACAACCGTTTGACCCGAACTATCATCAAGCGGTCATGCAAGAGCCGAGCGATGAGTTCGAATCAGGGATCGTGACGATGGAGCTTCAAAAAGGGTACACGATGCACGGGCGCGTCATTCGTCCGAGCATGGTAAAAGTCTCAGAATAACATTACTTAATTAGATGGAGGAATAGACAATGGGTAAAATTATCGGAATTGACTTAGGTACAACGAACTCATGTGTAGCAGTGATGGAAGGTGGCGAAGCAGTCGTCATCTCGAACGCGGAAGGGAACCGTACGACACCATCTGTCGTCGCCTTCAAAGGGGAAGAGCGTCAAGTCGGAGAAGTCGCGAAACGTCAAGCGATCACAAACCCGAACACGATCCAGTCGATCAAACGTCACATGGGTACGGCTCATACAGTAGAAGTCGATGGCAAGAAGTTCACGCCGCAAGAAATTTCGGCGATTATCTTACAAAAATTGAAAAAAGATGCAGAAGACTACCTCGGTGAGTCAGTAACAGAAGCGGTCATCACTGTTCCTGCCTACTTCAACGATGCCGAGCGTCAAGCGACGAAAGACGCAGGGAAAATCGCTGGACTTGATGTCAAGCGGATCATCAACGAGCCGACGGCAGCAGCACTCGCTTACGGACTCGACAAAGGTGAAGACCACACGATCTTGATTTATGACCTCGGTGGCGGTACGTTCGACGTGTCGATCCTCGAACTTGGCGATGGTGTCTTCGAAGTTGTGGCTACTGCAGGGGACAACCGTCTCGGCGGTGACGACTTTGACCAAAAAGTCATCGACTACCTCGTAGCTGAATTCAAAAAAGAGAACGGCATCGACCTCGCACAAGACAAGATGGCGCTCCAACGTCTAAAAGACGCAGCTGAAAAAGCGAAGAAAGACCTTTCAGGCGTGACAAGCGCACACATCAGCCTTCCGTTCATCACGGCCGGAGCTGCTGGTCCGCTTCACCTTGAAACGACGCTCACGCGTGCGAAATTCGATGAGTTGACAGCCGACCTCGTCGAGCGCACGATGGAACCGACACGCCGTGCCTTGAAAGACTCTGGGCTCACACCATCTGACCTCGACAAGATCATCCTCGTCGGTGGTTCGACACGTATCCCAGCGGTCCAAAAAGCAATTCACGACTTCACGAAAAAAGAGCCGTTCAAAGGTGTCAACCCGGATGAAGTTGTTGCTCTCGGTGCAGCCATCCAAGGTGGTGTCCTCGCTGGTGACGTCAAAGACGTCGTCCTTCTCGACGTGACTCCGCTCTCGCTCGGTATCGAGACGATGGGTGGCGTGATGACGAAGTTGATTGACCGTAACACGACGATCCCGACTTCGAAATCACAAGTCTTCTCGACGGCAGCTGACAACCAGCCGGCCGTAGACATCCACGTCCTCCAAGGGGAACGTCCGATGGCGCCGGATAACAAGACGCTCGGCCGCTTCCAATTGACGGACATCCCGCCGGCACCACGCGGTGTGCCGCAAATCGAAGTCAAATTCGACATCGATGCGAACGGAATCGTTCACGTATCGGCGAAAGACCTCGGTACGAACAAAGAGCAGTCGATCACGATCCAATCGTCTTCAGGTATCGATGAGGCTGAAATCGAGCGCATGGTAAAAGAAGCGGAAGCGAACGCAGAAGCGGACAAACAGCGTAAAGAAGAAGCCGAACTCCGCAACGAAACGGATCAACTCGTCTTCGCGACAGACAAAGCGATCAAAGACCTTGGCGACAAAGTCGATGCGGCTGACAAAGAACGTGCTGAAGCGGCGAAAGAAAAAGCCAAGTCAGCACTCGAAGGCACAGACCTCGAAGCAATCCGTACGGCGAAAGACGAATTGTCAAACGTCGTTCAAGAATTGACGCAAAAAGTATATGCGAACATGGCTGAAGAGCAAGGTGCTGAAGGTGCCGAGACACAGACGGAAGCGAAAGACGACAACGTCGTCGACGCGGAGTTTGAAGACCTCGACGATCGTAAATAAGGCAACCGATAGATAGGAGAGCGCCAAAGCAGGTTTCTGCTTTGGCTCTTTCCATGTTAAGGTAGATTCGGTAGAATCTTAGTTTAGACAGTGTAGAGGAGAGAGTAACGTGGCGAAACGAGATTATTATGAAGTGCTTGGCCTGGATAAATCGGCCTCGGCACAAGACATCAAGCGGGCATATCGTAAGCTCGCACGACAATATCACCCAGACATTAACCAAGAGCCGGATGCGGCCGATAAATTTAAAGAGCTCGGAGAAGCGTATGAAGTGCTGTCAGACGAGCAGAAACGGGCCCAGTATGACCGCTTCGGTTTTGAAGGGGCCAGCCAGTTCGGTGGCGGTGGCGACTTCCAAGGTGGCTTCGGTGACATCTTTGATATGTTCTTCGGTGGCGGCGGACGACGTCAAGACCCGAACGCTCCACGTCGCGGCGAAGATTATCAATACGTCGTCGATCTCGATTTCATGGAGAGCGTGACCGGTAAGACGGAAACAATCGACCTCGAGATCGAAGTGGAATGTGACACGTGCATGGGCAGCGGTGCCAAACCAGGGACGAAACCAGAGACGTGTGGCCGTTGTGGCGGTAGTGGCGTCGAGACGGTTGAACAGAACACGATTCTCGGGCGGATGGTCAACCAGCGGACGTGTAGCCAATGTCACGGCAGCGGGAAGACGATTAAAGAAAAATGTGAAACGTGCCATGGTTCTGGCCACGTCAAGAAACAGAAGCAAGTCGAAGTCAAGATTCCAGCCGGGATTGACAACGGCCAACAAATCCGTCTCTCCGGTAAAGGCGGCCCAGGTTATAACGGCGGACCAGCCGGTGACCTATATATCGTCGTCCGCGTCCGGGCCCACGAGATCTTTGAACGGGTCGACCAACACATCACGATGGAGATGCCGGTCACATACGCACAAGCAGCACTCGGTGCCGAGCTAGAAGTGCCAACCGTCCACGGCAAGGTGAGCCTAAAAGTACCAGCCGGCACGCAGACCGGGTCGAAATTCCGCTTGCGCGGCAAAGGGATGCCGAGCGTCCGCGGCGGCGGCAATGGCGACCAGTACGTCAATATCGTCGTCATGACACCGACGAACATGACCGACCGTCAAAAAGAACTGCTTCGTGAGTTCGAAGAGATTAGCGGGGAAGCAGGCGTCGAAGAACAGCACGGCCTGTTCCAAAAAATGAAGAAGTTTTTTAGCCAGTAAAAGGAGCGTGTGAAACGATGAAATGGTCTGAAATTTGTGTCCACACGACACAGCAGGCAGTCGAAGCCGTATCGAACTTATTACATGAAGTGGGGGCACAAGGGGTCGTCATCGAGGACGTCGAGGACTACGACCAGATGATGGCCGAAGACCATTTCGGAGAGATTTGGGACGTTTCCGGACGAGAATCGTATCCGACGTCCGGCGTCTACGTGAAAGCGTACGTCCCGGCGTCGGGTGATTTCCAAGACACCCTCGCCGCGTTCAAAAAAGAAGTGGACGGGTTGCGTCATATGCTCGACATCGGCACCGGCGAAGTGACGGTCGTCGAGATGGACGAAGAGGACTGGGCCCATTCGTGGAAGCAATACTACAAGCCCGTCAAAATCTCGCAACATCTCACAATCGTCCCGCTCTGGGAAGATTATGAGCCGCAACCTGAAGAGAACGTCATCTTGCTTGACCCGGGCATGGCGTTTGGCACCGGGACACATCCGACGACGATGCTGTGCATTCAAGCAATCGAGAATTATATCGAGCCGGGTGACCGCTTGATTGATGTCGGTACCGGATCCGGTGTACTCGCCATCGCCGCGGCGAAGCTTGGCGCCGAACGTGTCGAGGCGCTTGATTTGGATGCGGTCGCCGTCGAATCGGCGCGTCAAAACGTCGAGACGAACGATGCCCAAGACGTCGTCGACGTGAAGACGGGAGATCTGCTGAAAGGGATGACGGGCGAGTACGATCTCGTCGTCGCCAACATTTTGGCCGACGTCATCATGCTCTTCATCGATGATGCTTATGCGCGCGTCAAATCAGGCGGTTACTTCATCACGTCTGGGATCATCGGTCAGAAGCGGGCCGAAGTGACAGCTGCGCTCGAAGCGGCCGGGTTCACGATTGAAGAGACGCGTGTCATGGAAGATTGGGTCGCCATCATCGCGAAGAAAGGGTAAGCCATGCAACGATATTTTTTACAACGTGAAGCGTTTGGAAGCGATCTCGTCGAATTGCCGGCCGACGTCGTGCATCACATCGGCACAGTGCTTCGGGGAGGTCCTGGGTATCAACTCGTGCTCTTGGACGGGACCGGATTTGAATACGTGGCCGAAGTGGTGACGCTCGATAAGAAGTCCGGTACGGCACGCGTCGTCGAGAAGCGGGAAGCGACGACCGAACTGCCGGTTGACGTGACGCTCGCCTACGCGCTCCCGAAAGGGGATAAAGTCGAACTCGTTGCCCAAAAAGGGACCGAGCTCGGTATGCATCATCTGTTGGTGTTCGAGTCGAAGCGCTCGGTCGCCAAATGGGACGCCAAGAAGGTGCCGAAAAAGCTGGAACGGCTCCAAAAAATCATGCAGGAGGCGGCCGAACAGTCGTACCGCGCCGTCGTCCCGACATGTGCTTATCTCACCCCAAAAGAGCTAACGGCTCGTTTCAATGCGTATGATGCGGTCGTTCTCGCGTACGAAGAGGTGGCCAAACACGGAGAAGGTTCCGCGTTTGCGACGGTGTTGACAGCCGCTCGACCGGGCTCGAAGCTCCTGCTTCTCGTTGGTCCAGAAGGCGGCTTCGATGAAGCGGAAGTGGCCGGTTGGATCGAGGCGGGTGCCGTACCTTGTGCGTTCGGTCCGCGTATCTTGCGTTCGGAAACGGCTCCGCTCTATGCGCTCTCAGCTATTTCCTACGCCCTTGAATTGAATTGATACACCACAAAAATGGCTCTCGCATATGCGAGAGCCATTTTTTGTGGAAAGATAAAGGGCTCGCATCCAAGAGGCGAGCCCTTCTACTTATTTTTTGACGAGTGTGATCGTCTTCGTCGTCACGTTTCCGGCGAGGTCAGTCGCCTCGAACGTGAACGTGTTCTCACCTGATGTCACAGGTAACGCGATTCGCTCGGTTTTAGTGAACGAACGCATCTCATACGGAGCCTTCAGCGTTTGGCTGAATTTCAAGTCACCGTTGACGAGAAGCTTCACTTCATCAAAGTTGTCTTTCACGGTCACATCGACGTTGACCGTCGATTGTTTTTTACCGATTTTCTTCGGCAGTTTCCCGATTTCGATGACGGCTGGTGTCGTGTCCACGAAAATCGCACGTTGGAAGTTGGTCACGTTGCCGGCCGCGTCTTCGGCGACGAAACGTAATTTATGGACGCCGTCCCCGAAACTGCGAGTCGTGTTGAAGACGTGTTCTTTCTTCGCATCATCCCACGTGAGTGGCACGTCAACGCCGTCAACTTGGAACGATTGGATCGCAGATGCATCTTGAATCGTTCCAGATACCGGGATGTCCGATGTCGCGTATGGCGTCAAAGCGAGCGGGGCGTTCACGAACACGCCAGGCTTATCGGCGTCTGTCGAGTAGACGACCGTCTTCGTTGTGCTGTTGCCGGCGTGATCGACGACGCGAACGCTGACTTGATCGGCGTCACTGACGCCTGCGAACGTGTAAGCCGCTTTTCCGTCAGCCTGTTTGGCGACGGATTTTCCGTTCAAGAAATATTCGACCGAATGAATGCCTGAGAACTCATCTTTCGCTTGGACGGCCAAGCTGTCCCCTTGCCATTTCGTCGTGAACGTCGGGTCCGTGTAATCGACTTTGACCGGGAAGCGAAGCGTCTGGGCTTGTTTCTTCATGTAGTCGATGCTTCCTTCGATTTCGTAGAAGTACTTACCGGCAGGAGCTGGTTTTCCGTTCAACTGACCATCCCACGTGTAAGCGGCCGAGTAGTAGTAAGGCGTGTTGGCACCACCGTCAAAGTAGTTCTTACGAAGTTCTTCGTCTTGGAACAGCGTCCGGACGACGTTCCCTGACTCGTCGACGATGCGGTACTTGACGTCTTTGGCGTTACGGAGCAACGAGAACACCGGAACGGCAGCATCTTTCGAGCCATCTTTGTCTGGTGAGAAGGCGATCGCGTCGGCATCGACAGACTTGTCAAGGTTCGAACCGAGATAGTTCCCTGTCTGGTCGACCATGCCTGACACTTCATAGAACGAGCCGTCTTCATAGATCGAGGCATCGAAGATCGGTGCCTTGCCCCAGTCTCCTTCGAAACCGACGAACGGTACGACGAGTGACGGGTTGCCCTCAGGACCGTTGACGTCCGTCAAGCGGACGAATCCATCGACGAAGTAACCGTTCTCGAAGACGTCTTTCGCCGGTACGAGGCCGTCGAGCGTTTTCGGATTGAGCACTTTCGCTTTCGAGACGTCGAGCGCGATTTTCAATTCAACTTTTTGATTTGGTTTCACTTTGACCGTGCGAACTTTTTTGCCATTCACCGTCACTTTTGCATTCTCGAGTGCTTGTGCTTCCATCGCGTTCTGAACGAGTCCAGCCGTCTGTTCGATGGCGAGATCGGTCTGGAGTGACGAAGACACGTTATACGACACGGCCTTATCCGACAAGTTCTCGACGACGAGTGTGAACGTAGCTTTGCTGCGGTTCAATTCCTTGAGCGCGACTTTTGCTTCTTTCGTTTTCTTCTCGTACGCGATCGCTGGTGTCGAAACGGCAGCATGCAATTGCATGAGACCTGCTCCACCACGACGTGGCGTGTACGGAAGGTTTTGTTGCAACTGTTTGTTGAGCGGTCCGATATCCGTGACAGCTTTTGACGTGTTGATAAGCAAGTTCTTCGCCATCGTGACACGTGCCGTGCCTGTCAAGTTGAAGTCGCGGTCAACGCGTTCGAGGACGAGGGCGGCTCCACCGGCAACGTGTGGCGCAGCCATCGATGTACCGCTCATCAAGCCGTACTGGTTATCGTTCAACGTCGAGAAGATCTGTCCGCCTGGTGCCGAGATCTCTGGTTTGAAGTCAAGGTTTGGCGTCATGCCCCATGATGTGAAGTTCGAGAGCTGACCGGCCGCACCGTTGACGACGCTGAGTCGATCGCCGGCAAAGCCGATCGTCATCTGTTCGCCCGCAAGGAGACGTTGTTGCAAGGCGTTTCCGTCCTTGATGCTGAGCGAGGCCATCGGGACTTGCGGGTTTGACAAGGCCATGCTCACGTAGTCGCCGTGACCGACAGCACCGCGGACGATGACACCGGCCGCGCCGTTCGCTTCGGCCGTCTGCTGAATGTTCGAATAGAAGTAACTACCGTCACGGACGGCGAGGACGATTTTCCCTTTGACATCTTTTCCGACGTACTGGCTCGGTTGTCCGTCGCCGACGTAAACGAGTTCATAGTCTCCTTGTGTAAAGGCGGGACCGTCTTGTTTTTTCCAACCGATTTTATCGGTGTTGTCGCCTGACTTGATGGAGAACGCGTCCAATTGGATTTGATCGTTCTCAAGCGATGCGACCGATGTCGATGCCGAGCTGACACTCGGGGCACCGACGACGCCCGTGTCCGGGTTGTTGGCGTATGGAAGGTCATAACCGTTCCCGAAGTAGGCCGAGTTCCCTGCTGAAATGGACATGAAGACACCGTTGTCGACGGCACGTTGGACGGCTTGTTGTTCCGGTGAGTCGGCGTCGACGAATCCGGCCGTTGATCCGAGACTCATGTTGATGACGTCCGCCCCAAGTTTGATGGCGTCATCGATGGCTTTAATGTAAATATCGCCATATGTCGAAGCGTAGTTCGGGTCGTTACTAAATACTTTGAGCCCGAGCACTTGTGCCTCAGGAGCGACACCTTTCAAGCCACCGGCCGCTTCATCACCGTTGGCGGCGACGGTACCCGAGACGTGCATGCCGTGCATCGAGGCGCCAGGCGAATCGTCACGGATGTCATCGTTCTCATCATAATAGTTATAGGCATAAGGGACTTTCTCGTTTATGTAGGTTCCTGGCATGCCGAACGTGCTGACGGCCGTCTCGACTTCGGTTTGAGATAACTCAGCCTTCGAATCATCGGTGAGACGGAAGTCGCGATGGTCGGCGTCGACGCCTGTATCGATGACGGCGACGATCGTGCCTTCGCCCGTGAAGCCATAGTCGCCCCACGTCTGTTGCGATTGGACCATGCCGTTGCTCGTGACCATATCCGGTTTGACTTCTGGACGTTCGTACTCATTGACGACGTGGACGTGCGCAACTTCAGGTAACGCCTCGACTTTTTTGACATCTGTCGCTGTGAGCATCGTACTGAACCCGTTGAAGACGGTTGTGAACTCTTCAAGCGTCACGGCTTTAACGCCTTTTTTCGAGATGGCCGCTTTTGCTTTCTTTTGTTCGGCTTTGACGACCTTTTGGGCGCCATCTTTCTCGGTCTTCGTCAATTCATTGAATTTCTTGCCTTTCTTTTTCGCTTGATCGATCGCCGGGGCACCGACGAGTTCGACGACGACACGTAACTTCTCGTGTTTGTCCGTCGTGTTCACGCTTTGTTTGACGGACGGTTTGGCCAAGACCGGTTCGGCACCGAGACCGAGCAGGCCAGGGGTCAACGCGAGACATGTCGCGAGGGAGACGTTCAAATAAAATTTTGGTTGTGGCAATTTAGTATCCTCCAATCGTTTTTTGAAAAAATAAATCCATTTGTGGAAAATGATAGCGGATTTAAATCCAAAAATCCTCCTGTTTTTTAAACGGAAGGGTAATGAATTTGAACAAATTAAAAGATTCTGACAATTACTTTGGACCTATGTGCTCAAATTGGCAGATAGGTCTTTTTCCAGTGTAGGCCTCCAAGTCTCAAAAAAATGAAGTCTCTAAAACGAAATGAACAATTTACTTGAGATTTCTAGCGTAAGTTGATACAGTCTGTAGTAGATAAATCATATAAAACTTATCGATATAGTCGGAATAAAGATGATGGGGTGACAGAATGGGATTACAGTTCATGGACATTTTTAAGGAGTGGGCGTCGGAATATGACGCAGCCGTGACCGGACACGACGAACAATATCGCGAAGTATTCGCGGGGTACGAGACGATGCTCGGCGAGGTCGTCGACCAGTTAGAAGGCCGGGTCATGGAGTTCGGGATTGGGACGGGGAACTTAAGCGCAAGAATTCTAGAGAGGCACGACCTCATCCCTGTCGAACCGTCGCCAGAGATGCGGGCCGTCGCGGCTGAGAAGTTACAGCTCGATATCATTGACGGTGATTTTCTCAACTATCCGACTGACAAATCCGTCGATACGATCGTGTCGTCGTATGCGTTCCATCATTTGACGGATGACGAGAAACGGACGGCGATTCGAAGTTACGTCGAACATCTCGACGCCCCGCGCTTCGTCTTGCTTGATACGATGTTCGCCTCGCAAACAGCGAAACGGGGCATCTTGGACTGGGCCGAAGCGAACGGCTATACCGATTTACTCGAGGATTTGAATCGAGAGTTTTATCCGTATACCCAGACGATTCAAGCGATGCTCGAAGCAAACGGCTATACGGTTACGCTCACGCAAAAAAATAAATTCGTCTGGCTCGTCGTGGCCACGAAACAATCAGGAGGAACTCAATCATGAAAAGTTATAAAGTCGAGAGCTTCAATTTAGACCATACAAAAGTACAAGCGCCTTACGTCCGTTTAGCCGGAGTGAAGAAAGGGACGGCCGATACGATTTATAAATATGACATCCGCTTCATTCAACCGAACGAAGGGCTCATGCCAATGCGGGCCGTCCACTCGCTCGAGCATTTGATCGCCGAGAACAGCCGCAGCCATTCGAATCAAATCATCGACGTCTCGCCGATGGGTTGCCAGACAGGCTTCTATTGGACGATGTTGAACGATGGGGATTACGAAGCGATGCTCGACCTCGTCGAAGCGACACTCCGCGACGCAGCAAATGCGACGGAGTTGCCGGCACAAAACCCAATTCAATGCGGGAGCGCGAACCATCACGATTTCGAAGGCGCGAAGAAGCTCGCGGCCGATATGCTTGCCAAGCGTGACGAGTGGCACATCATCTTCAAGGACGAAGCGTAAATGATTGTCCAAAGCGTCTATGAATTGATTGGTGAGACGCCTCTGCTTGAGTTACGGACGTTGCCGGTACCTGCGGGCGTCAAAGTATACGGCAAGCTCGAGATGATGAATCCGGGCGGTAGCGTCAAGGACCGGCTCGGTCTGCAATTGATTGAACGGGCGCTTGAACGTGGACAACTTGAACGCGGGGGAACGGTCGTCGAACCGACGGCCGGGAACACCGGAATCGGGCTCGCGCTCGCCTGTCAACGACACGGCATCAAGTTGATGACCGTCACCCCGGAGAAGTTCAGTCAAGAGAAGCAGGCGCTCATGACGCTTCTCGGGGCGACCGTCGTCAACACGCCGACCGAACTTGGGATGAAAGGCGCCATCGCGCGGGCGAAAGAGCTCGCCATCGAACATGACGCCTATGTGCCGGAACAGTTCTCGAACCCGGATAACCCGGACGCGTACGTCGACACGCTCGCACTCGAGCTTCAGGCCGACCTTCCCCACATCGATGTGTTCGTCGCCGGGGCCGGCTCAGGCGGCACGTTCACCGGTGTCGCGAGCAAGTTGCGGCCGAACGGGACGAAGGCGATCGTCGTCGAGCCGGAAGGGTCGATTTTGAACGGGGGAGCTCCTGGCCCCCATAAGACAGAAGGAATTGGGGTCGAGGCGTGGCCGGCATTCTTGCCGCACGACCTCGTCGACGGGATTTACACGATTACGGACGAAGAGGCGTTCTATTATGTCGCTCATCTCGCTAAACAAGAAGGCTTGCTCGTCGGAAGTTCATCCGGAGCGGCCATCGCGGCATGTGTTCAAGAAGCAGCGAAGATGACGGAAGGTGTCATCGTCACGATTTTACCGGACAGTGTCGAACGGTATTTAAGTCAAGGAATAGTCAAGGAGGCAGAATATGCGTACAAAAACAGCACTCATTCATGGCGGTAAAACGACGGATCCCCTGACAGGAGCCGTCACACCACCGATTTATCAGACGAGCACATACAAGCAAGACGGCATCGGCAATCTCCGGGACGGATATGAGTATTCGCGGACGGCCAACCCGACGCGGACGGCACTCGAGACGCTCATCGCCGATATCGAGGGCGGTGCCCGCGGATTCGCGTTCGGCTCTGGGATGGCAGCCATCTCGACGATTTTAATGTTAATGAAATCAGGGGACCACGTCATCGTCGGTTCTGACGTATATGGGGGAACGTACCGTGTATTCAATCGAGTATTTCAATCACTTGGCTTGGAGGCATCTTTTGTCGATACGGCCGATACGCAAGCGGTCCGTGAAGCGCTCCAACCGAACACAAAAATGATTTACGTCGAGACACCGACGAACCCGCTGTTGAACGTGACCGACATGCGCCTGATTCGCGCCATCGCTGACGAGGCGGACGTCTTGTTCGTCGTCGACAACACGTTCATGACCCCGTACTTCCAAAATCCGATCGAATTCGGGGCCGATTATGTGCTTCATAGCGCCACGAAATATTTGGGTGGCCACAGCGACGTCGTCGCCGGTCTCGTCGTCGCTCGGACGGAAGAACTCGGAGAGCGTCTCGCATTCCTTCAAAATTCAGTCGGCGCGGTACTCGGACCGCAAGACAGCTTCCTCGTCGTCCGTGGCATCAAGACGCTCGCGGTCCGCATGGAAGCGATCGAGTCAAACGCGCTCGCGCTCGTCGACTACTTGACGAAGCACGAGGCGGTGAGCCGTGTCCTACATCCGAGTGTCGGCAGCGAAGAAGCGAAGCGGGTCCACTTGTCGCAGGCACGCGGCTTCGGTGGAATGATCGCCTTCGATGTCGGTTCAGCCGATGCGGCCGAACTCGTCGTCGCGAAGACGAAATACTTCACGCTCGCCGAGAGTCTCGGCGCGGTCGAGAGCTTGATTAGCGTCCCGGCCCGGATGACCCATGCGTCAATCCCGGCGGAACGTCGTCTCGAGCTCGGCATTACGGACGGGCTCGTCCGCATCTCCGTCGGTCTCGAAGATGTACAAGATTTGATTGAAGATTTGGAGCAAGCGCTCGCGACCGTGGCGACGATTCCGAACTAACATTCATAGTGATGCGAGGTGCGCTTGCGAGCGCACCTCTTTTGTCGTGTGCATGGCGAAAGAATTCGCTTGAATGTCCTAATCGCATCGACTACACTGACGATAATTGATTACGAGAGCGGGTGAACGAAGTGAACAAAGGCGTCATGCCGACGGTCGGAGCCTACGTCATGTGGGGCGTCCTACCGATTTATTGGAAGTTTTTACAGGAGATACCGAGCGGTCAAATCTTGGCCCATCGGATCGTCTGGTCGTTTCTCTTCATCTTACTCGTCTTGAAATGGACGAAGCAGTGGACTGAGTTCAACTATGCGCTCCGGCACCGGGCGACGCGGAACGCCTTTATGTTGAACGGCTTCATCGTCAGTGCCAACTGGTTCGTGTACATATGGGCGGTCAATCACGGCTATATCATCGAGGCGTCACTCGGCTATTACATCAATCCGCTCGTGAGCATGGTGTTAGGTGTGCTTGTTTTTCGGGAATCATTAAACCGAGTCCAATGGCTCGCGGTGACCGTGGCGGCGATCGGCGTGCTCGTCTTGACGTTCGGGTATGGGTCGTTCCCTTGGATCGCCTTCATTCTGGCCAGTACGTTCGGATTTTACGGCATGGTGAAGAAACGCCGACCGCTTGCCTCGACGGTCAGTCTCGGGATTGAGACGCTCGCGGTCGTGCCGGTCGCTATCATTTTCTTAGGTTGGCAGACGTCACAGGGCGGATTGACGATGACGACCGAACCGGTCATTTGGGTCGCCTTGGTCGGGACAGGCGTGATGACGGCGTTGCCGCTTCTTTTGTTCGGGTACGGAGCACAACATATCCCGTTCACGCTTGTCGGGTTTCTTCAATTCATCGCACCGACGCTCAGTCTCGCGATCGGGGTCATCCTCTATAATGAGCCGTTCACGGGTTATCACATTTTTGCGTTCACGTGCATCTGGATTGCGATTTTCTTCTTTAGTTGGAACAGCTGGATCCAGACACGAAAACGTCGTCAACTCGTCTGAATTGAAAGCTGTTACATTTCAAGAAAACATGATAATATGTTAGATGTCAGACCTATATGTCAGACCGATACATCAGAGGAGGAATTTTACGATGGAATTAGCACGTTATATCGACCACACAGCCTTGAAGGCAGAAACAACGAAAGATCAAGTCACGAAACTTTGTGCCGAGGCGCTCGAATACAAATTCGCAAGCGTCTGTGTCAACCCGACATGGGTGAAGTACGCGGCGGAACAACTCAAATCAGATGACGACGTCAAAGTATGTACGGTCATCGGTTTCCCGCTCGGAGCCAACACGCCAGAAGTGAAAGCGTTCGAAACAAAAGACGCGATTGCCAACGGTGCAGATGAAATTGACATGGTCATCAACATCGGCGCCATGAAAGACGGCGACTTCGATCTCGTCGAACGCGACATCCGCGCTGTCGTCGAAGCGGCAAACGGGACGCTCGTCAAAGTCATCTTTGAGACGTGCCTCCTTACAAAAGAAGAAATCAAAAAAGCGGCTGAACTTTCAGTCAAAGCAGGTGCAGACTTCGTGAAAACGTCGACTGGCTTCTCAACAGGCGGCGCGACGGTAGAAGATATCCGCCTCATGCGTGAGACGGTCGGACCAGATCTCGGCGTCAAAGCTTCAGGCGGCGTACGTGATTTCGAAGGCGCACAAGCAATGATCGATGCCGGCGCGACGCGCATCGGCGCATCAGCTGGAATCGCCATCGTCACAGGCGGACGTTCAGATAGCGACTATTAATAACTAGTGGTTGACCGCACGACTTACTTTCACTATAATATGTTATGACGTGTGAAACACGTTTCCTTAGTCGTGTAATTCGGAGGGAGGGAAAACTAGTGGAAACTCGTGTCCGTAAAAACGAATCGCTTGAAGACGCTCTTCGTCGTTTCAAACGCGGTGTTTCGAAAGATGGCACTCTTGCCGAAGTTCGCAAACGTCGTCACTACGAAAAGCCAAGCGTAAAACGCAAATTGAAATCAGAAGCTGCGCGTAAGCGTAAGAAATTCTAATTTCAGTTTCATTTGTAGAGAGGGTGTTAGCTCATGAGTCTTCAAGAACGCTTGACGGACGACATGAAGCAAGCCATGCGCGCAAAACAAAAAGATCGTCTCACGACGATCCGGATGGTCAAAGCGTCGCTCCAAAATGAGGCCATCAAATTTGGTCGACAAGATCTTACTGAGGAAGAGGAACTCACGGTGCTCAACCGAGAGATGAAACAGCGCAGAGACTCCCTCCGAGAATTCGAAAGCGCTGGTCGTGAAGACCTTGCATCTAAAGTAGCTGACGAGATTGTCGTACTAGAGGCCTATATGCCTGAACAACTTTCTGAAGATGAAGTCACGGCGATCGTGAAAGCAGCTATTGCTCAAACGAATGCCACAGGCCCGTCAGATATGGGTAAGGTGATGGGCGTCGTCATGCCTCAAGTTAAAGGCAAGGCAGACGGTGGTCTTGTGAACCGCATTGTCAAACAACAATTGACGAATTAATGAAAGAGACAGGAGCTTTTGGGTCAAACCAAAAGTTTCTGTCTTTTTTTGCGTATTCTGAAACCACAAGCAAACTTGTTTCGTATACACTAGAGATAAGAGGTAGCTTGTGAACTCGGAAGGGGGTTGCAATACGATGACATTTGGTCTCGGAGTGATTCTGACGGTGTTTTTTGTCGGGATCGTCCTTCTAGGAATTGAAGTGTTCGTTGCCGGTTTTGGATTGTTTGGCGTGCTAGGGATCGGGGCGGTCGTCGCCAGTTTGATTATGGCGGGCGCCACGATCGGGCAGCTATGGTTGTCGCTCGGTTTAGCCACGGCTATCGTCGCTGGACTCGGATTTTGGGCATATCGTCGCCTGCAGTCCAATCGTTCGCTCATGTATAAAGGGTTGATTTTGACCGATTCGACGTCATCAGACAAAGGGTATCTGTCTCACGATGACCGCAAACGGTTACTCGGGAAAGTCGGGGTCACATTGACGCCGCTGCGCCCGGCGGGTACCGCTGAGATTGACGGAGAACGGATTGATGTCGTGACAGAAGGTAGCTATCTCGATTCGCAAACGAAAATTCAGGTGTATAAAGTCGATTCAGGGCGCGTTGTCGTCCGTAGCTTTATAGAGCCGAAGGAGGATGTAACAGAATGACACCAGAACTATTGACCACGTTACTCATCTCAGGTGGAGGATTGATTGCGCTCGCCGTATTCTTCACGTTCGTCCCGGTCGGGCTGTGGATCAGCTCGTTCGCCGCTGGCGTCCACGTCTCGATTTTCACATTGATCGGGATGCGACTCCGTCGCGTCGTCCCATCGAAAATCGTCAACCCGCTCATCAAAGCGGTCAAAGCCGGTATTGGCTTAAACACGAACCAGCTCGAGAGTCACTTCTTGGCTGGGGGTAACGTTGACCGTGTCGTCAACGCTTTGATTGCGGCCCACCGTGCCGATATCGAATTGTCGTTTGAACGTGCCGCAGCAATCGACCTTGCCGGCCGAAACGTGTTAGAGGCTGTTCAAATGTCCGTCAACCCGAAAGTCATCGAAACGCCGTTCATCGCCGGTGTGGCCATGGACGGGATTGAAGTGAAAGCGAAAGCCCGGATCACGGTTCGTGCCAACATCGACCGTCTTGTCGGGGGTGCCGGAGAAGAGACGATTATCGCCCGTGTCGGTGAAGGGGTCGTCTCGACGATCGGTTCGCAACACAACCATAAACACGTTTTGGAAAATCCGGATATGATTTCACGTACCGTATTGACGAAAGGTCTTGATTCAGGGACCGCGTTTGAAATCTTGTCCATCGATATCGCCGACATTGATATCGGTAAAAACATCGGAGCGGTTCTTCAGACCGACCAAGCCGAGGCTGATAAGAAAATCGCGCAAGCGAAAGCGGAAGAACGCCGCGCGATGGCGATCGCCCGTGAGCAAGAGATGAAGTCATCAGTCGAAGAGATGCGCGCGAAAGTTGTCGCGGCCGAGGCTGAAGTCCCGCTTGCGATGGCAGATGCGCTTCGCCACGGCAAGCTCGGTGTCATGGACTACGTCAACTACTTGAACGTCCAAGCCGATACAGAAATGCGTAAAGCGATCGGTCACCCAGTCGAATCTGACAAAGAGTGATCGGGATGGATGGACTTTGGGTACTACTCCTCGCCGCATTCGGGATCGCTTCGGCGGTCATGAAGCGGATGGAGAAATCATCTTCTACTGGAGAACGGCCGCCGAGTACGGATTTGAAACGCTATCTCGATACGGTCGGTGACATGATGAAAGAAGTCGAGGCGACATTTGACGAGCCACGCGATGGCAAGGAAAAACCGACGCCGCAAAAACTGCGTCGTCGTGTCGCTGCCCCGGCTGAATCAAGAGAGTCTCAGCCGCCGCGCCGGCGGGAAGAATTACCGCACGTGAGTGCGCAGTTCGAACAGACAGTCAAGATTCCGCCGATTTCGGAGGCGACCGAGTCTCGGCCGCAACCGCAACCGCGCATGTCGATGAAGCAAGTTCGGCAAGCTGTCGTTTGGAGTGAAATTTTGCAGCCGCCGGTGTCGAAACGCCGTCGCTAAGCCTGAAGCAGTGACATCGAGTCACTGCTTCTTTTTGTGGCCGAAACGGACGGTCTTTCTTTCACGAACGGCTTGATAGTGCTAAAGTAAAGAAGGAACAATCTACTGATGGGGAGGAGAAACAACCATTGATTATGACTGATAAGATACCGTTCGTCATGGAACATGCGAACGAAGCACAGGCACTCCTCGGGCCGAAAGACGAGGTCTTTCACGCTATCGAGGCAGAACTCGCGGTCGCACTCACTCCTCGTGGAGAAGAATTGATCATTCAGGCCGATACTGCTGACACACTTGAATTGACGAAAACCGTCATCAAGACGCTACAACAGCTTGTCAAAAAAGGGGCTCGCTTGAACGAGAGTGATGCCATCAGCGTGATTCAACATATCAAGGTCGGCAAAGGCGATGAACTGCTCGAGCATTATGAGCGGGTCGTCTTCACGACGAACAAAGGCAAACCGATCCGGGCGAAGACAGTCGGACAAAGCCGCTACGTTCGTGCCATTGAAAAACGCGATCTTGTCTTCGGAATCGGGCCGGCCGGGACCGGAAAGACCTATCTGGCCGTCGTTTTGGCAGCACGGGCATTGAAAGAAGGACAAGTCAAACGTATTATTTTGACGCGTCCAGCCGTCGAAGCAGGGGAAAATTTGGGTTTCTTGCCAGGCGACTTGAAAGAGAAAGTCGATCCATACTTACGTCCGCTCTATGACGCCTTGTTTGACGTCTATGGCGTCGAGCAGACGAATCGGTTGCTCGAACGTGGCACAATCGAAGTCGCCCCGCTCGCCTATATGCGAGGACGCACGCTTGAAGATGCGTTCGTCATTTTAGATGAGGCGCAGAACACGACGAAAGAGCAGATGAAAATGTTCTTGACGCGACTCGGTTTCGGGTCGAAAATGGTCGTCACCGGCGACTTGACGCAAGTGGATTTACCTAAAGGGAAGGCGTCAGGTCTTCAAGAGGCGTTACACCTGCTCGAGCGAGTCGAAGGGATTCATTTCGAACACTTCACGTCGTCCGATGTCGTTCGACATCCGCTCGTCAAGAAAATTATTAACGCTTATAGTACCGAACTCACATAACAAAAAGGGGGGGCACTGATGCAGCAAGCACGTCATTGGACGGTCGCGACAATCTCCGTCCTCTTTTTTCTCATTCTAGGCGCGATTCTCTATTTTACGGTGCGCCCATCTATTATTAGCGTCGAACCGCTCGGGATTGCCGAACAGGATATCCGCTCGCCCATCACGGTCGAGGACCGAACGGCGACGGAACGGTTGCAACAAGAAGCCGTCAATGGCGTCGGTAGTCAATTTTCGCTCCGACGCGAGTTTGCCGATCAACAAATCGCCAAAGTCGAGCAACTGTTCGCGGCGTTCGAGGAGACGGGAGAAGAGACCGAACTCTCGGATATTAAGAACCGGTTGAACTCGACCGAAGTGAATGGCTTTCTCGGTGACGATGAGTTGAATCTGTTGCTCGAGGCTAGTGAGAACACGCGTCGAACGGTCGAAGACGTCACCGTGACGGCGCTCCAAGAAGTAATGGGCAACCGCATCGAGACGAGCTCACAGTCGATTTCAGAAGCGAGAGACCGGGCCGAGACGCTCGTCGACCAATCCCCGCTCTCACTCGAGTTCCGGGCCATCGCCAACAGCCTGAGCGATCAATTGATCGTCCCGAACTACGTGTTCGACTCTGAGGCGACGCGCGAGAAAGAACAGCAGGCGCTCGACGCGGTCGAGCCGGTCATCATCCAAGAAGGACAATTGCTCGTCAATCAAGGCGAGGTCGTGACACGTGAGATTTATCGGAAGCTCGAATTGACCGGTGCGATCGACCCGAACCGTTCGTTCGCACCGCTGTTCGGGGCTTACTTACTGAGCGGACTGTTGACGACCGGATTTCTGTTCATGTTGATCCGGTCGAAGATTCAACAGTTGTTGCTTCGTCCTAAAATTTTGATTACCGTGTACGGGTTGTTACTGCTTCAACTCGGCATCTTTTTCGGGGTCGGCTATATCGGCATCGAGTTTACGACGTACGCATACGTGCTCGCACCGACGGCGTTCGTTGTCCTCTTGCTCCGTATCCTCGTCGATGAACGGGTCGCGCTCGCCTCGGCACTCATTACGATGATCGCCGGATCGATCGTGGCGAGTTTCGGGCAAAACACGAGCTTCATGACGGTCGTCTATTTTGCGACCGGTAGTTTCCTGGCTGTCTTCCTCGTCGAACCGAAGATTCAGCGGAAACGCTTATTCTTGTCAGGTGTCTTGCTCGGCATCATCAACATCATTATGGTGCTCGCGCTCTTGTTCCTTCGTAACACGGTAGTGACATGGGAGATGGTCGCGTATCTGTCAGGCTTCGCGATCACGAGTGCCCTGTTATCAATCGTGCTCACGTTCGGCTTCCTGCCGTTCCTCGAGCCGTGGTTCGGCGTCTTGTCATCGGGTCGCTTAATCGAATTGATGAGCCCGACGCACCCGCTGTTGCGGAAATTATTGATGGAGGCACCGGGTACGTATCATCACAGCATGATGGTCGCCAACCTGGCTGAATCGGCTTGTGAGGCGATCGGAGCCGACGGATTGCTCGCCCGGGTCGCTAGTTATTACCATGATCTTGGGAAGACCGAGCGGCCGCTCCACTTCATCGAGAACCAACAGAGCGGCGTCAACCCGCACGACCGGCTTACACCAGAAGAATCGGCCGACATCATCATGGCCCATCCGTATGACGGTGCTGATCTGTTGCGCCGTTACAAGCTACCGAAAGAAATCATCGATATCGCCGAGCAACATCACGGCACGTCATTGTTGAAGTTCTTTTATGTGAAAGCGAAAGAGACACGAGATGTCACTGAGTCGCGCTTCCGTTACCCGGGACCGAAACCGCAGACGCGCGAGGCGGCGGTCGTCATGATCGTCGATTCGATTGAGGCGGCGGTAAGGTCACAGAAGCAGCCGACACCAGAACGGATCCGGCAGCTTGTCAGCGCGATCATCCGTGACAAGTTGCAAGACGGACAGTTCGAAGACTGCGAGTTGACGACGAAAGAAGTATGGCGGGTCGGGGAGAGCGCGTGTGAGACGTTGACCGGCTTGTTCCATGAACGGATCGAGTACCCAGAACTGAAGAAAGAAGGCGAATTACATGCAAATCATTTCGAACGATGAGCACGGGTTGTTGACCGATGCTCAAGTCGAGCTCGTCGAATCTATTTTGATGCACGCAGCGCTCGAAGAGGACATTGAAGAACCGAGCGAACTGTCGGTCACCTTTTTGACGAACGACGAGATTCAAGCAATCAATCGGGAATGGCGCGGGAAAGATGCGCCGACCGACGTGATCAGTTTTGCTTTTGACGAGATGGGCGAAGAAGAGATGGATTTCATGCTCGATGAAGACGAGCCTCGTCTCCTTGGCGATTTACTCATCTCGGTCGAGCGTTGCCGCGAACAGGCGGCCGACTATGGCCACTCATTCGAACGAGAACTCGGATTTTTGGCCATTCATGGCTTCTTACATCTCCTCGGCTATGATCACATGACGCCTGAGGAAGAAGCGGAAATGACGGCGCGCCAAGAACAAGTGCTTGCTCACTTCGAGCTGAAACGAGGCGAAGTGTGAAACCGTTCTGGTTCGCCGTGCACGGTATCGTGCACGCAGTGCGGACCGAACGCAACATGCTGATTCATCTCGCATCGAGCCTGCTCGTCGTCGTATTTGCCTGGTGGCTCCCAACGACGAAACTCGAGAACTTGATTCTGTTCGGTTGGGTCGTACTCGTCATCGCTCTCGAGCTGATGAACACGGCGGTCGAGCGCACGGTCGACCTCGTCACGAAAGACATTAAACCGTTAGCGAAGCAAGCGAAAGACGTCGCAGCCGGATCAGTGCTCGTTGCCGCCATCGGGGCCGCCATCACGGCACTTTTCATTTTTGGCCCTTATGTAATCGACAAATTCGTTATATGATTGAACGTATTGGAAATTTAGAAAGCAGGTGCACTATGTATCAAGAAGATTTTAAATCAGGGTTTGTGTCCATCATCGGTCGTCCGAACGTCGGGAAATCGACGTTCTTGAATCGGGTCATCGGACAAAAGATTGCCATCATGTCAGACAAGCCGCAGACGACGCGCAACAAGGTCCAAGGTGTATATACGACGGATGATTCGCAAATCATCTTTATCGACACGCCAGGGATTCATAAGCCGAAACACCGTCTCGGCGATTTCATGATGAAAGTCGCGACGAACGCACTCCGTGAAGTCGACGCGATCCTCTTCATGGTCAACGTCACGGAACCGCGAGGCGCCGGCGATGAGTTCATCATCGAGAAGTTAAAAGGGCTCGATACGCCAATCATCCTCGTCATGAACAAAATCGATTTGATTCATCCGGACGAGATTCCGGCTGTCATCGAGCAGTATACGAACCAACTCGATTTCGCGGCGTACGTCCCGATCTCGGCACTTCAAGGCAATAACGTCGAACCGCTTCTTAAAGAAATCAAAAAGTTGCTCCCGGAAGGACCGATGTATTACCCGGCCGACCAAGTGACCGACCACCCGGAACGGTTCATCATCTCTGAATTGATTCGCGAGAAAGTGCTCCATAAGACGCGTGATGAAGTGCCGCACTCAATCGCGGTCGCCATTGAATCGATCAAGAAACGGGAAAACTCGGAAATGATTGATGTCGAGGCCGTGATCATGGTCGAGCGTGATTCGCAAAAAGGAATCGTCATCGGCAAAAAAGGTGCGATGCTCCGCGAAATCGGGACAGAAGCACGCCACGACATCGAGGCACTCCTCGGGACAAAAGTGTATTTGAACCTATGGGTGAAAGTACAAAAAGATTGGCGTAACAAGATGGGTCAACTCCGCGACCTCGGTTTCCGCGACGACGAGTATTAAGCCATGTTGCAAAAGGTCACGGGAATCGTCATTCGGACGGTCAATTACGGGGAATCGAACAAAGTCGTCACGTTGTTCACCGAAGAACTCGGGAAAGTCGCCGTCATGGCGCGCGGTGCGAAAAAGCCGGGCAGTCGCCTGCATGCGTCGAGCCAGCCTTTCGTCGAGGCGGTATATATTTTCCCGGCGAGCCGTGGCCTCGGTCAACTGAAGTCGTCGGATGTGATCACGTCCTATCCGGAAATCCGGAAAGACGTCGAGCGCATGGCGTACGCCATGTACTGGCTCGAGCTCGTCGACCGCACCGTCGAGGACCGGGTGCCGAACCGCCCGCTCTATCGCATCTTGAACGACGCCCTGCAGGCGCTCAATGCAGGGATGGATCCGGATGTGATCACGCACCACTTTGAACTGCGCATTTTGCACCTGCTCGGGGTCGCACCGGTCTTGACCGGGTGCATCCGTTGCAACGATGTGACCGACCCGATGTATTTTTCAGTGGCGGCCGGTGGTTTTCTTTGCTCGCGTCACCAAGAAGAAGGGTCGGCCCGCATGAGCGAACGTCTAGCGAAGCTCCTCTATTTGATGAGCCGACACGAGCTGTCCGAATTCAGTAACGTCCCGCTCACAAAAGAGACGCGGATTCTGCTCAGGCAGCTGTTCGACGCCTATATGGAATCATACAGTGGCTTGCGGCTGAAGACGAAACGTGTCCTCGATCAAATGCAGCGCCTTTACTTGAACGATGATTGACTTTTTCGACAAGATTCGATACCATAATCTACGATTAGACAAATGAAATAGCGTGCGCAATGAAGGAAACGAGTAGCTTTTACGCCATGGGTACAGCGAGTTCGGGGAGGTGGGAGCCGAACGCCAGGGGGAAGTGAATGGCAATTCCGGAGCGCCCACAATCCAAAGAGTGGCCTCATCTCGAGGCAAGTAGGGTGGAACCGCGGGTAATCCCGTCCCTATGTGCATGGCACATAGGGGCGTTTTTTGTCGTTTCAATACTTTTGGAGGTGTCACATATGAAGCACATGACCGTGCAAGAAATTATTTTGACGTTACAAAATTTCTGGGCGTCGAAAGGCTGCTTGACAATGCAAGCGTATGACGTTGAGAAAGGGGCCGGTACGATGAACCCGATGACGTTCTTACGGAGTCTCGGACCAGAGCCGTGGAACGTCTGTTACACGGAGCCATCACGTCGTCCGGCGGATGGACGGTACGGTGAAAACCCGAACCGTTTGTATCAGCATCATCAGTTCCAAGTCATCATGAAGCCGTCACCGAGCAACATCCAAGAGCTTTACTTAGAAAGTTTAGAGTTGATCGGAATCAACCCACTCGAGCACGATATCCGTTTCGTCGAAGACAACTGGGAAAACCCGACGTTCGGCGCGGCCGGTCTAGGTTGGGAAGTTTGGTTGAACGGGATGGAGATCACCCAGTTCACGTATTTCCAACAAGTCGGTGGTATCGAGTGTGACCCGATCGCCGTCGAGATCACATACGGTCTCGAACGTCTCGCGTCGTACATCCAAGAAGTCGAGAGCGTGTTTGACCTCGTCTGGACGGACGGATTCAAGTATGGGGACATCTTCTACCAGCCCGAGTATGAACACTCAAAATATACGTTCGAACTTTCAGACGTCGACATGTTGTTCACGTTGTTCGATACGTACGAAAAAGAAGCGAAGCGTGCCCTTGACGAGAACCTCGTCTTCCCGGCTTACGACTATATCCTCAAATGTTCGCATACGTTCAACCTACTCGATGCGAAAGGCGCCATCTCGGTGACGGAACGGACCGGTTTCATCCAACGTGTCCGTAACATGTCCCGTGCGTGTGCTGCCAAATTTATCGAAGAGCGGGAACGTCTCGGTTTCCCACTTTTGAACCAAGAGAAAGCAGGTGCCCTTGATGCGTGACCTTTTATTAGAAATTGGACTTGAAGAATTACCAGCGCAATACGTCCTCCGTTCGGAGAAACAATTGGCAGAGCGTGTGACCGCCTTCTTGACGGACGCCCGTGTCCAGTTCGGGACATTGACCGTCTATTCAACACCGCGCCGTCTCGCCGTTCTTGTCAAAGACGTCGAAGAGAAGCAACAAGACTTGACGGAGACGCTTCGCGGACCGGCGAAAAAGATCGCTCAAGACGCTGAAGGAAACTGGTCGAAAGCAGCCGCTGGGTTTGCCCGTGGCCGTGGTCTCTCGGTCGACGACTTGTACTTCGCTGAAGAGAAAGGTGTCGAGTACGTGTTCGCAGACCGTCACGAGTCAGGTCAGGCGACGAGCACGCTGCTTCCGGCACTCGAAGACGTCGTCCGTGGTATGACGTTCCCGAAAAACATGAAGTGGGGCACGAGCAGTCTCCGCTACATGCGTCCGATTCGTTGGCTCGTCGCGTTGTTCGGTGCCGAGCAAATCGATTTTGAAATCGAAGGCGTAAAAACAGGAAACGTGACACGTGGTCACCGCTTCTTGAGTAAAGGTGACGTCACGATCGCCGAGCCGGCCGCCTACGCCGAGACGCTCGAACGCGAATTCGTCGTCGCGTCATATGAAGACCGTAAGGCCCGCATCGAGCGTCAAATCGACGAGTTGGCTTCAGAACAAGGGTGGACGGTTCCGCTCGACGCGTCGTTGCTCGAGGAAGTGACGAACCTCATCGAATGGCCGACTGCGCTGTTCGGTGAATTCGATGCAAGCTATCTCGAACTTCCGGAAGAAGTATTGATCACGACGATGAAAGAGCACCAACGCTATTTCCCGGTCTATATCGGTGAAACGCTTAAAAACTATTTCGTGACCGTCCGTAACGGGAACGCAGACCATCTTCAAAACGTGGCCAAAGGGAACGAGAAGGTCATCCGGGCCCGCTTGGCAGACGCCGTCTTCTTCTATGAGGAAGACCAAAAGACGAAGATTGACGATCAACTCGTCCGTCTCGACCGCATCGTCTTCCATGAGAAGTTGGGCACGACGGGAGACAAGGTCCGTCGCGTAGAACAACTCGCCGGAACGCTGGCGCCATTGTTCAATGCGGATGCAGCCAAAGTCGCCCGGGCTGGAGCCATCCATAAGTTCGACCTCGTCAGCCAAATGGTGTATGAGTTCACAGAGCTCCAAGGGGTGATGGGTGAGAAGTATGCGCTCCAACAAGGTGAGGACAAAGAAGTGGCCGCGGCCATCCGTGAACACTATATGCCACGCTTTGCGGGCGACGCGTCACCATCGACGCCAACGGGTGCGGTTCTCGCACTCGCCGATAAATTGGATTCGATCGCTGCATTCTTCGGAATCGGCATGATTCCGAGCGGTTCGCAAGACCCGTTCGCGCTTCGTCGTCAAGCCCAAGGGGTCGTCCAAATTCTAGCGGATTGGAAGATTGCGCTCCCACTCGACAAATTACTTTCACAAGTTGTCGATTCGCAACTTCAGGCAGGACTTTATGATGCCGATAAAGAACAAGTCAAGGCGCAACTAAAAGACTTCTTCATGCTTCGCCTGAAGTATCGTCTCCAAGAACGGCAAGTCCGTTATGACGTCATCGACGCCGTATTGACGACAGAGCTCGCCATCAACCGGCTCGATGCCCGAGCGGACGCGGTTCAAGCCATGCTCGCAAACGATGCGAAACTACTCATTGAGCAATTGACGCGTGTCGTCAATATCGCCAAGAAAGGTGAGGCTGGAGAGGTCGATCCGGCATTGTTCGAAAACAAAGAAGAGAACGAACTCCATGTCGCCATCGAAGCGACGCTACCGGAAACGGAGCGAGCCGTCGAGGATGGGGATTATCATCAAGCGATCGCGTCATTGCGCGTATTGGAACAACCGATTAGCGCTTATTTCGAAAATACAATGGTCATGAGCGACGTTGAAGCGATTCGCGAGAACCGTCTGCGCGAGATGAAACGACTCGCCATGACGATCGAGAGCGTCGCCGACTTTAGCGCGCTCGTACTCTGACCAAACTTGAGGGGGTTGGCTATGCAGCTGAATGAACGCCAACAGAAGATCGTTGAGATCGTCAGGGTCAACGGACCGATCACGGGTGAGCAGATCGCGCAAGAGCTGTCGCTCACTCGCGCCACGCTCCGCCCGGACCTGGCCATCTTGACGATGACTGGAATACTAGAAGCCCGGCCACGTGTCGGCTACACGTTCGTCGGCAAACGAAACTCATCCCTGCTTCGGGAAAAATTGGATTCATTGACGGTCGGCGACTTCATGTCGTCCGCGAAAGTCGTCAGTGACGAGATGACGGTGTATGACGCCGTCGTGACCTTGTTTTTAGAAGACGTCGGTTCGCTGTTCGTCGTCGGCAAGGACAACGAGCTCGTCGGTGTCTTGTCACGTAAAGACTTACTTCGGGCCGCCATCGGCAATCAAGACTTGGATCAATTGCCGGTCAACGTCATCATGACCCGCATGCCGAACATCACGGTGTGCGAGAAGAGTGAGACGTTGATTCGGGCCGGGATGAAGCTGATCGAGAAACAAATCGATGCCATGCCAGTCGTCGAAGAGAAAGACGGCAAGCTGATCGTGCTCGGTCGCATGACGAAGACGAACATGACGAAAGTATTGATCGCACTCGCCAACGATGAGTCGTTCTGAGGAGGAATCTGGTTTGACACTGACACAAAAACAACTCGTATTTGTCGTGAGCGATTCGGTCGGGGAGACATGTGAACTCGTCGTCCGCGCCGCGAGCATCCAGTTCCACGAGAATGCGATTGAGACGCTTAGAATTCCGTTCGTGGAAGATGAACAGACGATTCACGATGTCGTGACACAAGCGCGTGCCCAAGGAGCAGTCATCGCCTTCACGTTGGTCAACGAAGAGCATCGGGCCCTCCTCGTCCAACTCGGAAGAGAGCATGACGTGAAGACGGTCGACTTGCTCGGCGACTTACTCGACGTGCTCGCCGGTCAACTCGGAGAGAGTCCGCGCGAGAAACCGGGACTCATCTATCGTCTCGATGAGGATTACTTCCGGAAAATCGAAGCGATGGAGTTCGCGGTCAAGTACGACGACGGACGTGACCCAAGAGGCTTGAAAAAAGCTGATATCGTCCTCGTCGGCGTATCACGCACATCGAAGACGCCGCTCTCACAATATTTGGCGTTGAAGCGGTATAAGGTCGCCAACGTACCGCTCGTGCCGGAATCACGCCCGCCGGAAGAACTGTTCGATCTGCCGCCTGACAAGTGCGTCGGGTTGATCATCTCGCCGGATAAGTTGATTTCGATTCGGATGGAACGGTTGAAGTCGCTCGGTTTGAAACCGGAGGCCGACTACGCCCAACTCGAACGCATCAATCGTGAACTCGAGTATGCCCGAGGGATTTACGAACGAATCGGTTGCGAGGTCATCGACGTGACGAACAAAGCCGTCGAAGAGACGGCAGGCATCATTTTACGGATGCTCGACCAATCGAAAGACGATTGAGTACTCGGATTAGTAATCGACTGGTGTTAACGGTATAATAGAGTACTGACATTACAGTGAAACGGAACGTGGTGAGCGTTCCGTTTCGTTGCGAGTTTGGATAGGGAGTGGTCGAGTTGCCGCGAATACCGGATGAAGTCATTGCGGAAGTGAAACAAGCCACAGATATCGTTGATTTAATCAGTGAACGCGTTGAATTGAAGAAGCAAGGCCATCGCCTCGTCGGTCTCTGTCCGTTCCACTCGGAGAACAGTCCATCGTTCTCCGTGTCCCCGGAAAAAGGGATGTACCATTGTTTTGGATGTGGAGCCGGCGGGAACGTATTTACGTTCGTCATGGAGACAGAAGGTTTGTCGTTCCCTGAGACGATTGAACGTCTCGCGACGCGGGCGAACATCGCCATCGAGGGCGGGGTGTCTGGCGATGAGGAGTTGTCACGAGACCAAGTCATTCGTAAACAGATGCGCGATGCCCATCGTGTCGTGGCGGATTTGTATCATGAAGTGTTGATGAAGACCGAAGCGGGCGAAGTCGGATTGACGTATTTGCAAGCGCGCGGTCTACAGGAGACGACGATCGGACAGTATAAGATCGGGTATGCGCCTGATCATCGCCGTTTTACCGTTGATTCACTGGAACGAAGAGGTTTCGACCTCGAGGTCATGGTGGAGGCGGGGTTGATTTCTAAGTCAAGGTCCGGTGAATATTTTGACCGGTTTGAAGGCAGAGTCGTCTTTCCGATTGCGGATCGAGACGGCACCATCGTCGGATTTAGCGGACGGGCGATCGATGAACGACAGCCAAAGTACGTCAACACGGCGGATACGCCCTTGTTCAACAAGAGCGAACTCCTCTTCGGCTTTTCACAGGCACGGGCCACGATGCGAAAGCAAAAACGGGTCGTGCTTGTGGAAGGGAACGTCGACGTCTTGCAAGTCGCGCAAGCTGGGACGAAGGAAGTCGTCGCGTCGCTCGGGACGGCGTTTTCGACGCAGCATGCCCGTGCGTTAGCACGCATGGTCGAAGAGGTGATCATCTGTTATGACGGTGATACGGCCGGACAAGAAGCGACGATGAAAGTCGTCCGCTTGCTCGAGGGCTACCCGCTCGATGTCCAGGTGCTGATGTTACCTGAGAAGACCGACCCGGATGATTATATTCGGACGAACGGGGCGGAGCAGTGGCACAGACTTGTCGAATCGGAGCGTTTATCCGTCCTCGACTTCATGAACCGGACGCTACGGCGTGGGAAAAACATGAATCGAGAAGGAGAACGGATTCGATTTATTGAATCTATGCTTGTGGAAATCAGTAAAACGGACAATTCGATTCGACGTGATTTATATGTGAGAAAGCTGGCCGACGAATTTGAGATTCCAGTCGAGACATTGTTGTCACGGATGCCCTCGACAAGACCGAAAGAAATCGCACCCCAACGAGTGCCGGAAGCTGAACCGGTTCGCCGGCGTTCATCTAAGACGAATGAACCGCGTTATGTCAAAGCCGAAAAGCTGTTACTTCGGGCCATGCTGAGTGGTCCGGAGCGGGTCCGCTTCGTCAGGGACCGCCTCGGGCTAGCCTATCAGGACGAAGTGCATCGCATGCTGGCGACGGCCCTCTATGAGATCGTCTCGGAGGACATGACGCATGAAGAATTCGAACAAGTGGCGCCCCCGTTCATGGAGCGCTATTGTGACCAACGTCCGGACTATGCGAATCGGTATGCCGAGATTCGGCTCATGTCCGCACCGGACGAACTGACCGAAGAGGTTTTAGATGAATACATTAAGGTCATAAACAGTTATGAGGAACAGCGTCAAATCGAACGAGCGAAAAGGGAAATCGGACAAGATGCCGAAAGTATAGTAGACCAGGCATCCAAGTTACAAGAATTGATTACCCGGAGTCGTCGTCTTCGTGAACGATGAACGTGAAGGAAGTTTGGAAGGAGTTGAACTGCTAGATGGCAGAGAAGAAAAAAGAGGATTTATTTAACGCCATAGACGAACTCGAGAAATTAGGTAAGAAAAAAGGCGTCGTATCCATGCAAGCAATCCAAGATCGCCTCAGCCATTTCGAGGTGGATTCGGACTTTATCGATAACTTCATTGAAGACTTAGAAGGTAAAGATATCCGCGTCACAGAAGATGCGGCCGATGCCGAAGAAACACCAACCAAAAAAGAGGACGAAGAGGTCGATTTGAACGACTTGTCCGTCCCGCCAGGTATTAAGATCAACGACCCGGTCCGCATGTATTTGAAAGAGATCGGCCGCGTCGATCTCCTCAGTGCGAAAGATGAGACCGAACTCGCGAAACGGATTGAACAAGGGGACGAAGAGGCGAAGAAACGTCTTGCCGAAGCCAACCTCCGTCTCGTCGTCTCGATCGCGAAACGTTATGTCGGGCGCGGTATGCTCTTCCTTGACTTGATTCAAGAAGGAAACATGGGCCTCATTAAAGCCGTCGAGAAGTTCGACTACATGAAAGGGTTCAAGTTCTCGACGTACGCGACGTGGTGGATTCGTCAAGCTATCACCCGCGCCATCGCCGACCAAGCTCGGACAATCCGGATCCCGGTCCACATGGTCGAGACGATCAACAAGTTGATTCGTGTTCAACGTCAACTGTTGCAAGACCTCGGGCGCGAACCGGCACCTGAAGAAATCGCCAAAGAGATGGAACTCACACCTGAAAAAGTGCGTGAGATCTTGAAAATCGCCCAAGAGCCTGTCTCGCTCGAGACACCGATCGGGGAAGAGGATGATTCGCACCTCGGCGACTTCATCGAAGACCAAGATGCGATGGCACCGCAAGACGCCGCTGCCTATGAGCTACTCAAAGAACAGCTCGAAGACGTGCTCGACACGCTCACGGACCGCGAAGAAAACGTGCTCCGTCTCCGTTTCGGTCTCGATGATGGCCGTACGCGCACGCTCGAAGAAGTCGGGAAAGTGTTCGGCGTCACCCGCGAGCGGATTCGTCAAATCGAGGCGAAGGCGCTCCGGAAGCTCCGTCACCCGAGCCGTTCGAAACGCTTGAAAGACTTCCTTGATTAATTGTGTTTTTGAATAAAATGTGAAGTTTTAGAAGAAAGGAAGGAAAATGAGTGATTTTCCTTCCTTCTTTATTATTTTTTGAGTAAAATAGTGATGGGTAGAAATTTGGAATGAACATGAGGGGGAAATACAATGCGTAATCCATTGTTACCGTTTGCAGCGATCGCGATCGTCGCAATCATTGCCATGGTCTCATTATCGTATTTTGGCGTGAACCAAGCTCAGCAGGCTGCTGAAGGTCCGTCGGTCACTGAGATGAACCCGGAAGACTTGTATGCGGCGAAAGGCTGCACAGGTTGCCACGGTGGAAATCTCGAAGGTGGCGTCGGTCCTGCGTTGACAGGCGTCGGCGAACGTTTATCGGCGGAAGAGATCACAAACATCATCGTCAACGGTAAAGGTGCAATGCCAGCCGGTCTCGCGACTGCCGAAGAAGCAGACGTACTCGCGACTTGGTTGCTCGAACAATAAGGGTGAAACGTACTCCTTCTGGGGTACGTTTTTTATTGTCCTGGATATAAATATTCGTTACCCTAATAGTGAAGAAGTAGAAAAAGGAGTTGTCCCTATGCAAGAACAAGTGACGTTAGACCGGCGGCTGAAGCAAGTCGTCGATTTCATTCCGAAAGGCAGTGTAGTGGCGGACATCGGCTCTGACCACGCCTACGTGCCATGCTATCTCGTTCAGCAAGGCATCGTCGACCGCGCCATCGCAGGCGAAGTGAACCGTGGACCGATGGAAGCGGCCAAAGCTCAAGTCGAGCTCATCGGGGCGACCGAAAACATCGACGTCCGTCTCGGTGACGGGCTCGCCGTCCTCGAAGCAGATGAGGCGACATGCATCTCGATTTGCGGGATGGGCGGAAGTTTGATTCGGTCGATTTTAGAGAGCGGCCGTGACAAGTTAGGAGCGGTCGAACGGCTCGTCCTGCAACCGAACGTGGACGGGCAATACGTCCGCGAATGGTTGCTCGACGCAGGATTCGTCCTAGTCGCGGAATCAATCGTTGAAGAGAATGACAAAGTATACGAGATTCTCGTCGGCGAACGTGGCACGGAGACGTGCTATAGCCTAGATGACACAGAACGCGCGTGGCAGCTCATGTTCGGACCGTACTTGCTCACGACACGCCCAGAGGCGTTCAAAATGAAATGGGGCCGCGAGGCGGACAAGCTCGATTACGTGCTCGGTCAGATGGCGGCAGGTGCCCAAACCGAAGCGCTCATCCGCAAACAGGAGGAGTTCAAGACGCTGCGTGACAAAATGAGAGAGGTGAGCAACTGATGGCGAACGGAAATCATGTCATTCAATTGTTTGAGGAGTTCGCCCCGAAACATCTCGCGGTCGAGGGCGATAAAATTGGTCTTCAAATCGGTACGTTGAATAAACCGGTACGACGAGTCATGGTGACGCTAGACGTGCTCGAATCGGTCGTCGATGAAGCGATCGAGCGAGACGTCGATTTGATTATCGCCCATCACCCACCCATTTTCAGCGCGCTTGCGCAAGTGAACGATCGCAGTGCCGCTGGCCGGATCGTTATGAAATGCATTCGGCATGACATTGCCGTCTATGTCGCCCATACGAACTTGGACGTCTGTCAGGGCGGGGTCAACGATTGGATGAGTCAGGCACTTGGACTCGTCGACCCGACGGTACTCATTCCGACGTATGAAGAACCGGTGTATAAGCTGTCCGTCTTCGTTCCGGTGACCCATCGGACCGCCGTCTCGGATGCGCTAGGACGTGCCGGCGCCGGCCGAATTGGGGATTATGGGGACTGCCAGTTCACTGTTTCAGGAGAAGGGCAGTTTACTCCGCTTGCCGGGTCCGACCCGTACCTCGGTCAGCATGGCAAGACGGAGCGTGTCGAAGAAGTGAAAATCGAGACGATTGTCACGGAGAGCCAAAAGAAAAGAGTGCTTAAGGCGATGACGGACGCGCATCCATACGAAGAGGTGGCCTACGATTTGATTCGTGACGACATTGACGGGCCCGTGTTCGGCCTTGGTCGTATCGGACGTCTCGAGGTGCCTCTCACACTCGCCGCGTTCGCAGAACACGTCAAGACGAGCTTTGACGTCGAAGCCGTCCGTGTCGTCGGCGATCCGAACCGGATCATCGAGAAAGTGGCGGTGCTCGGCGGGGACGGGAATAAATACGTATCGGCAGCCCATTTCAAAGGTGCGGATGCGTATGTGACGGGCGACCTGTACTTCCATGTGGCCCACGATGCAATGGCGCTCGGACTTTCTGTCGTCGACCCGGGTCATCACGTGGAGAGCGTGATGAAGCAAGGCGTCGTCGACGTGATGCGCGAGAAGTGTGAACGTGCGAAACTCGATGTCGAATTGTTTGTTTCGGAAGCCGATACAAACCCGTTCCGCTTCTACTGATGATTAAACGAAAAACCCCCGTCCTCGGGAGAGGACGGGGGTTCATGTCATTTACGGAGCGCCTTCACTTTCGGAAGAATGCTGCGCAGTTCAAGATATGGCGTCTTATCGTGCGTGCTCAAATCGAGCGGGTCATATTGGGTCAAGAAGTCGATGACTTTTTTTGTGATTGGTGTCGGGGTCGACGCGCCTGACGTGACGGCGACCGTTTCGACACCTTCGAGCCAAGCCAGGTCGAGTTCGCTCAAGTCGCCGATGCGGTAGGCGTTCGTGCCTGCAATCTCTTTCGATACCTGGGCCAAACGGTTCGAGTTGTTCGACTTCGGGTCACCGACGACGATCAATAGTTCACAGTCACCGGCTTGTTCAGCGACAGCTTCTTGCCGGACTTGGGTCGCGTTACAGATCTCGTTGTGGACCTCGACATGAGGATACCGTTCTTGAATCATCTCAATCAAGGCCGAGACGTCCCATTGGCTCATCGTCGTCTGGTTCGTGACGAGAATTTTTGCATCATACAGGTGAGCCGGGAGCGCCTCGAAGTCACTCTCGTATTGGACGAGGTGAACTTTTCCTGGAGCGACGCCCATCGCGCCTTCCGGTTCCGGGTGGCCATGCTTGCCGATGTAGATGACTTCATAGCCGACAGCTGTCTTTTCGCGAATCAAATCGTGGGTGACCAGTACATCCGGGCACGAGGCATCGACAATCGTCAAGCCTTTCTCAATGGCACGCTTACGCACGAGCGGCGAGATGCCGTGGGCGGTAAAGACGACCGTTCCACGATCAATTGTCTCGAGCGCTTTCATTCGATCCTCACCGTCGACCGTCTTGACGCCGAGTTCCTCGAATGCTTGGGTGACATGACGGTTATGGACAATCATGCCAAGTATATGGATAGGACGCGGTAAATCTGGGTTGGCCACAGCTTCGTTGGCGAGCTTCATGGCATCGACGACGCCGTAGCAATATCCGCGTGGACTAATTTTTTTAACTTTCATTTTGTAAGGAACGCTCCTTTCGCGATGCTTTCATACGTATTAGTCTAACATTGTTTCGAAAATACGAAAAGATTTCCGTGTATTCATGCTATAATCTTAAGGTTAGAAAGGAGGGACACCGTGGAACGCCTAAGAACATTGCTTGAAGTTCGAAAATCGTACTTCTTTCAGATTACATTCATTATCTTCATTATACTAGGACTTGTCATCTCTTCATTAGCCTTCTCTGCCGACCGCGTGACGGTGTCCCGCGCGGAAGAACTGGCGAAAGAACAATTCGACTACGCGATTGACGGGAGTATTGAAAACCTGGAGACGCGGCTCGGTAAACTATACGAAGACTTGGTCTATCTCGGTGCTTACGTCGGGAATGAGACGTATATCGAAGAGCGGATCCGCACCGGTTATTTGAATCAGCGGACGAGCTTCACCTCGATTTTTTATTACGATTTAGAAGGCGATGCGTTCACGTGGTACTCGCAACGCCAAGTACCGGCGCTGACGCTCAAGAGTGATCCGAAATTTAAAGAGGTGCTCACCGGCGGCAGGAACGACTTGTTTATGAGTGACCCGATTTCGATCTCGGGTGACGTCGGGACGTATTTATACGTACCGGTGCTTGAAGACAACCGGATGATCGGGATGTTCGGCGGTAGTATCAGCGTGCTCAATTCAGATTTATATCGTCGGATGCTCGAATCGGCGAATGATGACATGATTCTCTACTTGTTGAATGAACGGGGCGAAGTATTGTCGACCTCGTTCAATCTCGTCACGGACGCAGAACGGCGTTTGTCCCGGTCCATCATCGAAGCGACGGACACCTACGACGTCCGTTCGGTGTTCAGTACGAAAGACGATGTCCTCATGTTTGAGCCCGATGCGCGTGTCAACGGATGGAGCGTCCTTGCAAAGCATAGTACCGATTCGGTCTACGAAGCGGTGTACGCGACGCGTTGGCAATACTTGATGATTACGCTCGTGACGTTCTTCTTGAGTATCATGGTCGGTCTACTGTTGTCGAAGACGTTGACAAGTCCGCTGCTTGAACTTGTGCAAAACATCAAGAAACAACAGTCGCTCGAACCGATCCAACTCGAACGGACCGGCTCCAAAGAAGTCGAGACGCTGCTCGATACGTACAACGATTATTCCCGCCGCATGGAGACGGCCCGACGCGAACAGCTCAGTCAACAGCAACTATTGTTGCAGCAAGAGAAGCTCGCCTCGCTCGGACAGCTCGCGGCAGGGATTGCCCACGAGATTCGCAATCCGCTCACGCCGGTCCAAATCACGTTGCAGATGGTGAAAGAAGGGCACAGTAGCAGCGACATGCTCGATCTCGCGCTTTCAGAACTTGATCGGGCCAACCATTTGATCACGACGATGCTCACGCTCGCGAAGCCCGACCAGGCGAAGCTACAAGAAGAGTGGCTCGACATGACCGAGTTTGCGAAACGTCTCGAATTCTTGCTCGACGCCGAATGCTATAAGCGGGTCACGAACTGGGAGTTGAACGTCCCGAACGACATGCCGCCGTTTTACTGTTCGAACGACATGCTCGTCCAAATCATCTATAACTTGTTCAAAAACGCGGTCGAGGCCGTCGATACGAAAGGTGCCGACGGCGTCGTGACGGTCACGATTCAATTCACGGAACGGGACTACCGCTTCTTGATCGAAGACAATGGGATCGGGATGACCAAATCTCAAGTCAAGTCGGTCGGGTCCGCGTTTTATACAACGAAAGAGAACGGCAACGGCTTAGGGCTCTACATGATTCGGGAATACTTGAAAGCCGTGAACGGTCACATGGAAATTGAAAGTGTTGAAGGAGAAGGTACGGCCATGATGATTAAAATCCCAAGGCGGTCGCACCCATGACGAAAGGGTTCAAACATTACTGGCTTTGGCTGCCGATCGTCTGGGCGCTATCGATTCTATTGATTACGTCAATCCAATTACCGGAACGGGCGAGAGAAAATAATGAAGTCGGTTTCGTATTCGTCAGTGAAAAGCATGAGCATGCCAATAAACTGTTGGCCGCGTTCGTCCGGACGGCGAATCAAAAAGGTTTTATCCCTGTCCCGACGACGAGTGAGGATTCCCGTGTCCTGGAGAAAGAAAAATTGGACGCGCTGATCGACCGCGGGGTCGAAGCGATTTTCGTGACGACGCTCGATGAAGCATTCATCCGGCCATCGCTCGAACGGGCCGAACGGGAGGGTATTCCGATTATCGCCATCGATCGGATGATCGACCATGACAGCGTCTTGACGTCGGTCATGTCCGATAACGTCGAGATCGGCCGGATGGCAGCGAACCATATCGCCGCCCAACACGCCGGGCTCGACCGTCCGATTCGTGTCGTCGAAGTGAGAGGGACCGCCAAAGTCCGTTCGACGATCGATCGGAGCCTCGGGTTGACGGAATATGACAAGGCCAACGACAACCTGCAAGTCGTCGCCTCAATCACGGGTAATTACGACACGTTCCAAGCCGAGATAGAGATGTCTCGGTGGCTCGATGCCGGTATTCCGTTCGATGCCGTCTTTTCTCACAATGATGACAATACGTTCGGTGTCGTCCGGGCCCTCGAAAGCCATGGCCTCAGTGACAAAACGCTCGTATCGGTCGACGGTGTGACCGGCATTTATCCGCTGATTCATAGCGGGAAAGTCGATGCGACCGTCGTCCAATCACCGAACGAAATGATCGAGGTCGGATTCAAGGCGCTCGAACATCATTTGAACGGCAAGAAAATTGCGTCACACTACTATTCGTCGAGCTATTTGTACGAAGGGCTCGCAAAAGATTAATTGACAAATGATTAGATTCCGCTATGCTAGGAAAAGTGGAAAGAAACAGGAGGTGTATCGATTGAACAGCTTCCAACAGTTCAAATTGTTACCGTTTATCGTCGATGCCTTGACAGAAAAGCGCATCACAGTACCGACGGACATTCAAGCCCGGATTATTCCGGCTGCGATGAATGGCCGCGATATCATTGGGAAATCACAAACCGGGACGGGGAAGACGCTTGCGTTCCTCTTACCTATTTTAGAAGCAATCGATCCGAAAGAAGAATCGGTCCAAGCCATCGTCGTCGCACCGACGCGCGAACTCGCTTGGCAGATTCACGAAGAGTTGAAAACACTCCTCGTCAAACAGCCGGACTACATTAAAACAAGTCTGATTGTCGGAGGAACTGACCGGGAACGACAAATCGACAAGATGAAAAACCCACCACAACTGATCATCGGGACACCAGGTCGTCTACTCGACTTGATGAAAGTCCAAGCGTTATTCCCGCACAAAGTCACGCATTTCGTCGTCGATGAAGCCGACCAAATGCTCGACATGGGCTTCTTGCCTGAAGTCGACCGCATCGCGCAGTCGTTGCCAGAGAAACTTCAAACGATGGTCTTCTCAGCGACGATTCCTGAGAAGCTACAACCGTTCTTGAAGAAATATTTGCATGACCCGCGTTACGCGGAAGCGAGTGAAGAGCACCGCGTCGTTCCGAAAATCAAGCATCACGTCATCCCGGTCCGTCACCGGGACCGCAAGGCATTGACGGTCGACATCGCAAAAGCAATCAACCCGTTCGTCTGTCTCGTGTTCACGAACACGAAACAAGATGCGGATGAGTTGGAGACGTCGTTCCGCGAGGCGGGACTCAACGTCGGCACGCTTCATGGGGACATGCAAGCCCGTCGCCGGAAGCAAGCGATCAAAGACATCAACGACGCGAAATATCAGTTCGTGATTGCTACCGACTTGGCGGCGCGCGGCATCGATATTAAAGGTGTGTCGCACATCATCAACTTCGGCATTCCGAAAGACCTCGACTTCTATACGCACCGTGTCGGCCGGACGGGCCGCGCTGGTGAGACTGGCGAAGCGTACACGCTGTATGAAGATCACGAGAACGGTCCAATCAATCGACTCGAAGAGCGTGGATTCACGTTCAAGCACGTCGATTTGAAGAACGGATCGCTTCAAGAGATCAAGACACGCAAACGCCGCACGACCGACCGGAAGATGAAAGTCTCGCAAACGGCGCACAGCCGGATGGCGGGCGAAATCAAGAAGGCGAAGAAAAAGGTCAAACCTGGTTACAAGAAGAAGTTCAAGTATAAATTGAAAGAGACGGCCTCACGTGAGCATATGCAGAGCCAACGTAAGGAACGTCGCGAAGTTCGTAAAAAGAACCGACGCTAAGCAAAAGAAGAATCGACTTCGTGGAGTCGATTCTTCTTTTTGTGTACACTAAGGACAGATGAGAATGAAGGAGAAATGACTATGTTAAAAATTGGTTCCCACGTTTCTGTATCCGGTAAGAAAATGTTGCTCGCTGGCAGTGAAGAAGCCGTCTCATACGGCGCTAACACGATGATGGTATATACGGGTGCGCCCCAAAACACACGGCGCAAGCCAATCGAGGATTTGAATATCGAGGCGGCGCTCGCCCATATGGCGGCGCACGACATCGATGAGATCGTCGTCCATGCCCCTTATATCATCAACTTGGGCAACACGACGAAACCGGAGACGTTCGAACTCGCCGTCTCGTTTTTGGCCGCCGAAATCAAACGGGCCGAAGCGCTCCAAGTCGCACGTCACGTCGTCCTTCACCCGGGCGCGCATGTCGGTGCAGGGGAAGACGTCGGCTTGGCCCGCATCATCGAAGGCTTGAACGAGGTGCTCACCGGTGACGAGACCGTGAAAATCGCACTTGAGACGATGGCTGGAAAAGGCAGCGAACTCGGCAAGACGTTCGAAGAACTGGCAACGATCATCGACGGGGTGACACACAACGACCGGCTCTCGGTCTGTTTCGACACATGTCACGTTCATGACGCGGGTTATGACCTCGTCGGCGATTTGGACGGTGTCATTGAACAGTTCGACCAAATCGTCGGACTGGACCGTCTCGGCGTCATCCACGTCAACGATTCGAAGAACGTGCGCGGCGCGAAAAAAGATCGTCACGAGAATATCGGCTATGGCGAAATCGGCTTCGACACGTTGAACCGGATCATCCACCACGAGGCGTTCACCCACTTGCCAAAAATTTTGGAGACGCCGTATATCCCGATCAGTGAGAAGACGAAAGTGGCACCATACAAACAAGAGATCGAGATGTTCCGGGCGAACCGATTCGATGCCGAATGGCGCGAACAGTTCACGCTCGCGCACCAGTAAGATGAACATCATCCGAATCGATCCGAACGAGTATGATGTCTGGTCCGCGCTCCCGATCTACTTTCAGGAAGCGAGCCCGTTCTATGTGGAAGGCCGGCTCGAAGAGGGGACAGCTTGGATTGAGATTCTCGGATACGGTATCGTGGCTGAAGTCGAAGTCATGCTCGTCGAGATGACCAAGCGCCCGGCCGACCGCTATTGGCGGACGGAGGCGGTACCAGAGGCGAAGGCGTATAGCCTCGTCGACGTGGTCGGTCTTGATTTCCATCATCCGTTGCTTCAATCAGGTATGTACGAGGAAGACACGGACGCCGTCATCCGTACCAAATGGGAGCAAGGGTACCGCGTCCCGTCTGCCAAGTGGACCCGGGAGACGTTCACTGCCCACTTGACCGAAGAGCAGGCAGTGTCACAGCTCGCCCCGATGGCCATCTGTGAAGCGTGCGGGGATGACATGAACCGTTTCGGGCCGATCGGCATTCGTTTGATGGAGTATCATCTCGAAGCAGGGAGCGGCACGTGGCTCTGCCCGACGTGTCACAAAGCGAGACATTATAATCTATAAAAAAAACGAAGCCCGCGGGCTTCGTTTTTTGAATTAAAAGGGCCAGTTCGCGAGTGCGAATTGATATACTTTCATCCCAAGAAACACACCGAAGATGCCGATGACGCCCGGTAAGACCGGCGGGGCAGGGAGCGGCAACTTCAAGGCCGTGAAAATCATGCCACAAATGAGACCAGCGAGCAATGACAATAGGATTTCTTGCATGAATGATTCCTCCATAATCGAAATGAAAACGCTTAACTAACAGGTAACCGAGTTCATTATACAATGTTCATTCTCGTTTGAGAAGTCTAACATCAGTCATCTGTCATTTTCTCGTTTTCGGCTCGCAAGCGGAGGACTTCCCGTTCGGCCCAGTTCGACGGTTCGCGCTCAAACACGCTCGGGATGTTGTTCCAACGTCCGCCCGTGTATTGATGGATGATGATTTGTGATTGGATGCGCTCTTGTCCGGCCTCTTGTTTCAAATAGACGTAACTGCCGTCAGCACGCTGGATTCTCGCTTTCACGTTATCGACGAGTTGCAGCGCGAGCATATCTTTGATGTATGACTTGTGTCCCGCGTCAAGAATCGGGAAGAGGATCTCGATCCGTTTGCGCATGTTGCGCGTCATCCAGTCGGCCGATGAGCAATACAAGTCTTCTTTCCCATTTTGATAGAAGTAGAAGATGCGCGAGTGCTCCAAATACCGGTCGATGATGGACACGACGCGGATATTATCCGAGATGCCTTTGATTCCGGGACGTAAACAACAGATGCCACGGATGATCAAATCGATTTTGACCCCGGCCTGTGAGGCATCATACAGTTTTGTGATGATTGGTTTGTCGGTGATCGAGTTCATCTTGGCGACGATGCGACCGTTCCCGTATTTCTCATGCAGTTTAATCTCTTCGTCAATCTTTTGAAGGAAGAAGTCGTGCATGTCGTCCGGTGACGTCTCGAACTTGTGCCATGACGGGCGTTCGCCGTAACCGGAGAGCCAGTTGAAGAAGTTGGTCGCATCTTCAGCGAGTTCTTCATTTGTCGTCAACAAACCGATGTCTGTGTACAGTTTGGCGGTCGAGTCGTTATAGTTGCCGGTACCGAGATGAACGAACCGCTGCAGCACCCCGCCTTCTAAGATGCGGACGACGAGCGTGATCTTCGAGTGGGTCTTCAACTCCTTATAGCCATAAATGACGTGGGCGCCGGCCTTCTCGAGCTGTTTCGCCCATTGGATGTTCTTCTCCTCGTCGAACCGTGCCTTCAATTCGACGAGAACGGTCACTTGTTTCCCGCTCTCGGCGGCGTCGGTCAACGCCTTGATAATCGGTGAGTCGCCGGAGACACGATAGAGCGTCTGCTTGATGGCGAGCACGTTCGGGTCTTTGGCGGCTTGGGCGATGAAGCGGACGATCGGGTCGAACGAATGGTACGGGTGGTGGAGCAAATAGTCGCGTTTGAGTAACGCTTGGAACAAGTCTTTCCCCGGCTCGAGTCCTTCTGGGACGAACGGGATGAGCGTCTCATTGATCATGTCATCGTATTCGATACCAATCTTGTTATACACCCCAAACAGGAACGTCAAATCGATCGGGCCGTCGACGAGGAAGATGTCGCGGTCATGCAAGTCGAGCACGTCTTGAAGCATGAACAATAGCTCTTTACTGAGCGACCGTTGCTGAACCTCAAGGCGTATCGCGACACCATAACGCCGTTTCTTCAACTCTTTTTCAATCTGTTTAAGGACGTCGCGGCTTCCTTCCTCATGGAACGGCATATCCGCGTTCCGTGTGATCCGGAACGGCATCGTCGACTCGACTTCAAAACCTTTGAACAGCGAGTCGATGAACTGGATGATGACGTCCTCGAGCAACATCAAATCGGTATGGTCCTCGTCCTCTGTCGGCAATTCGAGATAACGCGGCAACACGGCAGGGACTTGGACGAGGGCGAGCCGTTTTTTGCCTTCATCGGTCGAGGCGATCTCGACGGCGATATTGAGTGATTTGGACAACAGCATCGGGAACGGTCGATAAGCGTCGACGGCAATCGGCGTCAACACCGGGAAGACGTGGGTCCGGAAGTATAACTTGACGAAGTCGAGCTGTTCTTTGTTCAAATGTTTCGGACGTAGGAAGCGGACGTTCTCCGAGGCGAGCTGTTTGACGATTTTCTTATATGTCGCGTACTGGACCTCCACGAGTTCCTGAGCTTTGATAGAGATGGCTTTGATTTGCTGTTTCGGTGTCAATCCGGCCTTGTCTTCCGGACGGTTGAAGCCGGCGAGCACTTCATCTTTCAATCCGCCGAAACGGACCATGTAAAACTCGTCGAGGTTCGAACTGAAGATGCCGAGAAACTTCAACCGTTCCATGAGCGGGTTGCGTTCGTCCATCGCTTCTTGGAGGACGCGTTCGTTGAAGCTCAGCCAACTGAGCTCGCGGTTATTGAAATGTTCGGGTAAGTAGATGGTCATGAATCTCTCTCCTCTACACGTAACTCGATCGTTTGGTCGATGGCACGTTCCAAATGTTTTTTATGACGGATGCCGCGCTGGACTTCAAAACGCGGCGAGCTGTGCGTATGAAGCGTGAAGACGAGTCCCTCGTCCGTCGAAGAGACGTCGATGTCCTCGACGACTTGACGTTCGGTCAAATCGAGCGCATCGACGAGTTTGACGATTGAGCCGAGCAGCTCTAAGCTCTTCAACATCTTCGAGTCGAACCATTCCGGGAAGCCCTCGATGTGTTGTTCGAGCAGGCGGCGCGATTTATATGACGTCACCAAGGCGAGTGCGAGCCGGTCCTCATTGTTCATCCCTTTAAAGTCGTTCGTCGTGATCAAGTGGAACGTGTGGTCACTTTTATTGTTATGGTCGATATATTCCCCGACGTAGGCGAGGCGACAGGCCCCTTCTAACAGGCCGGGTTCGAACGGTTTCGGTTTAATCGTCTTCGTCTCGATCAGGCCGGTATAAATTTGACGGGCCAAGTGAATCAAATGTTTGTGCCGGATTGGGTCGACGTCATACTGCTTCTCAAAGTGACGGAAACTTTCCTCTTTGACGTCGCCGAAGCGGACACGGTTGTTTTCTTTTAAGTAATATTCGTAAAATAAGCCCTCGCGCAGCCCGTTGTTGCTCATCATGAACTCGGGCACTTTCAAATATTTCGCTAGTTCATCGATGGCGGTCACAGCTGGGGCGATGATATCGATTCGGTCTTTCGACAACCCGTCAAGTCGGCCCAGTTGTTTACTCGACATATCGATGAGCTCATCGACGACATCGTGCAAGCGGTCGGCCCCGATCGTGTATTGATGGATGCCTTCGAGCGGGAACAATGACAGCGACTGTTCGACCCGGACGAGGTTTCGAGCGGTCCCTCCGACTCCGACGAGCGGAATGCCATGCGGCACGAGCCAGTCGATGTCTTTGAACGACTTCTTCAAAAACGACGTCAGTTGCTTGCGCTCGTCTTTTGAGAGCGTGTCACCTCTCATGAAGTCTTCAGTCAACGTGACGGCGCCGAATGGAAAACTGTGATAGAAGACGAGTTCACGGTCTTTGAAGTACGTCACTTCCATCGAACCGCCGCCGATGTCGACCGAATAGCCATCCTCGATATACGTCGAATTGACGATGGCTGAATAGCCGTAAAAGGCTTCTTCATAATCGCTCAACAGTCGAATCTCCATCCCTGTCGCCTGTCGCACTTCCTCTAAGATGGCTTCAGAATTGCTGGCGTTACGGATGGCGGCTGTCGCGACCGGCAGTACTTCTTTCACTCCATGATGATCGTTCAACCAGCGGAAATGGTTGAGCGTCTCGATGAGCGCCTCGATGCCGGAATCGGACAGTTCATTGTCGTCGGTAATATGACTCGATAACCGGGCCACTTCTTTTACGTTCAGCCGTTCGAAATATTGGCCGTGCCCGTTCACTTCAAAGATGACGTTTCGAATCGAGTTCGATCCGATATCGATGACTGCTAGCTTTTTCTCCACGGAAAAACCCCCTCTGCGTTATCTCTAGTGTACAACGAAGATCCTGAAAAGACATATGCATTTCATACGGACGGACCGACCATCCTCTCTCATCGCCTCATACTTGAAGCCTCGCCTGATATTCTGTATAATACAGACGCCAAGCAAGTAGAAATGATTACGATTTATAACACGAGAGAAGGGTAGCTTATGACGACATCCGTCGTAAAATTAAATCATGTTTCCTATCACTACGATGGGACCGCCGCGCTACAGGACGTGTCCATCGATATCAAACAAGGCGACTTCGTTGCTGTCGTCGGGGAGAACGGATCCGGGAAATCGACATTGATTCGAACGATTCTCGGACTGTTATCCCCACAAACCGGGACAGTGGAACTGTTTGGACGCCCTCAAGGCCAGTTCAAAGACAAGTCCCGTATCAGTTACGTTTCCCAAAAAGCGGCATCGTTTAACTCGGGTTTTCCGGTGACGGTCGAGGAAGTCGTTGCCATGGGCCGCTATGGACGGCTCGGTTTGTTCAAGCGTTTGAACATCGAGGATAAGGCGGCCATTCAAAACGCCCTTGAGACAGTCAACATGTGGCAGTTCCGGCATCGGAAGATCGGTAGCTTGTCTGGTGGGCAACAACAGCGCGTCTTTATCGCCCGGGCCATCGTCAATCAGCCGGACCTGCTGATCTTGGATGAGCCGACGGTCGGCGTCGACCAGAAGCATTTGCGCGACTTCTACGAAGTGCTTCATCTGTTGCGTGAACATACGACATGTACGTTCATTCTGGTCACCCATGACTTGAACGTCGTCACCGACCTCGTCACGAAAGTCGTCCATCTCGACCACGGACGGATGGCGTGCAACTGTGGATTGAAAGAATATAGTGAACTCGGCGAATTGACCGCGATCAAGCCATATCCGGTCAAAGTGCTCGTCCATGAAGGTACGTCATGATTGCGGATCTGTTTACGTACAGCTTTTTACGTTATGCGTTCATCGCAGCCGTCGTCATCGGGTTCACCGCACCGCTCATCGGCTCATTTGTCGTCGTCAGACGGATGAGCCTGATTGCCGACGCGCTATCCCACATGACGCTTGCCGGAATATCGTTCAGTCTATTTCTCGGACAGTACGTTTTACTGTTCAACGAGTTGAACCCGCTTTACCTCGGGACGCTCGTATCCGTCCTCGCAGCACTCGGGCTGAACTGGCTTCGCGGGAAATATGTGCACTTCCAAGAGTTGTCGATTCCCATCATGATGTCGGCAGGGATGGGGCTTAGTGCCATCTTCATCTCGCTATCGCGTGGATTTTCAATTGATTTATCGACGCTGTTGTTCGGATCGATTTCGGCGGTCAGTCTGTCGGATATTTGGTTGATTTTGGCGGTGGCCGGTATCACCTTGCTCGTCATCGTCATGTTTTATAAACAGCTGTTGTTCTTGTCGTTCGATGAGGAACAAGCCAAAGTGTCCGGCTTGCCGAGCACGATGTTGCATGTGTTGTTCATGTTCGTCGTCGCACTCGTCATCGCCGTCAGCATGCGCATCGTCGGTACGCTTCTCGTATCGAGTCTCATTACGTTACCGGTCGCGGCTGCACTCCGGTTCACAAACAGCTTTAAACAGACGATTCTTTGGTCGATCGTCTTCGGTGAGGTCGCGACAATCGGTGGGCTCGTGCTCGCCTATGAACTTGATGTCGCCCCAGGCGGTGTCATCGTTTTGCTCGCCGTCTTGATTTTGGCCGTCGTCATGTTGGCCGAGCGATTCGGGATCGCCCGGAAAAAGGAGGTTCGCTATGAAGGAAACTGAACAGTTGGCCCGCTTGCAGTCCTCGTCGCTCAAAGTGACGCCGAAACGGATCGAGATGTTTGCCTTTCTCGCAGCGGAAGAACGCTATGTCAGTGCGAAAGACGTCCTCGATTATATGCGCTCAAAGCATCCGACGATGAGTTTTGACACCGTGTACCGCAACTTGAAGTCATTCGCTGAGGAAGGATTGCTCGAGGCGACCGAGTTGAACGGGGAAAAAGCGTTCCGTGTCACCTGCGGATCGAATCATCACCATCACCATCTCATTTGTCGAGGTTGTGGTAAGACGAAGTTGCTCGAACTCTGTCCGATGCGCTACGTCGAGACGCTCGACCCTGATTTTGAAGTCGTCGATCATAAATTTGAGATTTATGGGTATTGTAAACAATGTAAGTGACCAAAAAGGGATTGTTCATGCAATCCCTTTTTTGTCGAATCACGAAAGGGGGAGTCGGAATGATTTACACGGCAGCTGAAATCAAGCAGGCCGATGAGACAGCGCTCCGACATGGCATGCCGGCTGACGTCTTGATGGAGCGGGCGGCCTCGGCCTTGGCGGCACGTCTTACCTTCAAGTTGAGAACGTCCGTCCTCATCGTCTGTGGAGCGGGCAACAATGGGGGAGACGGTTGGGTCGTGGCGCGCGAATTGGCGCAACGAGGTCATGCCGTCACTGTCTATGCCCCGTTCGGTGAACCGAAATCGACAGAAGGCAGCAGGCATGCACAGTACGCGCGACAGTTTGTCACGGTCAGCGATGAGCCGCAAGACGCCGATCACGTCATCGATGCGTTGTTCGGAGTGGGCTTCCATGGTCCGGTCACGGGTAAGGCTCGTGACGTGATCACATGGATACGCGAGCAACAAGCACCCGTTGTGGCAATCGATGTCCCGTCCGGTGTCCCGAGTGACGACGCAATCAACTTTGACGGTCACGCCGTTGAGGCGGAGATGACGTTTTCGCTCCACGGCTATAAGCGAAGCGCGTTTTTAAAACGGACTGCGCCGTATTACGGCAAGGTCGAGGTCGTTGAGATCGGACTGCCGCATACGTCAAGATGGCGCGTGCTGACGGAATCAGACTTTGACCGTAACCTACTCGAACGGGATTCCTATAGTCATAAAAATACGTATGGGCACGGTCGCTTGATTGGCGGAAGTCGTCATTTGATCGGCGCCCCGTTCTTGGCGGCGCGGTCGGCGCTCCGGACGGGAGTCGGTCTGCTCGATCTGGCCATCCCGCATGAGGCGCTCGCGCTCGCCTCGAGTTTGCCGGAGGCAATGTATTACGACATCGACGAGTTACCGGACAAGGACTACGCTGCCACGGCGATCGGTCCTGGCCTCATCGATGACGAGCGTCTCAAGCGAGTGTGGGCACTCATCAGCAACGTGAGCGCGCCACTCATCGTCGATGCCGGAGCGCTGACGAAAGAGCGCCTCGAGGCATCTGGCCCGCTCACGCTGACACCGCATCCGGGTGAACTGGCGCGCTTGATCGATAAATCAGTCGACGAGATCGAAGCGAATCGATTTCAGGTTGCCTCAGAATTTGCGAGGACGCACGGGGTCCATCTCATCTTGAAGGGGACGTTTACCCTCATCGTCAATCCGGATGGTACCGGGGCGGTCAATACGGTCGAGGCTTCAGCGCTCGCGAAAGGTGGTAGTGGGGACGTGTTGACGGGGATGTTGCTCGCGTTATGGGCGAGAACGGACCGAATCCATGCCGACAAGTCCCCGAATGAGCAAGCGGTTCTCTGGCATGCGCTCGCGGCGAGAAAGGCGAGCGAACAGGTTCATCCGGCGAGCGTGCTCGCGACCGATGTCATCGAAGCGATCGGACGCATCTAAAAAAGAGGAATCCCGAGTGGATTCCTCTTTTTTAGATGGTGATTGAATTTGTCGTCTCGATGTGACGCACGATGTGCTGGGCCTCGCTCCACGTGGAGATGCGTTTCACGCCGGTCGGCAACGGCTTACGATTATACGGGGCGTCGAACAACAGCACCGGAATCGACGTCTGTTCATGGATGGAGATCGCGTTCTCATAGCGGTCTTCCATAAACAAGTCGAGGTCGAGCTGTTTGACGACACCGACCTTGTCATGACTCCCCGTCATGATGAGGGAATCGAGTGGGAGTTCATGCTGTCGAATCCACTCCTCGGTGACGGCGCGCACGGCCTCGCTCCGGGCCGTGACGTAATGGAGGCGGTGCGACTTGCGCATATTCCATAAGACGGCGTTCACTTCGGAATGCGGAAGTGAGCGACGATAAATCGCTTCCTCATGACCTTGTTCAATCATGAAGCGCCAAAACGCCTCTTGTGTCATATCTGTATAAGTGTGCAGCTCGTATTCGGTCGCCTGATGATAATCGATGGCGTATCCGAGCGCATCGTTCATATAATGAAAACAACTTTGCGGATCCGTGACGGTTCCGTCGAGGTCAATTCCAATGTGCATATTCGTCCCTCCTTGCTCATAACCCTTATTGTACCAAAAGCCCGCTCGGTTGCAACCGAGCGGGCAAAGGATTAGTTAGATTGGTTGGCGAGCTCTTGCTCTTCGAGTTCACGTGCGGCCAATTTTTCGGCGACGATGGCGTCGATTTCTTTTTTCAATTCTTCGACCATCGTGGCTTCCGGTACTTTCCGGATGATTTTCCCGTGACGGAAGAGAAGGCCTTCGTTGCGGGCGCCGGCGATCCCGATATCGGCTTCACGGGCTTCCCCTGGTCCGTTTACTGCACAGCCGAGAACGGCAACTTTAATGTTGACGTTGATGTTTTGGATATACTCCTCGACTTCTTTGGCGATCGAAATCAAGTCGATTTCAATGCGACCACATGTTGGGCATGAGATGAGTGTCGCTGCGTTAGCCGCGAGACCAAACGATTTGAGCACTTCTTTGGCAACTTTGATTTCTTCGACCGGATCGTCCGATAACGAGACGCGGACCGTCGAACCGATACCGAGCGAGAGAATCGCACCGAGGCCAGCTGCTGACTTGAGTGAGCCTGAGAAGAGAGGACCCGACTCGGTGATCCCGACGTGGAGCGGGTAGTCAAACGTCTTGGCCGCGAGCGTGTATGCTTCGAGGGCGAGGTTTACGTCAGACGCCTTGAGCGAGATGATCGTGTTATAGAAGCCGAGATCTTCCAAAATCTTGACGTGGTGCATGGCACTCTCGACCATCCCTTGGGCCGTCGGGTAACCATATTTCTCGAGAAACTGCTTTTCGAGCGAGCCGGCGTTGACACCGATTCGAATCGGGATACCTTTTGCTTTAGCAGCGTTGACGACCGCTTCAACTTTCTCGCGGCGGCCGATGTTACCCGGGTTGATGCGGATCTTATCGACACCGCTCTCGATGGCTTTGAGCGCCAGTTTATAGTCAAAGTGAATATCGACGACGAGCGGGATATTGATGCGGCTCTTGATTTCAGCGAGGGCGTCAGCCGCACGCTCGTCAGGACAAGCGACGCGGACGACTTGGCAGCCCGCTTCTTCGAGACGTAAAATCTCAGCGACGGTTGCCTCGACGTCATGAGTTTTTGTTGTCGTCATCGACTGGATGACGACTTCATTGGATCCACCGATGATGAGGTTACCGACACGGATCGGACGGGTTAATGAACGATGCAAAATTTCTGACATATACGTAATCTCCTTCTTTTGGAAAGGTTCCAATCGATTTAAGATGAGTGGTTTCCTTATTATCATAACGAAATGTTTGTGAAAAAGCACCCGGCAAGCGCTTGATCGGTGTGCTCTTACGAAACGCTAACGTTATCTTAACAGATGCTTCATAATTTTCCACCGTCTCAGGACCGATATATTCAAAGAAATGACGTCTGAAAAGGTGGAATGTATGATGTTGGAACGAATGAAACGAATATGGAGTAGGAATCATCAGCCGGAGAGAAAAATGAGTCAACGTTTGCTATGGACGTTGATGCCGGTCATGCTCGTCCTGTTTTTAACCGTGTTCGGCTGGTTCGCTTTGAAAGCGGAGCAGTTGTTGACGAGCGAGGTTGAGAAACGGCTACATCGTGAAGCGACCGTCGTCCGCGAAACGGTCAAGACGACGTATGGGGCGTACGTCGCGAATGAAAAAGTGTTGAATCGGGCGTTGAAGTCGATGTATATGCAACAGGCTTCCATTCTATCGGCGGATGGTCTAGAAGCGAGTCAATATTTATTGCGCGACACAGAAGTCGAGCAATTGAGCGGTCGACAAGTCGAGGATCGGTTTATGAATCGTATGGCCGACATCATATCGAACGATGTGAGTGTCAGCGAACAAAAAGACGTGTTTATCGTTACGGCACCGATTCCCGAGTTGAAAGCCCATTATGCGATTGTCGTCATGAAACAGTCGGTGCTCGGCACGATGTGGAATTTAAGAGAACTTGTTCTCGTCGCAATCACGGTCATGCTCGTTATGATGATTGGCTTATTCTCGTTCATGATTCGGCGTGAAATCAAGCCGTTGACGGCATTTGCGGTCCGGCTTCGCGAATCAGTCGCCACGCGTTCGTTCTCAGAGGTTGAACTTCACGCAAAATCGTTTGAAATGCGAAGTTTGGAACGAGAGTACAACACGTTTATCGGGCTATGGAAACGTTCGTTGTTGACGATGCTCGAGACCTCGACCGCTTTCGAATCGAGTCTACCGGTCTTTATGCAACAACTTGAAGCGAATCAAGAGCAAGTGACGGGGTTCAAACAAGTTGCCGCGACCGTCGCGTCGACGAGTCAGTCTTATCAGTCGTTCACGAACGAATCGACGCACCGCTTTACAGATTTGGCGGGACACGTCCGTTCGCTCGAACAAGAGATCGGTTCGGTTGATCAGCGGGCCGAGGCGTTGAAACAGACGATTAAGACAGAGATTGAATCATTCTCGACTGTCAAAGGAGCCAGCGAGCGATTCGCAAGAAAAGCGAGTGCGGTTCAGAACCGGTTGCTAGAAAGTGAAACGACGTCTGAACAGGCGGATGACGCACTTCAGAAGATTTTGTCTGTCGCGGCTGCGACGAAGATGTTGGCACTCAATGCCTCGATTGAAGCGGCACGGGCTGGAGAACACGGCAAAGGATTTTCCGTCGTCGCCCATGAGGTCGGTCAGTTGGCGAAAGTAACGAACGAATCGACACTGTCGGCCGTGGCTGCCATCGAAGCCATTCGCTTGGAGCGTGCCGAGATATTTAATGAGATGAAACGCTTCGAAGAAGATATCCTTTATTTAGGCGAGACGTTGCGCCGGGTTGAGGGCGGGATTGAAACCATTGACCAGGAAATGAGAAGACAAATGACGCAGTTCCAATCCATCACCGAGCAAACGACTGCCACCGGACATCAATTACTACATATGGCGGAAGCAAATGAGCAACTAAAAGAAGTCGGCGTGGCACTCGAACGTAAATTAGACGAATTATATAAAGGCGTCGAGGGTTGGTCGGGCGTACAACAGACGTTACAAGGCGCAGGGGTCGACTTAGGCAAACAAAGTCAACGGCTTCAAACCGTATTATCTGATTTGGCACCGACGTTATAACGATAGAAAGCCGGTTCAACGCAAACGTGCGTTGTCCGGCTTGTTTGATGACTTCGATTTGACGGGGATATGACGCAACGGAACAATCAAATAGACGAGGGATAAGAGAACTCCGAGCCAAGTCAGTGGAGGCGCGGCATGGTACAACATAACCAGGAGGAGGACTGGAATCATCGTCATCGCGACTGCGTACGGCCAAGCCTGGCGATACGGCCACGTTTTCTTAGTGCGCCATTTCGTGGCGAGTTGGACGAGAAGGGCACTGAGCGCGACGAACCCCATATAGAAGAAGAAGATGGCGAAGCCATGTAAAAAGATCCACATCGGCCAAAAGAAATCGGGTTGTAATACGATGTAATCGAGCAACGTGACCACAACCGTCAAGACGAGACTCGCCAACATATAGGCGTGGAGTGGGGCGAGGCGTAACCGTAACGCCTGCTTGGACGGGAAGAGGCTGTGGCGGAGAAACTGTGACGTCGTTTTGAGCATAAAATCTAACTCCAATCTGTTATAGTACAAATCTAGTAAAACACACGTAAATCATACAGTGGTTTAATAAAACCTTAACATTAAACCTGTTTACATCGAATGGGTGATGCGGGCATAATGAGTAGGGCAATAAAAACCAAGCAAACACAACTAATTCACAATCAAAAGGAGTACAAAAATCGTGGAATACAATTTGCAAGAAATGTTATTCATGTTTTTTGGAGGATTAGGAATCTTCCTCTTCGGTATCAAATCGATGGGAGACGGCCTCCAAAAGTCAGCAGGTAACCGCCTGCGCGACATCCTTGATAAGTATACATCGAATCCGTTCCTCGGAGTACTAGCCGGGATCATTGTAACGGTCTTAATTCAATCATCGTCAGGTACGACGGTCATCACGGTCGGTCTTGTCAGTGCCGGCTTCATGACACTCCGTCAAGCAATCGGGGTCATCATGGGAGCGAACATCGGAACGACGGTGACGGCGTTCATCATCGGTTTCGACGTCGGCGCCTATGCATTGCCGATTATCGCTATCGGTGCGATTCTTCTGTTCTTCTTTAAAAAAGAGAAGTTGCAACACTTAGGTCAAATCTTCTTCGGGTTCGGGATGCTGTTCTACGGTCTTGAACTCATGGGCAGCGGGATGAAGCCGCTCCGTTCGAGCGAATACTTCATCGATTTGACGCAATCGATGAGTGACAACCCGTTCCTCGGTGTCGTCGTCGGTACGGTCTTCACGGTCATCGTCCAATCATCATCAGCGACGATCGGAATCTTGCAAGAATTGTACTCTGGTGGATCGATTCAACTCGACGCGGCACTCCCGGTCTTGTTCGGGGATAACATCGGTACGACGATCACGGCGATTCTTGCTTCGATTGGTGCTTCGGTCGCGGCCCGTCGTGCAGCAGCAGCCCACGTTATCTTTAACTTGATTGGAACAACAATCTTCATGATCTTGTTGATTCCGTTCACGCAATATATCTACTGGGTCACAGATCTCTTAGCAATCGAAGACAAGATGCAAATCGCTTTCGCTCACGGGACGTTCAACGTCGTCAACACGTTCATCCAGTTCTGGTTCATCGGAACGATCGCATGGATCGTGACGAAATTCGTACCAGGGGAAGATTCAATCGTCGATACGAAAGCACAGCACTTGGATCCAATCTTCATCCAACAGTCGCCATCAATTGCTGTCGAGCAAGCTAAATATGAAGTCATCCGCATGGGCGATTTCGCAAAACTTGGTCTCGATGAAGCACGCAAATATATGGCAACTGGTGATAAGAAACATGCTGAGAAGTCGGCGCACATCGAAGACGCGCTCAACTCACTCAACTCAAAAATCACGGATTACCTCGTGAAGCTTGCCGCTGTCGATTTGACAGAACAAGAATCACAAGAACACAAGACACTCATGCATGCGATCAATGATATTGAACGCATCGGTGATCACGTCGAGAACATCATCGAGTTGATCGACTATAAGACGGCAACGCGCGTCAATCTCTCGGCCGACGCTCAAAAAGAGTTGACGGAGATGTACGATTTGACTCGTTCCACGCTTGAGAAGTCGCTTCAAACGCTTGCGAGCGGCGACATGGTCGAAGCTCGTCAAGTCATCGAGATGGAAGCGAAACTCGACATGCTTGAACGTCAATTCCGTAAAAATCACGTCGTCCGCTTGAACACAGGCGAGTGTGACGGTCAAGCCGGGATGTTCTTCGTCGATATGCTCTCGAACTTGGAGCGCATCGGTGACCACGCGATGAACATCACAGAAATCACGCTTGAAGATGCAAACGAAGGAATCGTTTAATCAAACGGTCCCTCTGGCTCGATTGAGCCAGAGGGACTTTTTGTATAGATGTGACTTTTGATTGACAGTCACGCCTGCATTCAGTATATTATTACTGTATAACAACGTGGCGGTGTAGCTCAGCTGGCTAGAGCGTACGGTTCATACCCGTGAGGTCGTGGGTTCGACTCCCTCCGCCGCTACCAATTAGGACCCTTAGCTCAGCTGGTTAGAGCAGACGGCTCATAACCGTCCGGTCGTAGGTTCAAGTCCTACAGGGTCCATTTGTGAACAGCTTTCAGATGAAAGCTGTTTTTTTGTTTTCATTTTTAGTTTTCAAATCCGAAGTCCTGGGTAAATATCCGTTAGCATTTTGTTTTTTGAAAAATATGAAATGAGGCGAAGCGAGATGGAACGAAATCATACGATGATGCAATTTTTTGAATGGCACGTCCCGGCTGACCAGAAGCATTGGAAGCGATTGAAAGAACGGGCTTCCGAGTTGAATGAAGCTGGAATCACCGCATTATGGTTGCCGCCGGTCACGAAAGGCCAGAGCGACGAAGATACGGGATATGGCGTGTACGATTTGTATGATTTAGGAGAGTTTGACCAAAAAGGAACCGTCGCAACTAAATACGGGACGAAACAAGAACTGCTCGAGGCGACAAAACACGCGCAAGAGCTCGGCATGCAGATTTATATGGATGTCGTCTTGAACCATAAAGCCGGTGCCGATGCGACCGAGAAGTTCGATGTGCTCGAGGTCGACCCGGAGGACCGTACGAACGTACTTTCAGAAGAGCCGTTCGAGATCGAAGGATGGACGAAATTCGATTTTGAAGGCCGCAAAGATAAATACTCTTCATTTAAATGGAACTTCCATCATTTCAACGGGACGGATTATGACGCTGCGAACGACAAGAGCGGCATCTTCTTCATCATGGGTGAGAATAAGAAGTGGAACGATAACGTCGACGACGAGTTCGGCGTCTATGACTATTTGATGTTCGCCAATATCGACTATCATCACCCAGAAGTGAAGGAAGAAGTACTCAGCTGGGGCAAATGGTTTATCGAAGAGACGAAGTGTGACGGGTTCCGACTCGACGCGATTAAACACATCAACTATGATTTCGTCAAAGAGTTCAGTCAGACGATGAAAGCTGAAAAAGGTGAGAACTTCTATTTGGTCGGTGAGTTTTGGAAGTCAGAGCTCGAGGCATGCCGTGAGTTCCTCGACAACATTGACTATCATGTCGACTTGTTCGACGTGCCGCTCCATTACAACTTGCAACGCGCCTCGACCGAAGGAGAATCGTTCGATATGCGGACCATCTTTGACGACACGCTCGTCCAGTCCCACCCGCTCCATTCGGTGACGTTCGTCGACAACCACGATTCACAGCCGGAAGAGGCGCTCGAGTCATGGGTCGAGGATTGGTTCAAACAGATCGCTTACGGATTGATCTTGCTTCGCCAAGACGGTTATCCGTGTGTGTTCTACGGTGACTATTACGGAATCAACGGTCCGCATCCGGCCGAAGGGAAAAAACCGGCGATCGATCCGCTTCTTTATGCCCGTCGTGAAAAGGCATACGGCCAGCAAGATGACTACTTCGATGACGAGCACGTCATCGGCTGGGTCCGTCACGGCAGTGAAGATATCGAGCGCTCAGGATGTGCTGTTGTGATTTCGAACAGCGAAGCAGCTGAGAAGCAGATGTTCGTCGGCGAACAACGAGCCGGTGAGAAATGGGTCGATTTGACGCAGACCGTCGATGAGGTCGTCGAGATTGACGAAGACGGAAAAGGGGTATTTAAAGTGGCGGCAGGGTCGATTTCCGTATGGGCATTGCCGGAACAAGACGTCGAGTGAGGCATTACAATTGAGTCAGCCGTCACAAATCTGTTACATTTAAAACGAACGTTGTTCAAACCAATTTTAAGGGGGATTTTAGTTATGGCTAAATTTGAATTACCACAACTTGATTACGCATACGATGCACTTGAACCACACATTGACGCACGCACGATGGAAATCCACCACACGAAACACCACAACACTTACGTCACGAACGTGAACAATGCACTCGAAGGAAAAGATGTGGAATACTCTTCGCTCGAAGACTTGCTCCAAAAAATCGATTCGCTTCCTGCTGACATTCAAACAGCGGTCCGCAACAACGGTGGCGGTCACTGGAACCACTCATTCTTCTGGAAATTGTTGAAGAAAAACGAGAACGGCGCACCGACAGGCGAACTCGCTTCTGCCATCGATGAGGCGTTCGGTAGCTTTGATGCCTTCAAAGATGAGTTCACGAAAGCAGCAACAACTCGCTTCGGCTCTGGTTGGGCTTGGCTCGTCGTGAAAAATGGTAAGCTCGAAGTCACATCGACACCAAACCAAGATTCACCGATCATGGAAGGCGTTCAGCCAATCCTCGGTCTTGACGTTTGGGAGCATGCGTACTACTTGAACTACCAAAACCGTCGTCCGGATTACATCCAAGCGTTCTTCCATGTCATCGACTGGGATTACGTCGCGAAGCTCTACGCAGACGCAAAATAATGACACTGTCCCGGGATTCTATTGAATCTCGGGATTTTTTCTACATTTCATTATTTTGTAAACAAATTATGATATAGTGAAAATCGAGTCTAAAAATAGAAATATCATCGACATATATGTCACCTATACTTATAGAAAGAACGAGTCAGGAAGGAGACAACTGAATTGGCCAGACACCGTGTGAAAGTGCCGAAGAAACGGCGCAACCACCTGCCCTTGCGATTGAACTTATTGTTTTTCATTGTGTTCATCTTGTTCGCGACGCTCATTTTTCGTTTAGGCGTCGTTCAAATCGTCAACGGCGAGTTGATCGCCCGTGAAGTGCAAAAGACGGAATCGAGTAAAATCAAATACGAGGTGCCGCGTGGCAAGATTTACGACCGGAACGGGCAAGTACTCGCCGATACTATCTCAAACTATTCGGTCATGTACCGTCGTTCGCAAGTGACAAAGACGGAAGAACGGCTCGATGTCGCCATCAAGCTCGCTGAGATCGTCGACGTCCCAGAGAAAGACCGCAAAGTGACGGAGCGGGACCGCAAGGATTATTGGATCGCCATCGATCCTGAGCGCTCGCAAGAACGTGTCCAAAATCTATTAGCCGATCTCCCGGAAGAAGAGCGGGCCGCCCTGTCGAACCAAGATGTCGACCAACTGTTGCTCGATTCGATCACAGAAGCGGAAATCACGTTCGATGATGCGACCGAGGAAATCATCGCCATCAAACATAACATGGAGTCGGGTTACGCCCTCGACCCGCAAGTCATCAAAATCGGGGCGTCTCCGAAAGAGATGGCACTGATTGAAGAAAACTTGGAACTGCTCCCTGGCGTCAGCGTTGAACCGTATTATCAGCGGGATTATCCGTTCGGTGAGACGTTCCAAAGTTTCCTCGGAAGTTATCGTCAAATCCCGGCCGAGCAACGCGCCTCGTATCAAGCGAAAGGCTATGGCTTGAACGACCGCGTCGGCACATCTTATCTCGAACAACAGTATGAGGACGTGCTACGCGGAACCCCGGCCTATGACGTCTTTACGACGTATAAAGGGGAACCGGTCGGAGAACCGACTCGTGTCAGCGGGAACCCAGGGAAAGATATCATCTTGTCGACCGACATCGAGTTCCAAAAAGAAATCGATGAGATTTTGAAGAAAGCGATTCGAGCCGGCCGTTCGGGTAGCCCACACTTTGACCGTGCTTTCGTCGTCGTCATGAACCCGCGGACGGGTGAACTGCTCGCCCTATCGGGACAAGAGCTCGACTATGAAACGAACGAATTCAAAGATGTCTCGACCGGGACGGTCCTGCGAGCGAGTCAAATCGGCTCGACGATCAAGGGAGCGACGGTCGCGTTCGGCCTTGAAGAAGAAGTCATCCAACCGGGTGAATACATTTATGACACGCCGATTCGCATCGGCTCGTCACTCAAGTCGTCGTATCGAAACATGGGGAACATCAACGACCTGGATGCCCTCGCTTTGTCATCGAACATTTATATGTTCCAAATTGCCCTGCGGCTCGCCGATTATTACTCGACCGGCCAAATCGTCGGCGACAACGTGACCGAGGCGTTCAATACGATGGAACATTACTACAAACAGTTCGGGCTCGGAATCGAGACAGGGATCGACCTCCCGTACGAATCAATCGGATTCCGTAGTGTACCGGACCGTGTCACGCTCCTCATGGACATGTCGATCGGTCAGTTCATCTCGTACACGCCGATTCAATTGGCGCAGTATACGTCGACGCTCGCGAACGGCGGCTACCGGATTCAACCGCACCTATTGAAAGAAATCATCGAACCGGGTTCGCTCGACGAGTCGAACAAGCAAGTCGTCAGCACGTTCCAACCGAATGCGCTCAATAAAGTCGACATCCGTGATGAATTCATTCAACGGGCGCGCCAAGGCTTCCGACAAGGGGTCGAGAGCGGAACGTCTCGTATCCTGCAACAGACAGGAATCACGGCGGCCGGTAAGACCGGTACCGCTCAAGCGATCGCAGAAGGGCCGGATGGTCAAGCGAAGCGCAACGCGAACGGGGAACCGATCAAGACGCTCAACTCGAACCACGTCGGCTGGGCGCCGTATGATGACCCGGAAATCGCCTGGGCCATCATCATGCCAGGGCTCGAGGCAGAAGGGATCAACACCCGTGTCGCGCACGACATCATGAAGGCGTACTTTGATTTAGAAGACGTCCAAGCACAGCTCCAGTAAAGAAGTCACTTCGGTGGCTTCTTTTTTTGTCTTTACAATTCTTTTACGTTCCGTTTATTTCTCGTTAATAGTAGTTTATTAGGATGTTAATTGTAGGACAGAGCAAGGAAGCTACAACACAAATCAAAGCAAACTCAAGGAGGACGTCAGAAATGTCTTGGATGAAAAAATCAGCTTTAGTCGCTTCAATCACTTCGGTGGCCATTATCGGTGCCGCGTGTGGAAACAATGAAGAAGGAAACGGCGCAGCCGAAGGTGAAGGACTTTCAGGTAAAGTCGTCATGGATGGTTCGTCTACCGTATTCCCAATCATGGAAGCTGTAGCGGAAGAATACTCAGCTGAACAGCCAGACGTTGAAGTGACGGTCGGGGTTTCAGGTACAGGTGGCGGATTCAAACGTTTCGTCACTGGTGAGACAGACTTCTCGAACGCATCACGTGAAATCAAAGAAGAAGAAGCGGCTGAAGCCGAGAAGAATGGCGTTGAGTACACACAACTCGCTGTAGCGCTTGACGGTCTCTCGCTCGTCGTCAACCCAGAGAATGATTGGGCCCAAGATATCACGATTGATGAATTGAACAAAATGTGGACTGATCCGAACGTGAAGACATGGAAGGACGTCCGTTCAGACTGGCCGGATGAAGAAATCTCATTCTTCTCACCTGGTAAAGATTCAGGAACGTATGACTTCTTCAACGAAGCAGTCCTTGAAGATACAGACATCCGCGAAGACGCACAATTGTCAGAAGACGATAACGTTCTCGTAACAGGTGTTGCCGGTACGAAAGGTGCGATCGGATTCTTCGGATATGCGTACTACATTGAAAACAAAGATACGCTTCGCGCATTGAACGTCGAAGGTATTGAACCGACGACTGACACAATCAATGATCTTTCATACCCGCTCTCACGTGAAATCTACACATACGTGAACAACGCGTCGTTGAAAGATAAGCCGCAAGTCGCTGACTACACGCGCTTCTTGAATGAAAATGCAGCAGCCCTTTCAGAAGAAGTCGGATATGTCGGAATGGAACAAGCACGATACGATGAGAACGCTGAAGTGATCGACGAGATCGCTGGCGAGTAATAGCGCAGAAGGCAGAAGGTGAGAGTCGCTCTCGCCTTCTCGCCGTGCTTTCTAGTATGAAGAGGTAGGGAGCGATACACGAGATGAATCAACCAAACAAAGGGCTGTCAATTCGAGAGATGATTGAAGCCAATAAGAAAAAGAAATATAGTACGACGAACGTGTTTGATAAAGTCATGCCGTTCTTATTATTCTTGAGCGCATTCGTTTCGGTCGTCACGACGGTCGGCATCGCGTTCACACTCGGTTTTGAACTGTTCAAGTTTTTCGAGCGCGTACCGGTCGCCGAGTTTTTAGGCTCGACCGAATGGTATCCGCTTAGTGCCGATCAACGGTTCGGCGTCTGGGCCCTCGTCATGGGAACACTCCAGATCACCGTCATTGCCATGATTGTCGCTGTCCCGCTCGGTTTGGCATCGGCGATTTATTTGAGCGAGTACGCATCTGAGCGTGCCCGCACCATTTTGAAGCCGATTCTTGAAGTGCTCGCTGGCGTTCCAACGATTGTCTTCGGATTCTTCGCTTTGTCGTTCGTTACACCGATTTTGCAAGCGTTGATTCCGGGGCTTCAAATCTATAACGCACTCAGCCCGGGGATCGTTGTCGGAATCATGATTATTCCGATGATCGCTTCTATTTCGGAAGACTCGATGAGCGCCGTACCGAAAAAGATTCGGGATGGAGCCCTCGGTCTTGGCGCGACACGTCTCGAAGTCGCCATCAAAGTCGTCATGCCAGCCGCGCTCTCAGGGATTATCGCCTCGATCGTCCTCGGGATAAGCCGTGCCATCGGTGAGACGATGATCGTAACGATCGCTGGTGGGTCGCAGCCGAACTTCGAGTTCAACCCGCTCAACGCGATTCAAACGATGACGGCGTATATTGTCCAAATCGCCAAAGGTGATGCAGGATACGGGACAATCGAATACTACAGTATCTATGCGGTTGGTGCGTTATTGTTCGTCTTCACCCTTGTGATGAACCTATTCGCGAACTGGGTGACGCGCCGCTTCAGAGAGGAGTACTAATATGGCATTGCCGAACAGTGAGTTCAAGAATACGAAGAACTTGATGGATCGTGATTCGGTTTCACAACGAATCAAACGCCGTCTTCAATTGAATGAGATTTTTAAATATATCTTCTTAGCGGGGCTCGTTTTCGCCCTGCTCGTCTTGTCGACGTTGATTTATGACGTCGTATCTAAAGGTGGCGGCTGGGTGAATTTGGATTTCCTCCGCAACTTCCCATCCCGTCGTCCTGAACAGGCCGGGCTGTACCCTGCCTTGATTGGGACGTTTTGGTTGATGCTTCTCATCGTCCCGATGGTGTTTGTCATCGGTGTCGGTGCCGCGATTTATCTTGAAGAGTACGCACCGAAGAACCGCATCACGTCGTTTATCGAAGTGAACATTTCGAACTTGGCCGGCGTGCCGTCAATTGTGTTCGGTTTGCTCGGATTGACCATTTTTGTACGTGTCATGGAACTCGGGAATTCGATTATGGCCGGAGCCTTGACGCTCGGACTGATGAGTCTACCGATTGTCATCGTCGCGTCGCAAGAAGCGCTCCGCTCGGTCAAAATGGAGTTGCGTCACGCATCGCTCGCGCTCGGAGCCTCGAAATGGCAGACGACGTTCAACGTCGTCTTGCCGTCGGCGATTCCAGGGATTATCACAGGGATCATCTTGGCCGTATCACGTGCGATTGGCGAGACGGCTCCATTGATCATGGTCGGAGCGGCGACGTTTATTTCGACGACGCCGAGCAGCGTGTTCTCGGACTTCACAGCGCTCCCGATTCAAATCTATAACTGGACGAGCCGTCCGCAAGCGGAATTCCAAAACTTGGCCGCTGCCGGTATCATCGTTTTGATGACGATGTTGATCATCATGAACTCGGCCGCCATCTATATCCGTAACAAATATACGAACCGACATTAAGTCGTAGCAGTAAACGAGGAGGACTCTCGAGATGATGAAACAAAAAGAACTCAAAGGAGATCATGAAGTGAATACAACGACGACCCAACCGAACGAAACGGTGATGCAGAAAGACAGTGCCTATGTCGTGAACAACTTGAACTTATGGTATGGTGACGATCAGGCGTTGATTGACGTCAATCTCGACATCAAGCAAAACGAAGTGACGGCCATCATCGGTCCGTCGGGTTGCGGGAAGTCGACGTTCATCAAGACGTTGAACCGGATGGTCGAGCTCGTGCCTTCGGTGCGTACGAACGGTGAGATTCTTTATCACGGCCGCAACATCTTTGACCGCGACTATCGGGTCGAAGATCTTCGGACGTCGGTCGGTATGGTATTCCAACAGCCGAACCCGTTCCCGAAATCAGTGTATGACAACGTGGCATACGGGCCGCGTACACACGGAATCAAAAACAAGAAAGTGCTCGATGAAATCGTCGAACGTTCGCTTCGCGGCGCGGCGATCTGGGATGAAGTGAAAGATCGTTTGAACGAGAACGCCTATGGCCTCTCGGGTGGTCAACAACAACGTCTCTGTATCGCTCGTACGCTCGCCATCGAACCGGACGTCATCCTCATGGATGAACCGACGTCAGCGCTCGACCCGATTTCGACGCTCAAAGTCGAAGAGCTCGTCCAAGAGTTGAAAGAGCAGTACTCGATCATCATCGTCACACACAACATGCAACAAGCGGCTCGTGTATCGGATAAGACGGCGTTCTTCTTGAACGGAGAAGTTGTCGAGTTCGATGCGACCGACAAAATCTTCTCGAATCCAACTGATAAACGGACTGAAGATTATATTTCTGGCCGGTTCGGTTAAGAAGGGGAGACAATCATGGCACAAAATCGCACATTCTTTGATATGAAGTTAAACGAATTAGAAGATAAAGTCGTTCGCTTGGCGAACTTGACGATGCGCCAGACGGCGACCGCCATCGAGGTGCTCGAGAAACGTGACCTCGAGCTCGCCCAGACGGTCATCGACAACGATAATGAGCTTGACGACCTCGAGCTCGAAATCAACGACGAGGCCATTCTATTGATCGCGAAACAGCAACCGGTCGCAACCGACCTCCGCCGCTTGATCGTGACGATGAAATCGGCGACGGACCTTGAGCGGATTGCGGACTATGCGACGAACATCGCCAAAGCCGTCGGCCGTATCGAGCACGTCCCGTACGTCCTCGACATCAAACCGCTCAAACAGATGGCCGAGCAGTTGATCGACATGCTCGAGCTCGCGACGCGCGCTTACCGGAAGGGTGAGGTCAGCCGGGTGCGTGAATTGAATGAGATGGATAAAGTCATCGATGATTTGAACTTACAGACAATCAAACAATACATGGGATTCGTTCCGAACATGACGGTTGGGACGAACGACGTGTATGAGTTTTCGAACATCGCCCGTTATTTAGAACGGATGGGTGATCATGTGACCAATTTCGGAGAACATCTCATTTTCCTTGAAAAAGGGAAACATTATGATTTAAATCAGTGACAAGAGTGGTAAAGAACAACAGACCAGTTGTTCTTTACTTTTTATTGTGCAGGAATTCACGGATAAGGAGCGAATAGTAGAACACATGGATTTTTTTTAGGAAGGGAGCCACATATATATGGAAGAGAAAATCGTTTCCTTGAAACAACAAGGACTGACGTTAAAACAGATTGCAGAACAATTAGATATGCCAATCGGGAAAGTCCAATACGCTTGGCGTAAATGGCGTTCCCAACATGGGGAGCCGGCGAAGCCGGTAGCCGCACCAAAACGAAAGACTGAAGGGAAGAAAGCAATGACATCTAAATCGAAGCAAGTACCCGCCTCGTCTGTGAAGCAGGTCGCTTCGACACTGCAACACGAGGAGCCTGCCCAATCACCGCTTCTTGACAAAGGTCCAGAAGGGTTCTGGAAGCTCCCAGACCGCTATGATCAAGATTTGATGCATGCGGTCGTCCAATCACCGAACGCCGTTTACGTCTTCTGGGAAGTGTCGGACAGCGTCAAAGAGACGCTCTCGATGCAATTTATGCGTCCATGGGAAGACTTGCCGAAAGCGTTCCGCATCCTTGACATCACATTGCTTGATTACGCGAGCGGGCATGCGAACCGGGCGTATACGTTCGAATTGCCGGAGATGACGAACAGTTGGTTCGTCCGTCCGCTCGACCCGAATACGACATACGTATTTGAGTTTGGGATTCGGACGATGGAAGGGGAGTTCCTGCCGTTGCTCGCATCCTCACCGATTGATACGCCACGGGCAGAGCCGGCCGGGCACGGTCGTTTCGCCGAACCGGTGCGACGCTGGCAGTACGGGGAAGTCGAGGCTCCTGAACTACTCGACACGTTACCAAAATATTCCGCATATCGATTCGTGCGCTGAGGAGGATTTTTTAGATGAAACCAGGTTATTTTTCACTCGTCCTTCATGCCCACCTTCCGTACGTAAGACATGAAGAGAAACACCGCCTAGAAGAGAGATGGGTGTATGAAGCCATCTCCGAGACATATATCCCGATTCTTTGGCAAGTCGACCGTCTGCAAAAACCGCTCCATTGGACGGTCAGCATCTCACCGCCCGTCGTCGAGATGCTCGCCGACCCGCTCGTCCAGGACCGTTACGTGGAACATTTGGATGAGATGCTCGAATTGATTGAGATCGAGCTCGCCGAAGGACGGAGCGAACAGGAAGTTGAGACGCTCCATTTTTATCGCGGGCGCTACAACGATTTGAAAACAACGTTCCTGCATTGGGAAAAGAACTTGAACCATGCGTTCCGTACATATCGTGAGCAAGGGTTCATCGATATGGTCACGTGTACGGCGACGCACGGCTTCAACCCGCACTTGTTCACTGAGCAGGCGGCTCGCGCTGAAATCCGGACGGGACTGAACTGTTTCGAACGTCATTACGGGTTCCGTCCGACCGGCATTTGGTTACCGGAATGCGCCTACACACCAGGTGTCGACCGTATCCTTTATGAAGAAGGGATTCGCTATACGTTCGTCGATGAGCACGCCTTGCTCGAAGCTGATCCGACGCCGGAGAAAGGCATTGGCGCTCCGGTCTACTCGCCACATGGCGTCGCCTTGTTCCCGCGTGACCAAATCATCTCCGGAAAAATCTGGAGCTCGATGATCGGGTATCCGGGCCATCCGGACTATCGCGAGTTTTATCGTGACCTCGCCTACGATCGCGACTGGGAGTATATTGAAAAGTTCATGCATCCGGAAGGAATTCGCTTCGATACGGGCTTGAAGATGCACCGCATCACGGGCGACTCGGATGAGAAAGACTATTATGTCCGCGCCTGGGCCGAACATCAAATCGACAACCACGCCCTCGATTTCGCACAGACGCTCGAAGGGCATCTCGAGGCCCACGGTGGACAGATGTTCCCGCCGTTTCTCGTGACGGCACCGTTCGATGCTGAGCTGTTCGGACACTGGTGGTTTGAAGGACCCGAGTTCCTCGGGAAAGTCGCCGAACGGCTCGAAGAGTTTGGCATCGAGACAATCACGCCAGCTTTGTTCCTCGAGCGTCACTTCCAAGACCTCGAGACGGTCCACGTATCGATGAACACGTGGGGACGTAAAGGGTACGGCGACGTCTGGATCAACGAACGCAACGAATGGATGCTACGTCACTTACACATGATGGAGACGCAACTCGTCAAAGACGTGGCCGACTATCGTCACAAGTCGCCACTCGTCGACCGGACACTGATCCAACTCATTCGCCATTACGTACTCGCTGTGTCGAGTGACTGGGCGTTTATCCTCGACGGGCAGACTACGGCCCAATATGCGGCAGAAAGGTTCCGCGAGCATACGCGACTGTTCGCCGAGCTCGAGACGGCACTTTATCAAGACAAGCTATCGGACGAGTTGCTCGCTGAACATTATCGCGCGTATCCGTTCCTTGACGATGTGGACATCGACATCGACACGTTCTTGTCGCCACACGACTATTATGTGACTACGGAGCGTGGCCAAGAGGACGAGGCAATCCTCGTCTTGACGCCTGAATATACAGGCAACGTCGTCGGGGACCTCGGTCGTCGCGTCATCGACGAGGTCGAGGCACGAGCAGCGGATGGGGAGACAGTGTACGTCTTGACACCGTTCAAAGAAGGGTTGCCGGAATATGAACGCCACAACCGTGTTCACGTGTACCGCGTTCGCCTGACGAGCCCGTTCTTGGAGCATGTGATGAACCAAGTTGCGGCTCAAAACGTGGCCTACGTCAAACTTGCACATGAGCTTGTCTCGAAAGTCACCTTCAAAGCGATCCATCAATTCGATTGGATGACGATTACAGCGGCACGTTCACTTGCGAAAGCACTACAAGTTCCGTTATACTCAACTATGTTGTCATTTGAAACGACTCGCAATCCGCATGGACACGGCGGACTGTTCGACGCAATCCATCGAATCGAGAGCAGCATCCTCGCTGAAGCCGATACGGTCTTTATTTGCGAACAACTGTCGACCGAGGAAGTCGGAATGCGCTATCCGATTGGCGATAACGTAAAAACCTGCCTGCCGCTCGATGCTTCGCCATACGGGCAGAAACGTTTGAAAAAGAACACGAAATAACCTTGCTTTTTCAAATAAAACTTGGTAGGATAATTGAGTATGCTTAGACTGTAAAGCAAAAGCACTTGATACAACATCAGTAAGATGGGAGTGAAAGAAATGCGCGTTAAAATCACACTAGCTTGCACAGAAACAGGCGATCGCACGTACATCACGAAGAAAAACAAACGTAACAACCCAGAGCGCCTCGAATTGCGCAAATACAACCCACGTCTCCGTCGTCACACGCTTTACCGCGAAGTGAAATAATGAGACTGGCCGTCACTCATGTGGCGGCCTTTTTTTTGAACAAGGGGGAATTGAAGTGATTGAAAAGAAACTACTCCGGCAAAATGTACATCGTCAAATCCGTGAACTCGACGACCGACCGGACCGGGACCGCGTCATCATACATACATTGACCGAACTGAAGGCGTGGCGAGAGGCGGATACGGTGGCCGTCACGCTCGCCCTCGATTTAGAGATTGATACGTTGCCACTCATTCGCTTAGCTTGGCAGGCAGGAAAATCGGTGTTCGTGCCGAAAGTTACAAAACAGGGACTTACGTTCCATGAAATTCATTCGTTCGAAGACCTTGAGCCGGGCGTCATGGGTATTTTAGAGCCGACGACGGCCGCGACGACGCGGACGATTGACGTCTGTATCGTGCCGGGACGTGTCTTTGACCGATCCGGGTATCGGATCGGCTGGGGTGGGGGATATTACGACCGTTTTTTAGCGACGTATGAAGGTGTCACCATCTCGTTGGCCTATGACGTCCAACTGCTCGATGAAATCCCGGTCGAGCCACACGACATTCCTGTCGAATTTATCGTGACGGAAAGGGAAACGATTCTATGCTCGCCATCTTTCTCGTAACTTGTCTGGTAGCCTTCGCCGGCTATCGTCTGCGCTCACTGACCCGTTCTGGGGCTGTCTTGACGGTCGTGACGGGTACGGTCATTGGGTACGGATTTGGTTGGTTCGGGCTCTATTTGCTCGGTGTCTTCTTTTCGACGTCATCGCTCGCCTCGAAATACCGTTCCCGCGACAAAGAGCCTGTCGATGAAATCGTTGAGAAATCGGGACCTCGTGACTTCGTTCAAGTGCTCGCCAATGGTGGTATCGGGATGGCGACGGCGCTCGGTACGTTGCTTACACCGAACGATGCCTGGTTATTCGCGTACATCGCTTCGATTGCGGCGGCGACGAGCGACACATGGGGCTCCGAGTTCGGGGTGCTCGCCAAACAAAAACCGCGCTCCATTTTGACGTTCCGCGAAGTGGAACCGGGAACGAGTGGCGGGGTGTCTCCGTTCGGGACGTTCATGTCGGTCGCGGGGGCAACGGTCATTATCGTCGCTTCGTTGCCATTTATCGATATCAGCTTACGGTTCGCCGGCTTGTTGATTGCTCTCGGGTTGACCGGAAGCGTTGTCGACACTCTCCTTGGGGCGACGGTTCAACGCAAGTTTCGCTGTCGTGTATGCGGTAAGCTGACCGAGAAGAAAGTCCATCATCACGAGCCGACGACTTACGTTTCAGGCTGGCGCTTTCTCGGCAATGACGCCGTCAACTTTTTGGCGATCGCCTCGGCGGCGGCGATTAGTTTCCTCTTGCTGCGATGAGGGTAGTACAGTCAGTGAAGATGTTTCAAATGAATGTGAATATTGTCACAATATTGCCAAACTGAAAACGGTTTCCCTTGTAGTGAGTGTTTGTGAATGATGTTACAATCTTTATGTAACAGACAAAACAAAAACATGAAACAGATTGTTCGAAGGGTGGAGAATCAATATGGAAACATTAAATCATGCTAAAGTAACACGCGTCGCGCTCGTCGGGGCCGGAGCGGTCGGTGCCAGCTTTGCTTACCAATTGACGACAGCTAGTCTCTGTGAGGAACTTGTGATCATCGATATCAACAAATCGAAAGCTGAAGGGGAAGCAATGGACTTGAATCACGGTGTCTCGTTCGCCTCTTCACCGATGCGCGTCTGGGCAGGAGACTACACAGACTGTGGTGCAGCAGATATCGTCGTCATCACTGCCGGCGCACCGCAAAAACCAGGTGAAACACGTCTCGACCTCGTCGAAAAGAACGCCAAAATCATGAAGTCGATGATTGGGGACATCATGGCATCTGGTTTTGATGGTATCATCATCATCGCCTCGAACCCGGTCGACATCATGACCCACTTGGCTTGGAAATATTCAGGATTACCGAAGCATCGGGTGTTCGGTTCAGGAACGGTACTCGATACGTCACGTCTTCGCTACATGCTCGGAGATTACTTCAACGTCGATCCACGTAACTGCCACGCTTACATTATGGGCGAGCATGGCGACACAGAGTTCGCGGCATGGAGCAACGCCCGCATTTACGGAAAATCGGTCGAACAGTTGCTTGAAGAGAATGACGAGTACACATGGGAAGACCTCGAAGATATCTACGTCAACGTTCGTGACGCAGCCTACCATATCATCGAACGTAAAGGGGCGACGTACTACGCCATCGGTCTTGGTCTCCTTCGTCTTGTCAAAGCCGTGCTTCGCAACGAGAACACGTTATTGACGGTCGGCGCGCACTTGGATGGTGAGTACGGTTTGAACGACATCCACATCGGGGTACCAGCGATCATCAACCGTCAAGGTGTCCGTCAAGTCGTGGAAATCGAGTTATCAGAAGAAGAAAAACAAAAGATGCATCATTCGGCAGAAGTGCTCTTGAAAACGATGCAACCTGTCTTATAAAACCGAGCAATCCTTCGCTCATCACCGTAGCCGGCTAACGCCGCTACGGTTTTTTTGTCATCCGCTCTTCTCGACACGTTGCATAGAGGCTCTCTTTTGTCGCCAGCTATAATTTCCTTTAAAATAAAAGTATAGAAGGAGGTGACCATCGATGTCAGAGCCAGCTTGTTTTTGGGAAGACGTATATCGTGCGGTCGAATCGGGAGGGCGCATCGAGGGCATCTTAGAGCCGTCGCGGGCACTTTTATTGTTCGACACGAAAGCGGGGGACGTCTATCACCTCTACATACGGACGGACAAAGCCTGGGCGAACCATGTCGGCATGGACGTCGAGGCGGTCATGAACTCGTTTCGATTGGCCCGTATCGGTCGTGAGAAGTTACACGTCCACATTTACGGCGATCCGCTTGTCGATGAGGAGCGCCTATCGTCCCTCACGTTTCCGATTGCGGCGAAAGTGAAGCTCGGCATGAGACCGTGTGGGCAAACAGAAGAGTCGTACCGACCACGGGCCGTCGCGCTCGATCAACAACGGAAGAACGAACTAAAGCAACGGTTCTCCTTCGGGAAACCACAATTCGTCTATGGACTCATGTTCGTGACGTTTCTTGTCATGTGGTTCGCCGAATCAATCGGGTCGACGCTCGACCCGAATACGCTCATCCGCTTCGGGGCGAAAGTGAATCCGCTCATCGACGAAGGGGAATGGTGGCGCCTGGTCACACCGATGTTCCTCCATATCGGCTGGTTCCATTTCGCAATCAATATGTTCGCGCTTTGGTCGCTCGGTCCGCTCGTTGAACGGATGTACGGTTCGTCACGCTTCGTCACCATTTATTTGTTAGCCGGCGTCATCGCCACAGTCGCCTCTTACGCGTTCAGTGAAGCCATATCGGCCGGGGCATCGGGGGCGCTGTTCGGGCTCGTCGGGGCACTCCTCTATTTTGGCCTCCGAGACCGTTCCTTATTTATGAAGACGCTCGGTCCGCCGCTGTTTATTATGTTAGGATTAAACGTAGGACTCGCTTTCGTCCTTGGCGCTAGTTTGGACCATTCCGCACATGCGGGGGGGCTGGTCGGGGGTTTTCTGATGGCGGGAGTGGTCGGCTTGCCGGATGAGCATACGAAGAAGCGCCGCCTGTTGTTTGCGGTGATCGTACTCGTGGCATCTGGAGCGTTATTCTGGTTCGGCTATAATCGATGACAAAGGAGTAAGGATATGATTAATACGTTGAAGCAACTGGTTGAAATTCCGAGTCCGTCGGGCATGACGGATGAGGCGATCGGCTTCGTGGAGCAAGAACTCACGAATCTCGGCGTCGCCACGAAACGCTTGAATAAAGGAGCGCTCCTTGCGACGTTTGACGGGAAATCGGATCGGGCGCGCCTGTTGACGGCTCACGTCGACACGCTCGGGGCGATGGTGAAAGAGGTTTTGCCGAGTGGCCGTCTACGGTTGACACAAGTCGGCGGCTACGCCTGGACCGCCATTGAAGGGGAGAACTGTTTGGTCCATGCGGAGGCGGGTGAACCTGTCGAAGGAACGATTCTTATCCATCAATCAAGCGTCCATGTGTATAAAGACACGAACAGTGCCGAACGGACGGCATCAAATATCGAGGTACGACTGGACGCTGACGTTCATTCGGCTGAAGACGTGCGTGCCCTAGGCATCGAGGTCGGGGACTTTGTCTCGTTCGATCCACGCTTTCGCCAGACGAACGCGGGCTATATCAAATCTCGACACCTCGACGACAAGGCGTCCGTCGCCATTTTGCTCGACTTGGCAAAAGACCTCGTCGGCGCCGACTTGCCACATCCGGTCCATTACTTGATCTCCAACTATGAAGAGGTCGGGTTCGGGGGCAACGCCGGGATCCCGGAAGCGGTGACCGAATATATCGCCGTCGATATGGGAGCGCTCGGGGACGGCCAGCACTCGGACGAATATACGGTTTCAATCTGCGCGAAAGATTCATCAGGTCCGTACGATCTTGGATTACGCCGTCAGTTCACCGCGTTGTGCCGGGAACACGGTATCGCCCATAAAGTCGATATTTATCCGTATTATGGATCCGATGCCTCGGCAGCAATCAGTGCCGGCTACGATGTACGCCATGCACTCGTCGGACCAGGCATCGAGTCGAGCCATAGCTATGAGCGGACGCATACAAAATCGCTCGAAGCGACACGGGAACTGCTCTATCGTTATGTGCTCACGACGATGGGAGACGGACGATGAGAAATTTTTATGATGTCCAACAATTCTTGAAATCATTCGGGACGATCATTTATATCGGCGAACGCGATGCCGAGATTGGCCTCATGATGATGGAACTCGACGAGTTGCATGCCGGCGGGATGATTGAACAACGAGAGTATGACACGGCCAAGATCATTTTGACGCATGAATTGAAAAATTCAATAGATTGACAGAAAAACCCCTAGTGCAAAGGTTTGCACTAGGGGTTTAATAGTGTAAACTATGGGATGAAAGCGATTTAATCGAGATGAGGAGTGGAACAGATGAAGTGGTTATTAGGAATCGACATTGGTGGGACGACGGTGAAAATGGCCGTCTTAGATATGAACGGGATCATTTCTGACAAATGGGAGATCACGACGGACATTCGAGAAAACGGGGTACATATTCCGACTGATATCGCTGCTTCATTCGAGGCTTATCTAGAAAAATCGGGAAAAGCGAAAGAGGAGTTCGCCGGTGCGGGGATCGGGGCACCTGGATTCATCAACTTCTCAGAGGGTGTCGTCGAATACTCGCCGAACATCGGTTGGAAAAACTTTGCGCTCGTCAGCGAGTTTGAGAAAGCCGTGGGATTGCCGGCCGTCCTAGAGAACGACGCGAACGCCGCCGCACTCGGTGAGATGTGGAAAGGTGCCGGTGAAGGCGCGTCAGAACTCCTTGCCATTACACTCGGCACGGGCGTCGGTGGCGGTGTCATCACGAATGGGAACATCGTCCACGGGGCAGCAGGGATGGCTGGAGAGATTGGTCACATCACTGTTGAACGTGACGAGTCGAAAGCCGTCATGTGCGGTTGCGGACGCAAAGGTTGCATCGAGACGATCGCTTCGGCGACAGGTGTCGCCCGCTTGGCGCTCCAAAAACGAAAAAATCGGACGACGTCGTTGAACGAGTTGAAAGAAGTGACGGCACGTGACGTGTTTGAAGCGTTCAAGGCGAACGATCCCGTCGCCACAGAAGTCGTCGAAGAGATGACGGAATATCTCGGCCTAACGATCTCAAATATCGCCAACACGTTGAATCCAAAGATGATCGTCATCGGAGGAGGGGTCTCGAAAGCGCGTGAAGCGCTCCTTGAACCGCTCGATGAGCAGTTCAAACGGTTCGCGCTTGAACGCGTCTACGCCTCGACCACGTTCAAAATTGCGGAACTCGAGAACGACGCCGGTGTCATCGGGTGTGCTTGGCTCGCCCGCAAACATTTCTTGCCGACTCGTGTCTAATAATTGTCTAGGCACGCCTGCGTCTTGACGCAGGCGTGTTTTTCATATGGAACGGGTATGGGATAATGTAAAATTTGTAATGACAGAGTTGATTTTTTGTTAAAAAAGGGGTAAGATTTGGACTTGATACCGGACTGTTATCGTACGTGAAATGGATAACAAGCCAATTGAACTTATAAAAAAATAGGGGGAGCGAGTTCGTTTGATCTCGTCGCCCGTTGAACAGAGGAGGAGGCCGTCAGATGAAGTCATCTCAGAGCTTTTCGAAGCTTACTATGCGACTGAATGATACGGTCCGCGCTTCGTTTCAAGAATATCGGTTATTTTGGATTTTCACGCTATTACTTTGGACGAAGACGTACGTAGTTTACCAATTTTTCTTCAACATCCCGATTGAAAACACCGCCCAGGCATTCATCTTGCTGATCAGCCCGATCAGCTCCACACTATTCTTATTCGCCTTCAGTTTCTTCTTTAAAGGAAATAAGCAGAAGTGGGTATTGTATATGCTCTATGCCGCGGCGTCATTCATCTTGTTCGCTGACGCCGTCTATTACCGCGAGTTCACCGACTACTTGACGATGCCGGTCATCTTGCAACCTTCGAACATGGAGACGTTGTCGACCTCGTTCACCTCATTGTTGGAATGGAAGGACTTGATCATCCTCGGGGATGTGCTCGCCTTGCCGTTCATTTTACGGCGCATCAATGCGAAGGCGACGGCGGCCTCTCATCGGAGAGCGCTCGTGACGTTCGCAACAGCGGTCGTCGTTTTCTTGTTCAACTTATCGCTCGCCGAAACGGAACGCCCTGAACTATTGACACGTTCGTTCGACCGGGAGCTGTTGGTCAAAAATATTGGGACGTTCAACTTCCACGTCTATGACGCGATGCTTCAAACGAAGACATCGGCCCAGAAAGCGATGGCCGATGGATCGGAACTGGCGAAAGTTGAGCAATATACCCGTCAACATTACGCGGCACCGAACCCGGACTACTTCGGGAAATATAAAGGCAAAAATGTGATCGTCGTCTCGTTCGAGTCGGCCCAAAACTTCACGCACAACATGAAGGCCTCGAACGGCGAATACATCACGCCGAACTTGAACAAATTGATTGAAGAGTCACACTACTGGCCGAACTATTACCATACGGTCGGACAAGGGAAGACGTCAGATGCCGAGTTCGCACTCGATAACTCGCTCTACGGCCTCCCGCGCGGTGCCGTCTACTTCACGAACGCCGACAACGAGTATCAGGCGCTTCCTGAATTGATCAAGGAAGACAACTACTACTCGGCCGTGTTCCACGCCAACAACAAGTCGTTCTGGAACCGGGACTTGATGTATAAAAATATCGGCGTCGATCAATTCTTCGACGAAAAGAGTTATGACCTCGGGAACCCCGAGGATATGACGGAGTGGGGACTTCTCGACGACAGTTTCTTCGAACAGTCGATCCCGATGCTCGAAGAGTTGCCGGAGCCGTTCTACGCGAAGTTCATCACGCTCACGAACCACTTCCCGTACACGATGCCGAGCGAAGACTATGAGCTCGTCCCGAAATTCGAGACGAACTCGACGACGCTCAACAACTTCCCGCAGGCGCTCGCGTATCAGGATTACGCGCTCGGGTTGTTCATCGACGAGTTGAAGGCGAACGGTATGTGGGATGACACGATCTTCGTCGTCTACGGTGACCATTACGGCATCTCGACGAACCATAACGACGCGATGGCCGACCTGCTCGGGAAAGACGAGTTGACGCCATACGACGTCGCCAAGCTCCAAGCGGTCCCGTTCGCGGTCCACTTACCGGGACAAGCCAAGGGCGAAGTACATGACACGATCGGCAGTCATGTCGACATGAAACCGACGATCCTTCACTTGCTCGGAATCGATACGTCGGACACGGTCGGATTCGGTAGCGACTTGTTATCGGAAGACCGGACGAGCCGCGCCATCTTCCGTGACGGCACCGTTATCACTGAGGAGTATGTCTGGACGCAATCGACATGCTATGACGCCTCGAGTGGTGAAGTCGTTGAGGACGTTTCACTTTGTGGACCGGATAGTGAAGAAGCAGAGAAGATTCTCCAAATGAATGATGACTTGATTTATTCGGATCTGCTTCGTTTTAAAGAACAGACCGAACAGTAAGCAACAGCGCCATCCCGGCTTAGCCGGGACGGCGCTGTTTGTTATACAAAAAAAGACGACCGAGGTCGTCTTCATGCTCATTAGCCTGGGATTCCACCGTAAATCAATGTCGCGACGCCGAAGAATCCAAATACGAGTACAGTGACCGCGGCGAAAGCCAGTGGAAAGAATTGGCGTTTCTTAAACGAACGGGCCATTCCCCAGATTGCAACGAGTGCAACGATGAGCGAGATCCATCCAAATGGTTCATACAAATGCATGACGAGTTCCCCCTTTATTATACGTCATGAAATTCATAAAAATTTCACTGAAATATCATTATTATTTTATCCGATAATGTACACGCTGTCGAGCAAAGAAAGCCTCCGCTACAATTTTGCCACAATATCGATTAGAATGGGATGTGGAGGTGTTCTGAATGAATATTGTAAAAATCACATCGGGCTTGGCCCAAGAGAACGGATACGTGCTCGAGAAAGACGGGACGGTCCTCATTGTCGACCCAGGTACGGACGATCCGAAATTCTTTGAGGCGGTCGAACGCTTCGGTGGCTTGAACGCCATCTTGTTGACACACGCCCATTTTGATCATATCGGTGGCATCGATGCCCTGCGTGATCGTTACGCCGTACCGGTGTACGTCCATGAAGCGGAACGGACGTGGTTGATGGACGACGAGAAGAACGGGGCGGCGAAGTTCCATCTGCCGAGCGCATCGATGCGTCCGGCCGAACGGGTCTATCAAGGTAAAACGCTCGAAATCGGTGCCTTCACGATTGAGTTGCATCACACGCCTGGTCATTCGCCGGGCAGCGTCACGCTCCACATCCCGACTGAACGCATCGCCTTCTGTGGGGATTTGATTTTCAAACAGTCGGTCGGACGGACCGATTTATACGGTGGCGACCAGGCCACTTTGCTCGGATCGATCGATCGGATGCGACAGCTGTTACCAGGCGAGACCGTGCTCTATTCTGGACATGGGCCGAAGACGACGCTCGAGGCCGAAATTCGGACGAATCCATTTTTCGAGCGATGAATCAAAAAAAGATTGTCTCACGAGGAGACAATCTTTTTTTACATTTGGAAGTTACTCCAATACGTGAAGACGACGAAGAAGACAGTCAAATACGCGCCGAACACGTATACATACGTTTTTTCAGTGAGTTTCAAGTAGCCTAGTGCGACGAAGAAAATAGTTTGAGCTAAAAAGACAAGACCCATTACGACGAAGTCACCACTATGTTCGCTACTGCTTTGATCTCCACCGAGTGCGCCTACGAAAGCAAGCGCCGCGATCAACCCAGTCCAAAAGCCTAGGACACGGAACATTCTCGCCATGTTAATCCCCCCATACGTGCATTATTCCATTCTCATTCACTATTTTACCAACACATTCAGAAAAATGCTATGGAAACGTGTGAATTGAGCAAAATAATCGTGAAAAATATGTGAAATAATTAGGTTGTACAAACTTGTACAAAAAAATAAAAAAACTTGTACAAACTATGTACAAAACGGGTATAAGGTTGTATAATCGACTTACACACATCGAACGAATTGGTTCTCAACTTCAAAGGAGGTATTAAAATGGCAAATGAATTGATGTTCTATACGTATCCGAGCTGTACCTCATGCCGTAAGACGAAAGCGTTTTTACAAGAGCAACACCTCGAGGTGAGCGAGCGCCATATCTTCCGGAACGCCCCGACGGTAGATGAGTTGATGACGCTGTTAGCACTCAGTGAAAACGGTGTCGACTCGCTTCTCGCGACGAGAAGTCAGGCGTTCAAACAACTCGACATCGACGTCGAAGATTTGAAGCTAAGTGAACTGCTCAAATTGATGAGCGACAACCCGAAACTATTGAAACGTCCAATCTTGACGGATGGCAACGAAGTCATTGTCGGCTATGACAAAGCGACAATCGAGGCGTATGCCCGCCGTTTCGAATCAACAACTGCAAACGTATCCTGACACAAGTCCACTTTCCAAGGAGTGGGCTTTTTTTTATGCTCTTATTGAGGTGGTGGAGATGAAACGAGTGATCGAGCGTGTCGTGGGAGCGGCGCGAAATTTGAATGCGAGCGATGTCCATTTTATGCCATACGGAGACGAGGTGATGATTCAAGTTCGCCACGGGACGCTCTTGCATCGACTGGAGTCGATGACACGGTTTGACTACGAACGGTTGACGTTACATATGAAATATTGGTGCTCGCTAACGGAAACGGATCATCGCGTGCCTCAGTCTGGTATGTACGTCGGGACGGAGGACGCGATCCGGGTCACGTTTTTACCTTCATTCGACCATACGCTTATGTCGTGGCGACTTCCGAACGCCTCGTTTCAGTTGTCCGAGTTGCTAGATGATGAGGATGTGAACCGCTTTTTGAAGTTGGCTATGCTCCGGCAAGGATTGTTATTGATTGGCGGCGCGACGGGGGCAGGTAAGACGACGGTCCTCTACGCATTTTTGCAAAGTTTGGGCGGCCGCCGAATCGTGACGATCGAGAACCCTCCGGAGAAGCAGGTGCCGGGAGTGATTCAACTCGAGGTCAACCCGAAAGCGGGACTTGACCATCGCAGTCTATTGAAAGAGACACTTCGGGCCGACCCGGACGTCATCGTCATCGGAGAGATCCGGACGAGCGAGGAGTTGCGGGTGGCACACGACGCGGCGCTCAGTGGCCATTTGACGATCGCGACGTTCCATACGGCGAGTGTCGAGGACGGCGAACATCGGCTCGAACAGCTCGTCGGCAAGATGGAGGTCGCCCGTCATTGGTGCATCTTGCACCGCGAAGAGGAGGTGAGCTGTTCATGGTCCGAGACCAGATGAGTAAAGACTTGTTCACGATCCGTCGCTTTCTCAGGCTGCAGGCCCGGGGTGTTGGATTGAAAAAGACGTTCGAAACACTTGAGCTTCATGAACGAGGGAGAGCAAAACAAGTGATTCGGGACATGCGGCTTCAACTCGAGCAAGGTCGGCCGCTCGCCGAGGTGTTCTCGGGACTCGTCACCGACCCAAGAATGCGCGAGATGCTCGTCACGGCGGAGCGGGGCCATCACTTTTTAGAAGGACTCGAGCAAGTGCTCGTCTTGTCGACGATGCGCCGGAACCTGCAGCAAGAGCTCAAGCAGCTAGCGCGGTATCCGCTCGTGATTTTGACGATGCTGCTCGGACTCGGGGCGATTTATGCGCTCTATATTTTCCCGAAATTGCTGTCGATGGTGGACGTCGCGGCGCTAGATGGGGTAAACGCAATTCTGTTGTCCCGTTGGTTTTTCCCGGGTCTATTCATCGGCTTGCTCGTGACCGGGGCGGCCCTCTACTGGAACGGGAGACGCGGTCGGCTCGTGCCGTTACGTGTCGTCGAACGGGGCAGGCGTCTGTACGTCACGTATTTGTTCGTCAGTGAGCTCTCGCTCTTAAGTGAAGGGCAAGGTTCGGTCCGTCATATCATCGAGCGTTTGTCTCGGGGCGACGGGGAAGTCGCGGCCATCGCGAGACGGATCCATGAGCGCATGTCGGACGGTCTTGAACTCGAAGAGGCGGCCCGGCAAGAACGGTTGCTCGAGCATGAGGTCGTCAGTCTCTTCGGCGTCGGTACGGTGAGTGGTGAGCTGGGGTCAATCATGACGTTGCATCGTGATCTCGTGTTTGAAGAGATGGAATTGTATTGGAAACAACTGATCACCAAGGCCGAGCCGGTATTATACGGATTTTTGACGATGATGGTGACAATGATTTTTTACACGATTTATTTGCCGGTCAAATTGATCATGGCCCAACTATAACAAGGAGGAACAACAACATGACACGATTCAAATCAGAACAAGGGTTCACGCTCGTTGAAATGGCTGCCGTCTTACTCATCATCTCGGTTTTACTGTTACTGCTCGTTCCCTCGATGTCAGACGGGAAATCCCGGGCAGACAGTGTCAGTTGTGAAGGGAGTGTGCGCATTGTCGAGTCGGAAATCAACTTGTATTATGCGGAACACAAATCCTATCCGGAGACGTTGGCGGTCATCGAACGGGCCTCGACGGAGAGTCCGCTCGAGTATAGTTGTCAATCGATGGTCTACACGTATGCCCCGACGACCGGTACGTTGACAAAACAATGAGGCAAGAAGGATATACGTTCGTCGAGATGGCATCCGTCCTCGTCATCTTGTCGCTCCTGCTGTTAATGACGACCCCGGTCGTCCGTTCGATGGATCGATTGGCCTTGTTTGATTTCACCGAGGCACTTGTGAGCGATATCAACGAGGTTGGCCAATATCCATACGTTGCCGCCGATGAATCATGTGTGCCGCGTCTACGGTGGTACATAAAAGAACGGCGCTATCAAATCGCCTGTGGGATGACGCCGATCGCATCGCGCGTTGTACCCGATGGGGTCGAGATGAGTCTCCCGGCCACAAGTGAGATCGTCTTCTCACGTACAGCGGCGACGTATGCAGGGCAGTGGAAGTTTTATACGGGACCGACGATGGTGACGTTAAAGTTTAGAATGGGGACGTATGAGCCGGAGGTGCTTCGCGTTGAAGGGCGATGAGCAAGGTATCACGTTTTGGGAAATCTGCCTTAGCCTGGCGCTCCTCCTGGCGTGGGTCGGGGTCGTGGCACCTTTTGTCGAGGGCGCGACGGAACGGGTCGACCGTCTCGAAACGACCGTTCGGCGTTATGAGCGGCTTCAAGGGGAGGTGTTGCACGATGCGGTCGAACCGAGCGGACGCACAGAAATCTGTGATGGTGACCTATGTCTGCCGACGCTTTGAGCGGGGGTTCACGTTACTTGAAGTGAGCTTCACGTTGCTCTTGATCCCGCTGTTCGTTGGACTCACGGTTCACTTGTTGGCACTCGGCCAGGCGTTTTATGAGCAACCACGTGAAATGGTGCCGACGACGCCCCAACTGATCGTGCGAAAACTTTTCGATAGCCGGGATTGCGTTGTCGAATCGGGACGTCTTGTCGGCACATACGTGCGCCCGGACGACACAACGTGGTCGTGGACGCTCAAACAGATCAATCGTAATTTGGTCATGGTCGGAGACGAGGGAGGGAATTTACTATTTTTAAGAGGAATCGAGACGTATCAGGTCGAACCGGTAGGAGAGGGTTTTCGCATCCGGTGGACCGACGCGACCGGCCCCCGCGAGAAGAGCGTGATGTGCATGCGCGCGGATACTTTGTGATGTCGACGTTAATCGTGTTGACGTGGTTACTCGGCGGAGCGATGTTTTGGTATACTGATATGGAACGAACGACCGACCGACTGGCGCTCGATATTTTGGCGATCCGCTTCGAATCACACGTCATGGTCGCCAAACGGTCCTGTGGTCCGTCCGCCGTCACGGTGACAAAACCGACCGGGACGATTAACTGTCGACCGCTCGGCAGCGGGACGGTCGAGGTCGAGATTCGCCTTGAGACCGGAGAACGACATAAAGAGGTGATTTATTTCGATGACTAAACCGTTTTACATCATCGGGTTTATGGGTACAGGTAAATCAAGCTTAAAACGATATCTTGAAAAATCGAATCACGTCGTTGATTTGGATGAGCTGTTCGAAATGGACGTCCAAATGGACATCCCCGCATATTTTGACCGTTACGGGGAGGAAGCGTTTCGCCTGCAAGAAAGTGAGATTTTGCGACAGGCGAGCGCTGCCTATATCGTGACAGGCGGCGGAATCGTCGAACGAGACGAAAATCTCGATTGGATGCGCGAAAACGGTGTCGTCATCGCACTTGATCTACCGTATGAGATGTGTTGGGACCGAATCAAAGACTCGGACCGGCCTCTCGTGCGCCACGGCAAGGCGGCCGTCGAAGCGTTGTACGAACGTCGGCGGCCGCTCTACGCGCGTGCCGATCACGTGCTTGACGCCTCGCTCAGCACAGAAGCAATCGCGCATACCTTATATCGGTTGAAGGAGGAAGATACATGATTTGGATCAATCTCGGCATCATTGTGCTCGCACTAGTCGGGCTCGGTTTGTATGGGTTCTTATTGTACCGTAACAAGATGAAGACGGACGTGCGGCGGGTCACCCGTTTGACGGAACGTTTCCAGATTCGTGCGAACGTCATCCAAGGTCTCGTCAATGAAATCAAGCAACACGTCGATACGGTCAACGCCTCTGTGAAGCAGATGAAGGCCTATTCCGTTAACGTGAAAGACGAGACGATGGAGCTTAAGCAAGCGACGATCGGACTGACGAAAGAAATTAAACGGACAGCTGGAATCGAACGCCCAGACGTTTCCACTGAGACCAAAATATGAAATAATGAGGATGAAAACGTTTTCGTTTTCCATCCTCTTTATTTTTGCCCATTTTAGCTAGGCATAGCCATGAAAAATTGATAAAGTGGAATAGAAAACGAAATATTTCACGCATTACATTATTTACGTTCGGGATTGGGGGATAATATGGAGAAAGTATCGTTAAAACGTACGCCTTTGTATGATTTGATTTCCGTAAAGGCGAAGATGGTGGATTTTGCGGGATTTGAGATGCCGATCATGTTCTCATCGATTAAAGAAGAACATCAGGCGGTGCGTAACGAGGTCGGCATGTTCGATGTGTCGCATATGGGGGAGATTCGGGTCGAAGGTCCGGATGCGCTCGAGAGCGTGCAACGTCTCGTCACGAATGACGTCTCGAAATTACAGATTGGTCAGGCCCAATACAACTTGTTCTGTTTGCCTGACGGCGGTGTCGTCGATGATTTGCTCGTCTATCGACTCGATGAAGATGCGTTTTGGCTCGTCGTCAACGCCTCGAACATCGAAAAAGACGTGGCCCACGTTCGTCAGTATGTGACTGGTGACGTCACGGTGACCGATGAGTCTGACGCCTATGGTCAAATCGCGATTCAAGGACCGATGGCCGAACATGTGCTGGCTCGCTTGACGGACTTGCCGCTAGCAGACATCAAATTTTTCCGGTTCATGACCGGCGACGTGGCCGGCGTGTCGACCATCGTCTCACGCAGTGGCTATACGGGAGAGGACGGATTTGAACTCTACGCCCGGGCCGAGGACGTGGCCGCAATCTGGTCGGCGTTAGAAGCAGAAAACGTCACTCCATGCGGGCTCGGGGCCCGCGATACGCTCCGTTTCGAGGCATGCTTGCCATTATACGGGCACGAGCTCGATGAGACGGTCACGCCGTTCGAGGCGAACTTGAACTTTGCCGTCAAACTCGATACCGATTTCGTCGGCAAGGATGCCCTCGTGAAGCAGAAAGAAGACATCCCGCGCCGCTTAATCGGCTTACGCTTGCTCGGGCGCGGCATCGCCCGTCAAGGGGCGACGGTCGAAGTTGACGGGGAGACGATCGGTGTCGTCACGACCGGCACGATGCCGCCGACGGTGAACGAATCGATCGCCTGGGCGCGTGTCGACCGCCGTTTCGCGGAGGCGACACACTTTATCGTTGAAGTTCGGGGGAAAAAAATAGAAGCCGAACGAGTGCCGACACCGTTCTATAAACGTAAATGATACAGGGGGATTCAGAATGAACAGAATGGAGTTTCGTTATTTACCGATGACAGAGCAAGATGAGCGTGACATGTTGCAGACGATCGGCGTCGAGTCGATTGAAAACCTACTCGAAGATATTCCAGCATCGCTCCGGGAGACGGCTTCTTTAGCGGCCATCGGTGCGCCGCTTCCGGAAGTTGACCTCGTTCGTCATATGACGAAGCTCGCCGAGAAGAACGTGCACACGAAATCGACTCCGAGTTTCCTCGGGGCCGGAATGTACGATCACCTCTCTCCGAGCGTCATGAACCACATGCTTCTCCGTTCCGAGTTCTATACAGCCTATACGCCGTATCAGCCGGAAATCTCGCAAGGTGAACTCCAAGCGATGTTCGAGTTCCAAACGATGATTTGCGAATTGACGGGCATGGACGTGGCCAACTCGTCGATGTACGACGGCATCACAGCCCTCGCTGAAGCAACGTATCTCGCGAGTGCCCATACGAAGAAAAAACGTGTCGTCGTCTCGGGAGCGGTCCATCCGGAAGCGAAGGACGTCATCCGGACGTATGCCGGTGGGCCAGGGCTCGCGGTCGAATATACGGACGTTAACGCCGGATTGACCGACGTGACAGACATCGATTTGACGGACGCCTCGTGTCTCGTCGTCCAATATCCGAACTTTTATGGACGCGTCGAGGACTTGTCAGCCCTCGCGAAAGCAGCGCACGACGCCGGCGCCTTGTTCGTCGTGTCGAGCAATCCGCTCGCGCTCGGGATTTTGGAGTCGCCGGGTGCGCTCGGGGCCGACATCACGGTCGGTGACGCCCAACCGTTCGGGATTCCGCAAAGCTTCGGCGGCCCGTCATGTGGATACTTCGCCGTCAAAAAAGCGCTCATGCGCAAACTTCCGGGTCGTCTCGTCGGACAGACGGTCGATGAGGATGGCAAGCGCGGCTTCGTCTTGACGCTTCAGGCCCGAGAGCAGCACATCCGTCGTGACAAGGCGACGTCGAACATTTGCTCGAACCAGGCGCTCAATGCGCTCGCAGCATCGATCACGATGTCCGCGCTCGGGAAGTACGGGATTCGTGACATGGCCGTCCGTAACATGCAAACGGCCCATTACATGAAAGAAGCACTCAAGACTGCTGGGTACACAGTAGTCGATGAAGGACCGATGTTCAACGAGTTCGTCGTCGACTTCGGAATCGATGCGGAGCAAGTATCGCGTCACCTGCTCGACAATGGTATCATCGGCGGTTTGCCGCTCGGGACGTATGAAACGGACCGTCAGACCCAGATGTTGCTCTGCGCGACGGAGCTGCGGACGAAAGAAGAAATCGATTTATTTGTTGAAGTGGTTGGGGGGATGAAGTGATGCAACACGAACAAACGCTTATCTTTGAGGTGTCACGTGAGGGGCGGACTGGCTACAATTTGCCGACGCCGACGGTACCGGAAGTCGATTTGGAGACGCTCTTGCCGGCTTCGATGGTTCGACAAGAGGCGGCCGAACTGCCAGAAGTGTCTGAACTCGATGTTGTACGCCATTACACGTCGCTCTCGACACGTAACCACGGAGTCGACTCCGGTTTCTATCCGCTCGGTTCGTGCACGATGAAATATAACCCGAAAGTGAATGAAGACATGGCCCGACTTCCTGGCTTCGCCCATATTCACCCGCTGCAGCCGGTCGAGTCGATTCAAGGGGCGCTCGAGCTCATGGTCGATCTGCAAGAACAACTTGCTGAGATCACCGGCATGGATGAAGTGACCCTACAACCGGCAGCAGGGGCCCATGGGGAATGGACCGGTCTCATGCTCATCAAGGCGTTCCACCATCACAACGGTGATATGGAACGGACGAAAGTACTCGTGCCTGATTCGGCACACGGAACGAACCCGGCCTCGGCCGTCGTCGCCGGTTTCGAGACGGTGACGGTCAAGTCGGATGAGCGCGGGCTCGTCGATTTGGAGGATTTGAAAGCGAAAGTCGGGACGGATACGGCAGCGCTCATGCTGACGAACCCGAACACGCTCGGTTTGTTCGAGGCTGATATTTTAGAGATCGCCAAAGTCGTGCACGAGGCCGGCGGCAAACTGTATTACGACGGTGCTAACTCGAACGCGATTCTAGGCATCGCCCGTCCTGGGGATATGGGCTTCGACGTCGTCCACTTGAACTTGCACAAAACGTTCACAGGGCCGCACGGCGGTGGCGGTCCGGGTTCTGGTCCGGTCGGAGTGAAACGCGATTTGATTCCGTACTTGCCGACGCCGATCGCGCGCCGCTCTGAGTCTGGCTTCACGCTCGATTATGATCGTCCGCAATCGATCGGTCGCATCAAACCGTTCTATGGCAACTTCGGGATCAACGTCCGGGCTTATAGCTACATCAAGACGATGGGTGCGGAAGGGTTGACGCGCGTCTCACGCGAAGCGGTATTGAACGCCAACTATATGTTCGCCCGCTTGAAAGATGCGTTCGATGTGCCGTATGACACGTTCTGCAAGCATGAGTTCGTCTTGTCTGGAAAACGTCAGAAAGCACTCGGCGTTCGGACGCTCGATATCGCCAAACGCTTGCTCGATTTCGGTTACCACCCACCGACGATTTACTTCCCGCTCAACGTCGAGGAGTGCATCATGGTCGAACCGACGGAGACGGAGTCGAAAGAGACGCTCGATGCCTTCTGCGATGCGATGCTCCAAATCGTCAAAGAGGCGGAAGAGAATCCGGAAATCGTTCAGACGGCCCCGCATACGACGGTCGTCAAACGCTTGGACGAGACGCTTGCGGCTCGGAAACCGGTGCTCAAATACGAACGACGCCAACCGTCGTCAATCAATTGAATCCGAACCCGCTCACTATTCGTGAGCGGGTTTTTTTCTGGAAATAAAAAAACGTCCCTCCTCGGAGTGAGGAGTGGACGTGGTGGGCAGGTCAGTCTTTCTTGACTTTCCCTTTCCAGTTTTTGAAACCGCCATCGAGCATGTAAATGTCGGTATAACCATTTTTCATAAGCAATTTGGCCGCCTGGTTCGAACGCGACTTGCCTTGGCAATACATGAGGATCGGCTGATCTTTGCGAAGTTCTTTCATGCGTAGTTTTAATTGGCCGACCGGGATGTTACGGGCGCCGACGATGTGGCCTCCCTTATACTCGTTCGGTTCACGGACGTCGATCAATTGTCCTTTACGGAGCGACGCACGAAACTCTTCTTGTTTCATTTTCTTCAAACCGCGTGCCGGCAAGAAACGCCAGACGATGTATGCGATGAGCGCAGCCCATAGGATGATGACGAGGATAGTTTCGATTCCCATTGATGTTCTCCCTTTCTCTATTAAGTTTCACCAACATCCATTATAAAGAATTTAAGGTCATGAGACAATGATTGACTGATGGATTTACCCGTTCTGCTTTCGGTTTCTAGGTGGTTGCGTTAAAATAGAGGTTGCAGAACGGAACATAAGGGGAGGCTACGCCCATGCCGACACCGAGTATGGAAGATTACTTAGAACGAATTTATTTGCTAATGGTCGAGAAAGGATACGCCCGCGTGTCCGATATCGCCGAACATTTAGGGGTGCATCCCTCCTCTGTCACGAAAATGGTGCAAAAGCTCGACCGGGAAGACTATTTGATTTATGAGAAATATAGAGGACTCATGTTGACGAAAAAAGGTCAAAAAATCGGGAAACGACTCGTCGAGCGTCATGCGATGCTCGAATCATTTTTACGTTTGATCGGTGTCGACGAGGCCCATGTCTACGAAGACGTCGAAGGGATCGAGCACCATTTGAGCTCGAACACGCTTGATTGCATGACCCAGTTCGTCGAATTTTTTGAAGATAAGCCCGAACTGATGGCCCAGTTTCGCGCGTTTCAAGAACTGAATACGAACGACGATGAGTGAGTCTAGATGACCGCGACCGATGAATCGATTCGGGAGCGGTCTTTTTTTATCAAAACGCCTCTAGAACCGAACAATGAAACGTTTTAATTGAATTTTAGTCTGTTTTTGGTTTGTTTTTGTGATAGAATGGGTGCTGGTAAGAATGATAAGGGGGTGACGGCGAACAATCGCCGACATGATGGATATTCAAATCAAAGGGAAACTGTTTGACGAAGCACAAATCAAACAGCGCGTGGCGGAACTCGCTGAACAAATCGAACGGGATGCGGCCGGGACACCAATCGTCCTTGTGGCCGTCTTGAAAGGGTCGCTCGTCTTTGCGGCTGATTTGATGAGACAGATGACGGGCAGTGTCCAACTTGATACGGTGGCGACGTCTTCTTATGGGAAGAAATCGACTTCGAGCGGGAACGTCCAACTCCGGAAAGATTTAGACCTCGATGTCGAAGGGAAGTACGTCGTCATCATCGAAGACATCATCGACACGGGACAGACGCTCAAATTCTTGTGTCAGCATATGACGTTACATCAACCGGGGCAATTGAAGATTTGTACACTTCTCGACAAGCCGGCCCGCCGACTCGTCACGCTCGACGCCGATTACGTCGGCTTCGAGATCCCGGATGAGTTCGTCATCGGGTACGGTATCGACTACGCCGAACAGTATCGCAATCTACCGTATATCGGTTTCGTTGAAACGGACTGACTTCCGAATCACGATAAAAAACGAACCAGGTCGCCCGTGGCGATCTGGTTCGTTTTCACATGTTCGCTTTCTTTTTCTTCTTGCCTTTCTTCCCCTCGATGACGGTGAGGTGAGGGGCGTCGCTACGATGCGTCGAACGAGCCGGGCGCTTCGAGAGTTTCGTCACGTTTGAACCAGGTTTCGCTTTCTTTTTCGTCGTCGCGGACGGTTTCACTTTAGGGTTCGCACCGGGACGTTGCATCCGTTTTTTGGAAGCCTGAGCGGTCTTCCGGTACCGCATATCCTCGGCTGAGATTTTAGGAGCCATGAACACACGGTAAATCACATAGAAGATTAACCCGAAAATACCGATGAAGAGCAACTGTCTGAACAAGCGACCGGGGTCGGTCGCGAGCATATGTCCGACTCCGATGAAGCCTAAGATGAACACGATCGTGGCAGCGGTCGTACCGATTCTTTGTCTGATCATGGTGCTTTCCTCCTCTTTATCCCTCTCTTTGCGCGGCCGGTTGACCTAGTTCTGAACGTTCCCATGTTTCGAAAGCCTCGATGGCGACGCGGATTTGCTCATCGTTTGGTTCACGCGTCGTCAACAGCTGTAGCGATAGTCCCGGCTTGCCGAGGACGGATAGGAAGCGATGTTCACGAAAACGGTTTGTGAATTGGAGCACCTCGAACGAGATGCCGATGACCACCGGTAATAAGGCGATGCGGCTGACGAGTCGGACCCAGAGCGGGTCGATCGGGACGACCATATAGACGCCGATGCCAACGAAAACGGTGAACAGGATGAAGCTTGACCCACAGCGATAGTGGAGGCGTGAGCTCGAGCGGACGTTGTCGACGGTGATCGGTCGTCCGGACTCATAACAGTTGATGACCTTGTGTTCAGCGCCGTGATATTGAAACACGCGTCGAATGAGCGGTGTCAAGGAAATCAAATAGAGGTAACTGAGCAGCAATACTAATTTTATTCCCCCTTCGAGGAGGTTTTGAATCACGTGACCGGACAATGCGGGCACGCTTTGGAACATGGCGGCGAGCAGGGCCGGTGTGACGTTAAAAATCAGCTTGCCGAACACGTACGAGATGATCCCGACGACCGCGATCATGATGACCATCAAGATGTTCTGTTTCTTCTCATCCGGTTTCGTCGCCTCGTCCTCGCTCGGGTCGACGTCATAGCGATCACTGGCGAAGTTCATGTGGGCGGAACCGTTTTTGAGCGATTCGTATAAGGCGACCACGCCGCGCAGGAACGGGACTTTCTTTAACGATTGGACCCAGGGGACGAGGATGCGAGGTTGCTCGAACGTCTCGATGGATCCGTCCTTCCGGCGGATTGCCGAGGCACTCTCGGCGCGTCCTTGAAACATGACGCCTTCCACAAGCGCTTGGCCTCCAACGGGGATCAGTGGTTTAGTTTTCATGACATTTCCTCGATTCCTACAGTTATATAGTTGAATTATACCGTGATTCACCTAAAAAACGAAACCACATGAACGTCAATTGTCGCTACAACCGTTAAATTTGTTACAATAGAGGCGACTTGACGAACAGGGGGGAAGACTTGTGCACATACTCGTCTTGAATGGGCCGAATTTGAATCTACTCGGGAGACGTGAACCGGACGTATATGGTGACGTCTCGTTGAAGGGACTGACAGCGGAGCTGTTGCTCGCCGCACCAGATGACGTCCAGTTGACGTTCGTCCAATCCAACCATGAAGGCGAACTGATCGACGCGCTACACGAAGCGTACGATTATGCGGGGGTCATCTTCAACGCCGGGGCGTATACACATACGTCAATCGCGCTCCGAGATGCCATCGCCGCCATCAAGGCCCCGGTCGTCGAAGTACATATCTCGAACGTGCATGCACGAGAGTCGTTTCGTCATGAATCCAAGCTCGCCGGCGTCTGTCTCGGCGTCATCAGCGGCTTCGGGTTGACGAGTTACACGCTCGCGTTGCAGGCGCTGATCGAACATTGGAGGAATCGACATGATTGAACGGGTCAACAAACTGCAAGCTCAGCTAGAAGCGAACGGAATTGACGGATTGCTCGTGACGAAACGGGAGAATATCCGCTACTTGTCGGGGTTCACCGGGTCGAGTGGCGTCCTTGTGATCACGCCAAAGTCGGCGAGCTTCATCACCGACTTCCGCTACACGGAACAGGCCGCGAGCCAAGTGAAAGGGTTCGACATCATTGAACACAAGACATCGCTCATCAAGTCGGTCGCAGAAGTCGTGGACCGGGAAGCGGTCGCACGCCTCGGTATCGAGCAAGATGACATGACGGTCGGGCAATTCCGGACGTATGAAAAAGACGTCAACGCCGAACTCGTCGAGACATCAGGCATCGTCGAAAAGCTACGCTTGATTAAGGATGAGTCAGAGATTAAGATAATGAAGGAAGCTGCGGCGATTGCGGATGCGGCGTTCACCCATATCCAGTCGTTTATCCGCCCGGGCCGGACAGAGAAAGAGGTCGCGAATGAACTCGAGATGTTCATGCGTGCTCAAGGAGCCGACTCGTCGTCGTTTGATATGATCGTTGCATCGGGCCATCGCTCGGCATTGCCGCACGGTGTGGCCAGTGATAAGGTCATCGAGGCAGGCGAACTCGTGACACTCGACTTCGGGGCTTACTATCAGGGGTACTGCTCGGACATCACGCGCACGCTCGCCGTCGGAGAGATCTCAGACGAGTTGCGCAACATCTATGATACGGTACTCCGCGCACAACTCGCGGGTGTCGAAGGCACGAAAGCCGGGATCACGGGAATCGAGGCGGACGCGTTGACGCGTGATGTGATCAAAAAAGCCGGTTATGGTGAGTACTTTGGGCATTCGACGGGACACGGTCTCGGCATGGAAGTCCATGAGGCGCCAGGGTTGTCATTCCGTTCGGAGACGGTGCTCGAACCGGGGATGGTCGTCACGGTCGAACCAGGCATCTACATCGCCGGAATCGGCGGATGTCGCATCGAGGACGATATCGTCATCACTGAGACTGGCAATTTCCGTCTCACGCAGTCGCCAAAAGAGTTAATTACGATTGAGGCTTGAGTCTCAGCTCATCTTAGGAGGAAATCAACATGGTATCAGTTAACGATTTAAAAACAGGCTTAACGGTCAAAACGTCGGACGGATCGATTTGGCAAGTCATCGAATTCCAACACGTCAAGCCGGGTAAAGGCGCGGCTTTCGTTCGTACGAAGATGCGTAACTTGCGCACGGGGGCGATTCAAGAGACGACGTTCCGTGGCGGCGAGCGCATCGAGCGTGCCCACATCGAACGTAAGCGTATGCAGTACCTCTACCCGATGGGCGACACGTACGTGTTCATGGACACAGAGTCGTATGAGCAGCTCGAACTCACGGGCGAGCAAGTGAAAGCGGCGCTCCCGTACATGCTTGAAAACATGGAAGTGAGCATCGCTGACTACGATGGCGAGATTCTCGGCATCGAGCTCCCGACGACGGTCGTCTTGACGATTGTCGAGGCCGATCCAGGCGTCAAAGGTGACACGGCATCGAACGTGAAGAAAAACGCGACGGTCGAAACGGGCCACATCATTCAAGTGCCGCTCTTCATCGAGCCAGGCGAAAAAGTAACGGTCGACACGCGCACAGGCGAGTTCACGGGCCGCTATAACGGGTAAGTCAAAGGGTGTCCATTCTTCGGAATGGGCCCTTTTTTTGTCGTTGCATTCACTGGTCTGACCAGTTATAGTAGAGTAGAGATTAGTACCAGGTATAAACAGGGGGTTATTTCATGCAAATCGAACATATTAAAGAGCTGATCACAATGCTCGATCAGACGTCCGTCCACGAGCTGGAGCTCGAGACGTCTGAATTTAAACTATCATTGAAAAAAGAAGCGGCCCCGCAACTCGCCGCCCATCATACACCAGTCGCCCAAGCGGCGCCGGTCGCTGCACCTACACCGGCCGCTCAGACGGAGCAAGCAGTCACACCGGAAGCGGCCCCGAGCAACCTACGGACGATCACGTCGCCGATGGTCGGGACGTTCTATTCGCGCCCGGCACCGGACAAGGATGCCTACGTCCAAGTCGGCGATCGCGTCGAAGCTGGACAAGTGGTCTGTATTTTAGAAGCGATGAAGCTGTTCAATGACGTCGAGGCGGAAATCAGCGGAGAAATCGTCGAGATGCTCGTCGCTGACGGCGATTTAGTCGAATACGGTCAAGCGCTCTTCAGCGTGAAGTGAGGTGTCTATGAAACTACTCATTGCAAACCGTGGAGAAATTGCGGTCCGGATCATCCGGGCCGCGAAAGAGTTGAACATTCCGACGGTCGCCGTCTTCTCCGAGGCCGACCGTGAAGCGTTGCACGTCCGTCTCGCCGACGAGGCGTACTGCATCGGACCGAACCCGTCCAAAGACTCATACTTGAATATCCCGAACATCCTATCGGTCGCTTGTGCGGTCGATGCGACGATGATTCATCCGGGGTACGGCTTTTTGGCCGAAAACGCCGAATTCGCCGAGATGAGCGAGGCGTGCGGCATCCAATTCGTCGGACCGAGCAGTTATGCGATTCGGAAGATGGGCATTAAAGACGAGGCGAAGCGAACGATGATCGAGTCGGGCGTTCCGGTCGTCCCGGGATCGAGCGGTGTCGTGACCGACGAGGAAGCGGTAGAACTCGCCCGTGAAATCGGTTATCCGGTCATCATCAAAGCGACGGCCGGAGGCGGTGGACGCGGAATCCGTGTCGCCTATGATGAGACAGAGCTTGTCAAAGGGCTCACGGATACTCGTAAAGAAGCGAAGCAGGCGTTCGGCAACGGCGACGTCTATCTCGAGAAGTACATCGAGTCGTTCCGCCACGTCGAGGTGCAAGTGCTCGCCGACCAGTACGGCAACGTCATCCATCTCGGAGAACGTGATTGCACGATTCAGCGCCGGATGCAGAAGCTGATCGAGGAGGCACCGTCGCCGGCGATCGATGAGGCGACGCGCCAAGCGATGGGAGATGCGGCCGTGAAAGCGGCCAAAGCGATTCGTTATTCTGGTGCCGGTACGATCGAGTTCATCTACGTCCCGGAGTCGAACGAGTTCTATTTCATGGAAATGAACACGCGAATCCAAGTCGAACATCCGGTCACCGAGATGATCACCGGCTTCGACCTCGTCCAAGCACAACTCGAGGTCGCGCTCGGTCATCCGCTCGCGATCAGTCAAGCCGACATCACGTTCAGCGGACACTCGATCGAGTGCCGCATCAACGCCGAGGACCCGTTTGCCGACTTCCGTCCGATGGCTGGGAAAATTGATCAGTACATCGTGCCGGGCGGTATGGGTGTCCGGGTCGACAGCGGCCTGTTCGCAGGCGCGGTCATCCCGCCGTTCTATGATTCGATGGTGGCGAAGTTGATCGTCCATGCCCCGACGCGGGAAGAGGCGATCGCGAAGATGCTTCGCGCGCTCGATGAGTTCACGGTATCGGGCATTCATACGACAATCCCATTCCATCAACAAGTCATGGCGCACGAACGTTTCCGAGCGGGCGCGTTCGACACGAAATTTGTCGAAAAAGAAATGACGCTCACAAAATGAACCATACCAGGAAGCCCGAACATTATTTGGGCTTCCTGGTTTTTTGTACTGAATTTATGGAGGCTTTATGCTAAACTATCACAATGAAAGCATGCAAAAGGAGAGTATCTGAATGAAACGTCATGAAGCACGAGAAAAAGCGATTCAAACGCTTTTTCAAATCGAAGTATCAAAACTTAAGGTGGACGAGGCCATCGAATTCGCCCTCGACGGTATGGATTCGGATCCATTCTACGAACAACTCGTCGTCGAGACGTTAGAAAAGAAAGACGAAATTGACGAACTGCTCGTCGAAAACTTGAAAAACTGGAGGCTCGATCGCCTCGGCAACGTCGAGCGGACGATTCTCCGCATGGCGACGTATGAGTTGCTCTATGTCGAGACGATTCCGGACAAAGTGACGATCAACGAGGCGGTCGAACTCGCCAAGTCGTTCGCCGACGAAGAAGCGGCCAAGCTCGTCAACGGCGTCCTCGGCAACATTATCAAAGCGTAAACGAAGAGAGAGAAACGCGTCATACAAATAGAGAAGACACCACACCAACTACAGAGAAACCTAAAACAACGGGGGATGAGAGAGATGGCAGTAGTGATCGACGGGAAACAAATCGCAGCATCATATCGGGAAACGTTGAAAGAACGGGTCAGTGCGCTTCGTGCGCGCGGCATCGTTCCGAAACTGAAAGTCATTTTAATCGGGGATGATCCGGCGAGCCACAGCTACGTCCGGGGTAAAGAACGGGCAGCAGCTGAGATCGGGATCGATTCACAAGTGATTCGTTTCGATGAGACGATCTCGGAACGTGAAGTGCTCGAACTGATTGATTCGATGAACGAGGACGACGAGCTCCATGGCATCCTCGTTCAATTGCCGCTACCGAAGCATATCGATGAGAACCGTGTCATCATGCGCATCTCGCCAGACAAGGATGTGGATGGGTTCCATCCGACCAACGTCGGGAAGATGATGCTCGGCCTCGAGACACTGTTGCCGTGCACGCCGCACGGAATTCTCCATCTCGTCAAGACACAGACTGACCTCGTCGGTAAACACGTCGTCGTCGTCGGTCGCAGCCAAATCGTCGGGAAACCTGTCGGGATGCTGTTCTTGAACGAGTCGGCCACGGTGACATACTGTCACTCGAAAACGGTCGACCTCGGTGCGATGACGCGTCAAGCCGACATTTTGATCGTCGCCGTCGGTCGGGCCGGTCTCGTCACGAACGAGATGGTCAAACCGGGAGCGATCGTCATCGATGTCGGTGTCAACCGCGTCGACAGCCGTCTCGTCGGAGATGTTGACTTTGATGGTGTCCGCGACGTCGCTGGTGCCATCACCCCGGTTCCGGGTGGTGTCGGTCCGATGACGATCACGATGCTCATGCACAATACGGTCGAGGTCGCCTCACGTGGCTAATCCGATTCAAGTCTCTGAAGTCGTCCGTTATGTGAAACGTCAACTCGACGGTGACCCGGTGTTGCAACAAGTCGCCGTCATCGGCGAAATCTCGAACTTTAAACGGTACGCCTCAGGGCACTGCTATTTCACACTGAAAGACGAATCGTCCCGCATGAAGGCGGTCATGTTCTCACGAGATGCCCGCACGCTCAACTTTGAACCTACGGACGGGATGAACGTGGTCGTCGTCGCTCGAGTGACGATGTATGAGTCGACCGGTGATGTTCAATTGTACGTCGAGCTCATGCGGCAAGACGGCATCGGCATCTTGTTCGAACGCTATGAGGCACGAAAACGTGAGCTCGAGGCGAAGGGCTGGTTCGCGGCGGAACGGAAACGTCCGCTACCGGCGTTCCCTGAGCGCATCGGGATTATCACGTCTCCGAAAGGCGCAGCCTTGCACGATATCGCGACGACGCTTAGACGGCGGGCACCGCACGTGGCCATCACGTTCGCTCCTGTCGCAGTCCAAGGTGAACAAGCCGCTCCGCAAGTGGCGAGTGCGATTCGGTGGATGAATGAACGCACCGACTGCGATGTATTGATCGTCGGACGCGGAGGTGGATCGATCGAGGAATTGTGGGCGTTCAACGAGGATGTCGTCGTCGAAGCAATCTACGATTCCGAGATTCCTGTCATTTCGGCCGTCGGTCACGAGACAGATTTTACGTTGGCTGATTTCGTCGCCGACGTACGGGCTGCCACTCCGACAGCGGCGGCGGAGCTCGCGACGGCAACGATCGAAGCGCAACGAAAAGATGTGGAGCGCTTAAGTCGCGCACTCACGCGGGTCGTGACGACGCAAATGGCCTCGCTTCGCGAACGTGTCGAGCGCATGAAAAACAGTTACGGCCTCAAGTCGCCCCGCTATACGATCAGTCAAAAGCGAGAGCGGTTCGCCCAGGCCGAGATTCGGCTCGAACAGAGTGCCACGAAACAAGTGACGCACGCGCGGCACCGTTTCGCAGCGTCGTCCCAACGCCTCGACGTCCGCAATCTGATGCAAGTGTTCCGAACGCAAGACGACCGTTTCCGGCAATATGAAGGACGGTTAGAACGCATTCGACCTCTCGAGAGACCGGCGGGTCAATTCGCACAGTTGGCAGGACGATTGCAATCTGTCAGCCCGCTCGCCGTGCTCGCGAGAGGATACACGTTCGTCGAACAGGACGGGACGTACGTGAAAGATGTCAAACAACTACATGACGGCCTGGTGACGATCCGATTTCGGGATGGCCATGCCGTCGCGGAAGTGAAGGAGAGACACGATGGCGAAGAAACAAGAAGAACTGACGTTTGAAGCGGCGCTCGCCCGGCTCGAGGAAATCGTGACACAACTCGAGACGGGAGAAGTCGCCCTTGAAGAAGCGATGACCCTTTACGAGGAAGGCGTACGATTGTCTGCCCTCTGTCAGACCAAATTGACGGCGGCAGAACAAAAAATGGATGAAATTCTTGAACTTGACGGGACGCTCCGTGAAAAAGGAGGGACCGTATGAGCGTGCAGGTCCATCTACAGGCATGGAAAGAAGAGGTCGAACAGGCGACGCGTCGCTTGCTCGATTCGTCTTTGATGCCGGAGCGCTTGTTTCAATCGATGACATACTCCCTCGAGGCGGGGGGGAAACGGATTCGTCCGGCCCTTCTTTATGCCGTCCTCGATACATATGGCCGTCCGCGGGCGCTCGGGCATGAAGCGGCCGTCGCCCTCGAGATGGTTCACACGTACTCGCTCATCCATGATGACCTTCCGGCGATGGATGACGATGACGTCCGTCGCGGGCGTCCGACGAACCATCGTCAGTTCGATGAGGCGACCGCGATTCTCGCAGGCGACGCCTTGCTGACGGATGCGTTTCATCTCATCGCACGGGCTGATTTGGAAGCGACGAAAGTCGTCGCCCTCATGACACGGTTCAGTGAAGCGGCAGGTAGCGCCGGCATGGTCGGCGGTCAGCTCGATGACATGCTCGCCGAAAAACGCGCCGGCGTGTCGCTGTCGACCTTGCAATCGATTCATGAGCGAAAGACGGGGGCACTGCTCGTATACGCCCTCGAAGCAGGCGCGATTTTGGCGGACGCCCCATTGGCGGACCGACAGGCGCTCGTTCGCTTCGGGAAACATCTCGGTGTCGCCTTCCAAATCCAAGACGATATTTTAGACGTCGAAGGAGACGAGGCGCTCATCGGGAAACGAGTCGGTTCGGACGAAGGAAACGATAAAGCGACGTATCCGAAACTGCTCGGTCTCGATGGAGCGAAAAAAGCGCTGGAACAAGAAGTCACGGAAAGTGAGGCCGCACTGGCCGAACTTTCGGTCGAGGCCCCGCTTTTACGGGAGCTTCTCGACTTCGTCGTACGACGCAATCATTAATCTCGGTGACACGATGAGCACATCGTGTCACCTTTGTTTTTGTGAATGTATAGCATCTATGGACACATTCTTGTAAAATGTAAGGTACGAATCAGTAATAAGACAGGAGAAAGGATGGTCATCATGGACTTGACATCCATTCAAGACCCGTCATTCTTAAAAAAGATGTCGGTACCCGAGTTAGAAGCGCTCGGCGCAGACATTAGACGGTTTTTGATTGAAAAATTGGCTGAAACGGGAGGGCACTTGGGACCAAACCTAGGGGTTGTCGAATTGACGCTTGCCTTGCACCGTGTATTTGACAGTCCGAAAGACCAACTCGTATGGGACGTAGGGCATCAAGCGTACGTCCACAAAATTTTGACAGGACGAACGAGTCAGTTCGATACGCTCCGTCAATACAACGGCTTATGCGGCTTCCCGAAGCGTTGTGAGAGCGATCATGACGTCTGGGAGACGGGGCACAGCTCGACGTCCTTATCGGCCGCGATGGGAATCGCCATCGCGAACGAGTTGAAAGGACGCTCGAACGACCGGGCCATCGCCATCATCGGGGACGGGGCGCTCACTGGGGGAATGGCGCTCGAAGCGCTCAACCATATTGGCGCCGAGAAACAAAACGTCATCGTCATCTTGAACGATAACGAGATGTCGATCGCGCCGAACGTCGGCGCGATGCACAACATGCTCGGCCGGATGCGGTCGTCACGTAAACTGAAACACGCCCGTGAGGAAGTCGAGACGCTCATCAAACATATCCCGATTGTCGGCAACTCGCTCGAACGGAGCGGGGAACGCGTGAAGGATATGCTGAAATCAGCGCTCATCCCAGGGACGTTCTTCGAAGAGCTCGGGTTCACGTACTTTGGACCGACGGACGGGCACGATTTACGCGACCTGCTCGAGACGCTCGAGTACGCCAAGAAAATCGATGGACCGGTCATCGTTCACGTCATCACGAAAAAAGGCAAGGGCTATCGTCCGGCCGAACTCGATGGTGTCGGCACGTGGCACGGTCTCGGACCGTATAAAATCGAGTCGGGAGAAGTCATCAAAGGCAAGGTCAAAGGACCGAGCTATTCGAAGGTCGTCGCTGAGACGATCACGAAAGTCGCCGAGACGGACGAGCGCGTGACACTCATCACACCAGCGATGAGCGTCGGCTCGAAACTCGATTGCTTCAACAAGCAATTCCCGGAGCGGATGTTTGACGTCGGCATCGCCGAGCAACATGCGGTCACATTGGCCGGAGGACAGGCGACACAAGGCTTGAAGCCGGTCGTCTCGATTTATTCGACGTTCTTCCAACGCGCCTATGATCAGCTCGTGCACGACATTTGCCGTCAAAACTTGAACGTCGTCTTCACGATCGATCGTTCTGGTCTAGTCGGAGCGGACGGGGAGACGCACCAAGGCGTGTTCGATATCGCCTTTATGCGCCACGTGCCGAACATTCGCATCTTGATGGCGAAAGACGAAGAGGAATTGCAACATCTCGTCTATTCGGCGCTGAAGTATGATGAGGGTCCAATCGCCGTCCGTTTCCCGCGCGGCGAAGGAATCGGGACACCGATGAGCGAGACGCTCCGCGAATTGCCACTCGACGTCTGGGAGACGGTCGCGGACGGAACGGATGTCGCCATCTTGACGTTCGGTCCACAAGTGCAAGACGCGCTTGAAGTGCGTGCACTGCTTGAAGGACAAGTGAGCGTCCGTGTCATCAACGCTCGGACGATCAAACCGCTCGACGACGTCATGCTCTCCGCTTTATACGCGGAAGGCATCCCGCTCGTCACGTTAGAGGAAGCGGCGCTCGCCGGAGGTTTCGGCAGCAGTGTGCTCGAACATGCGAGCGATGCCGGGCAGTTCCCGCGTGTGCTCCGACTTGGCATTCCGGACCGCTATATCGAACACGGCGGCGTCAATCAATTGCTCGAAGAAATCGGGCTCCGTCCGACGCAAATCGCTGACTCGGTTCAGCAGTTCGTTCAAGTGACAAATCGACAGAATGTGTGAGGAACTATGGAAAAACGAAAGAAAACTAGATTAGATGTACTCCTCGTCGACCGCGGGTTAGCGGAGACGAGAGAGAAAGCGAAACGGGCCGTCATGGCCGGTCTCGTCTATAGTGGGACCGAACGGCTTGATAAGGCGGGGGACAAAGTGTTTGACGACATCCCGCTCGAAGTGAAAGGCCAAGTGTTGCCATACGTCGGACGGGGGGGACTGAAGCTTGAAAAAGCGCTCCAAGTCTTCCCGTTCGATGTGGCTGGTAACATCGGCATCGATATCGGTTCATCGACAGGCGGGTTTACTGATTGCGCGCTCCAAAACGGCGCTGCGCAGATGTATGCCGTCGACGTCGGTTATAACCAATTGGCATGGAAGCTGCGGAGCGATGACCGTGTCGTCGTCATGGAGCGGATGAACTTCCGCCATGCGACCGCGGACCAGTTTCCGGTGGCGCCGGACTTTGCGACGATTGATGTCTCATTTATCTCGCTTCGGCTCATGATTCCGCCGTTGAAGACGATTTTGAAGCCTAACGGCATCGTCATGGTGCTCGTCAAACCGCAATTTGAGGCCGGGAAGGCCGATGTCGGCAAGAAAGGCATCGTCCGGGACCGTGCCATCCATGAACGGGTCGTCGACGACATGGTCCGTTACTTCGCCTCGGAAGGGTTCGAAGTTGCGGGACTCGACTTCTCGCCGATCACCGGTGGGGATGGGAATATCGAATTCTTATTGTTCGCCCGTTTCACCGGCGTCGGCAGTGTCGACCCAGCCATCGACGTGGACGCGGTCATCGACGCCGCCCACGCGCAATTGAAGAAGAACGCTTGAACTGCAGACGTTTTGTCTGCAGTTTTTTTGTGTCCGCTCGCCGATCCAGGGAATTCATCCCGCGAAAGCTAGACCTTTTTTCTACAATACTTTAGAATGATACTGAGTATGCGAAACATAAAATGAGGTGTCAGCGAGTATGAACAAAGGACAGCGCTTGATTAAAATTCGAGAAATCGTGACCAATCGTGAAATCGAGACACAAGACGAGCTCGTCGATGAGCTCCACCGCTCCGGCTATCCGGTGACGCAAGCGACAGTTTCGCGGGATATCAAAGAACTTCATCTCGTGAAAGTGCCGCTCAACGACGGTCGCTATAAGTATAGTCTCCCGGCCGATCAACGCTTCAATCCGTACGGCAAGATGAAGCGGATCCTCGGTGACAGCTTCGTCTCGGTCGACTCGGCTCAAAACTTGGTCGTCATGAAAGTGTTGCCGGGCAATGCGGATGCGATCGGTGTCTTGATCGATCATTTGTCATGGGACGAGCTGATCGGAACGGTATGTGGAGACGACACGATTTTGATGATCGCCCGTGACGAAGACCAGGCGAAACGAATCATCGAACGACTACTCGGAATGTTATGAGGTGAATTATCGTATGTTAGCAGAACTATCGATCAAACAATTTGCGATCATCGATGAACTGAATATCACGTTCAAACGTGGGATGACCGTATTGACAGGGGAGACCGGGGCCGGGAAGTCAATCTTGCTCGACGCCATCGGTTTGCTCGTCGGGGGACGCGGCTCGAGCGAGTTCGTCCGTTACGGTCAAGACAAGGCGGAGATCGAAGGGCTGTTCATCGTCGAACCGGACCACCCGATCCTCGAGGCGGCGACCCAATACGGGATCGAGATCGAAGAAGGGACCGTCATTTTACGCCGCGACTTACATAGCAGCGGAAAGAGCGTTTGCCGTGTCAACGGCAAGATGATGCCGTTGTCGACGCTACGCGAACTCGGCCGACTGCTCGTCGATATCCATGGCCAGCACGAGCATCAGCACTTGATGGATGCCGAGTACCATCTCGGTATTTTGGACAGCTTTGCCGAAGCCGAGCTCGCCCCGCTCCTCGAGCGATATCGCGAGGCTTACGTCGATTGGAAAAACGTCGCCGATGAGTTGAAACGGTTGAGTCAAAGTGAACAAGAGTTGGCCCAACGCATGGACTTGCTCGCGTTCCAGACGAATGAGATCGAGGCGGCCGAGTTGAAAGTCGGTGAAGAACAGGCGCTCACGGAGGAACGGAACGAGCTCGCCAACTTCGAGCGGATTCATCAGCACGTCCGGTTATCGTATGAGGCGGTCGCGGATGAGGCGAAAGGGCTCGACCAGATCGGCATCGCCATGCGCGAGATGGAGGAAGCCTCCGCGTTGTCGACATCGCTCGCGCCGATGGCCGAGACGATCTCGAACGCTTACTTCTTGCTCGAAGACGCGAAATTTCAGTTGCGTGACCAGCTCGACTCGCTCGAATTCGACCCGATCCGGCTCGATGAGATCGAGACGCGGCTCGCTTTGTTCCAACAGCTGAAGCGGAAATACGGGGCCACGATCGACGAGGTCATCACGTACGGGGAAAAAATTGCTGATGAGTTAAAATCGATGACGAATCGGGAAGAACATTTGCAAGAACTATCGGACCGGCTCGCCCAGCTCGAACAAAAAGTACGTACGTCCGGGCTGGCGCTATCGGCGGCCCGTAAACAAGCGGCTACCGAGCTCGAGAAGGCGATTCAGCGTGAATTGAAAGAATTATATATGGAGAAGACCCAGTTCGAAGTTCGGTTCAAAGAAGGACCGTTCAAGGCGGACGGGCTCGATCAAGTCGAATTCTATATGATGACGAACGTCGGGGAGCCTTTCAAGCCGCTCGCCAAAGTGGCCTCCGGCGGAGAATTGTCCCGCGTCATGCTCGCCTTGAAGTCGATTTTCTCGCGAACGGTCGGCGTCGCGTCAATCATTTTCGATGAAGTGGACACGGGTGTCTCAGGACGGGTCGCCCAAGCGATGGGTGAGAAGATCTTCCGTCTGTCGGTCGGCTCACAAGTGCTCTGTATCACCCATTTGGCTCAAGTGGCCGCCATGGCGGATCAGCACTTGTACATCACGAAGACGGAGACGGATGATCGCACGAAGACGAACGTCTCCACGCTCGGTCATGCCGAACGAGTCGATGAGCTCGGGCGCATGATCGCCGGGGCGCAGATGACGGATTTGACGAAACAACATGTGGAGGAACTGCTCACTATGTCTCTCCAATTAAAACGGAAGTTTATCGAAGGGGTGTCTTAATTGATCACATTATGCATCGCGGACGACAATCGAGAAATCGTCGACTTGTTGACCCGCCAACTCGAGTCCGAGGACGACTTAAAAGTCGTCGGGACCGCCTACGACGGCGAGGCATGCTTAGACGTCGTCAAGACACACCAGCCGGACGTGCTGCTGCTCGACATCATCATGCCGCACCTGGACGGCATCGGCGTCCTCGAACGGTTACAGACGGAATTGGCTCACGCCAAACCGGAAGTGATCATGCTCAGTGCGTTCGGGAAAGATGAAGTGACGAAACAGGCCGTTCAACTCGGCGCTTCTTACTTTTTGGTCAAGCCGTTCAACATTCAACAATTGATCACGAAAATCCGCGAACTCGCCGCTGGTTCGAGCCGAGAATTCGAGGCGATGTCGCCGGAAGAACTCGACATCTCGCTGTTATTGCAACAACTCGGGATTTCACCGCGCATCAAAGGGTTCAAATATATTCGTCAAGCCGTCGTCTACGTCCGGGAGCGTCAAGAGCTGCTCGGATTGATCACGAAGGAACTGTATCCGATGATCGCGAAAGAGCATGAGACGACGTCGTCCCGTGTCGAGCGAGCGATGCGCCATGCCATCAAGACGGCATGGGAGAACGGGATGCGCGACCATGAGATGTTCGATGGCCGGCCTGAGCGCGAGCGCAGTCCGAAAAACTCTGAATTCATTTCTTATTTCGTCACGTATCAATCGTTTAAACAGCAATGACCGATCAGGGGGTTCTCCTCCTGATTTTCTTTAATATTGTGAAAGAAAGCGCTTGCAAAATTACCGGAACTTGTTATAATAAAGGTGTACCAAGTTACTTGGACGAGCGTCAGATGAACGCTTTCTAACGTGTTCCGGAACAGGTTAGAGCAAGAAATCATCTCGGACCGCTATCCGTCAATAGCTCAGAGGTGGGAACGACATCTCAAATCGTCATCGTCCCGACGAGAGGTCGCGACGTACGCTCATTCGCGAGGCGATTCCGGCATCGGTTCGAAGCTAGGGACCGTGTTCGGGGAAAACGAATCGTTCAGTTGACCAAAAGGAGTGTTGTCAACCGTTGAACAGTTTATGGCAAGCGTTCGACTTCACGATGGATGGTTCGACATGACCCGATGACTATTTGTTAGTAACTCGAATGGGTACGTTTCCGTTCACGCAAGACGGCAGTTACTAATTTCTTTCAAACTTCTTCATTAAGAAGACCATTGGACCTCATGTCACAAGATTGTAGCAAGTAGGAGAGGAGATCATCCGTAGTGATCACAATTCAATACGAATAAAAAGGTTCCGCACTTGAAATGAAGTCAAGTTAGGGAACCTTTTTTTGTGTTCAAGAATCTATTCGCGGGACTTTGCCTGTTTTCTTGTCACGATTGAAGATATAACCTGCCACAAAACCGATCCCGCCCATCGCGATCAACAGCCCGAACGTTCCTTGGAGCATGGAGGCGGCTGCCACCGACTCGATCCAAGAGAATGGGACGCTCGTCTTGAGGAAGAAACTGTCGCGAAGCAACTTGATGCCATAGACACCAAGTAGGCCAGGGATGATCAAGATCAGCAGTGCGATGATACGCATAGGATCTCCTCCTTAACACTCATTATTTTAACAGAAAATACATAGCTCGACACGGCCTTTTTTGCGAGGTTGCGAAATCAGTTCAGGTTCAGTAGCATGGATGCAGAACGGTAAAATGGGGGATATTAGAATGAATAAACGATTGATGATTGTCGGTGCGGGGAAAGGCGGGACCGAGGTGTTGAAGATGTTGCTCGACTCGCCGCTCGTCACCGTCGTCGCCGTCATCGACCCGGAAGCGATGGCCGAAGGCGTGCAGCTCGCGCGCAACCACGGGATTATGACGGCGGGGGATTGGCGGGTATGTGCTGCAACACGTCTCGATTTCGTGATTGAGACGACCGGACGCTCTGAGACGTTTGATGAGTTGAAAGAACATTTTGCGGACGCGGTCGTCTTGCCCGGGGAGTTCATCCGTATCGTCGTCGAACGCTTGAAACAGAACCAACAGATGCTCGAGGCAATCATCGACTGTACGAGCGAGGCGATCTCCGTCGCCGACCATAACGGGAATACGATTTTAATCAACCCTTCTTATACCCGATTGACGGGATTCAAAAAAGAAGACGTGGTCGATAAGCCGGCGACGGCCGATATCGGCATGCAGGAGAGCGTCCATTTGAAAGTGCTCTCGACAGGCCAAGGTGTCCGTGACATCCGGATGCAAATCGGCGCGACGCGGCGTGACATTCTCGTCAACGCCGAGCCGATCATCGTTGAAGGGAAACTGCGCGGCTCGGTCGGCGTCATTCGCGACGTCTCCCAAATTCGGGCGCTCCGGGACGAGTTGCAAGAAGCAAAGACACGAATCCGCAACCTTGAGGCGAAATACCAGTTCGCCGACATCATCGCGTCGAGCGACGCGATGCGCTTCGTCATCGAACAGGCCCGCCTCGCCGCGGTCACGCCGGTCACCGTCCTCATTCGCGGGGAGTCGGGGACGGGCAAGGAACTGTTCGCCCACGCCATCCACGGTGAGTCCCCGCGTAAATATAAGAAATTCGTCCGCGTCAATTGCGCGGCCATCTCCCCGACGCTCCTCGAGAGTGAGTTGTTCGGTTATGAGGACGGTGCCTTCAGTGGGGCGAAACGTGGTGGGAAGGTCGGCTATTTCGAAGAGGCCGATGGCGGCTCACTCTTCTTAGACGAAATTGGCGAACTGCCGGTCGACGTCCAAGTCAAACTCCTCCGTGTCCTGCAGGAACATGAGATCGTCCGGGTCGGGGGCACGAATGCGATTCCGGTCGACGTCCGCATCATCGCGGCGACGAACGCCGACCTCGAACAGAAAGTGGCGGACGGCACGTTCCGTGAAGACTTGTACTATCGGATCAATCGGATGCCGATTCATATCCCGCCGCTCCGGGACCGGCTTGAAGAAGTCGAGCCGCTCTGTGAGCGCATCGTCCGTAAATTGAATCAAGAGTACGGCCGCAGTGTGCGCGGTGTGAACCGTGAGGCGACCGAACTGCTGAAGAGCCAATACTGGAAAGGCAACGTCCGTGAACTCGAGAACGTGCTCGGCCGGGCGATGATCTATATGGCGAGCAGCGAACAGTGGATCGCCCCGCACCATCTTCAACTCTCGGCCCGTGTCCCGTCGACACGACCGACCGACGCGCTTTCCTTGCAAGACGCCGTCGCACGTTACGAACGAGATTTGATTGAACGGGCGATCGAGGAAGCGGACGGCAACAAGTCGGAAGCGGCTCGTCGATTACACATCTCGATCCGAACGCTGTATAATAAACTTGAACGTCTGCAATAAATTACCTGCACTTTTTTTCATACCATGCAATAATGTGCGTAATGCGCAACTGATTAAAGCGCTTTCAAAAATGGAAACAATCTTGCATGATAGTAAGTGAAGACAGGCAAGGGGGGACACGCATGAATTTTGAACGGATGCTCGAACAAGCGAAACAACTGAACGGGCGCACCGTCTCGATCGCCGGGGCGGCCGACGTAGAAGTCATCCGCGCCGTCAAGCTCGCGACCGATCACGGATTATCTCGGTTCAAACTGATCGGGGAGGCCCGAGAGATTAAACGATTGTGTGATGATCACGGCATCGACGAGGACGCGGTCGACATCATCCACGTCAAAGGCGACAAAGAGATTGCCAAACGGGCCACACTCGCCGTCAAAACGGGGGAAGCCGATGTGCTCATGAAAGGAATGGTCGCGACGTCGACGTTCATGAAAGCCGTGCTCAGCCGGGAGACGGGGCTGAGGACGAACCGGACGCTCAGCCATATCGCCCTGTTCCAAATCCCGAATCGGGACCGGCTGATCGGGGTGACCGACGCGGCGATCCATATCGCGCCGACGCTCGATGAAAAAGTCGACATCATTCATAACGCCGTGGCGGCGATGCATGACATCGGTTACGCGTCGCCGAAAGTGGCCGCCATCGCGGCGGTCGAAGTCGTCAATCCGCAGATGACGGCGACACTGGACGCCGCACTGCTCAGTCAGATGAACCGGCGCGGACAAATCAAAGGTTGTATCGTCGACGGGCCGCTCGCGCTCGATAACGCCGTCGACATGGTCGCGGCCAAACAGAAAGGCATCGCCAGCGACGTCGCCGGACAAGCCGACCTATTGCTCGTCCCATACATAGAGGTCGGCAACGTCCTTTATAAGTCGATGATGTACTTTGCCGGAGCAAGTGTGGCGGCCATCGTCGTCGGCGCGGCCGCCCCGGTCGTCTTGACGAGTCGGGCCGATACGGCCGAGGCCAAGCTGTACTCACTCGCGTTCGCATTACTGCACGCCAAAAAATAAACTACGCATATGGAGGAATCATCAATGATGGAAACTAACATGGAACCACGCTTTCGTATTTTCGACGTCTTACAGGCTGAAGACTATGAGCAGATCGTCTTCTGTCAAGATCAGGCGTCGGGATTGAAGGCGATTATCGCGATTCATGATACGACGCTCGGACCGGCTCTCGGGGGGCTACGGATGTGGAACTACGCTTCAGAAGAAGAGGCGCTCACGGACGTTCTCCGTCTCGCCAAAGGGATGACGTACAAGAACGCGGCGGCGGGACTCAACCTTGGTGGCGGGAAGGCCGTCATCATCGGCAATGCGAAGACGGATAAATCAGAGGCGTTGTTCCGTGCATTCGGCCGTTACGTCCAATCGCTCAGCGGCCGTTATATCACGGCCGAGGACGTCAATACGACGGTCGCCGATATGGACTTCATCCACATGGAGACTGATTACGTGACCGGTGTCAGCCCGGCGTTCGGATCGAGCGGCAACCCGTCACCGGTGACGGCGTATGGCGTATACCGCGGCATGAAGGCGGCAGCCAAATGGAAATTCGGCTCGGACTCACTTGCTGGCAAGACGGTCGCCGTCCAAGGGGTCGGGAACGTCGCCTATAACTTGTGCCGCCACTTGCACGAGGAAGGGGCACACTTGGTCGTCACCGACATCAACGAAGAGGCGCTCAAACGGGCCGAGACGGACTTCGGCGCGACGGTCGTCAAGCCGGACGAGATTTATGCGGTCGATTGTGACATCTTCGCCCCGTGTGCGCTCGGTGCGGTCATCAATGACAAGACGATTCCGATGCTCAAAGCCCAAATCGTCGCCGGAGCGGCCAACAACCAGCTCGCTGAGGATCGTCACGGGGACGTGCTCGAGGAGCGCGGTATCCTTTACGCCCCAGACTTCGTCATCAACGCGGGCGGTGTCATCAACGTGGCCGACGAGCTCGAAGGCTATAACCGCGAGCGGGCGATGAAGAAAGTCGAGCTCATTTACGACAACATGCAGCGCGTCTTCGAGATTGCCGAACGGGACGGTGTCCCGACCCACGTCGCGGCCGAGAAGATGGCTGAAGAGCGCATTCAGATGATGGCACGTTCACGCAGCCAGTTCTTGAAAGTCGAAAAGAGTCTGTTAGGTGGTCGCTAAAATGACAAGACAGCTCATTCTTGCCATCAACCCTGGTTCGACTTCGACGAAGGTCGGCTTGTTTGACGGAGCGGTCGAGATCATGTCTCGGACCGTCCGTCATGGGGCCGACGTCACAGGATTGTCAATTCCGGAGCAACTGTCGCATCGGGAACGGGAAGTACGGGCCTTGTTGGCCGAGACGGGCATCGCGGGCGAGGACTTGTCCGCGATCGTCGGTCGCGGTGGCTTGCTTGCCCCGATGACGTCGGGGACGTACGCCGTCAATCCGCTCATGCGGGAAGACTTGGCGAGCGGACGTTTCGGCATGCACGCCTCGAACTTAGGCGGTTTGCTCGCCCACAAGCTCGGCGAATTATTTCAAGTACCGAATTTTATCGTTGATCCAGTAGTCGTCGACGAGCTCGGACCGCTCGCGCGACCAACGGGAATGCCTGAAATCAACCGACGCAGCATCTTCCACGCCTTGAACCAAAAGGCGGTCGCGAAGCGTTTTGCCGCCGAAAATGGAAGCGATTACAAAGAGCTTAACCTGATCATCGCTCACCTCGGAGGCGGCATCACGGTCGGTGCCCATGCCAAAGGGACAGTCATCGATGTGAACAACGGACTCGATGGCGACGGACCGCTCGCGCCGGAACGAGCCGGTTCGATTCCTGTTGGACAGGTAGTAGAACTATGTTATAGTACCAGGTATAAAGAGTCGGAAATGAAACAGAAAATCGTCGGACGCGGAGGTCTGTTTGCCCACCTCGGGACGTTCGACGCGATCGAAATCGAACAGCGGATGGCAGACGGTGATGAGCAAGCCGCACTCCTTTACGAGACGATGGCGTACCGGGTCGCCCAAGAGATCGCCAAACATGGCGCCACCTTATTTGGTGACGTCGACGCGATTCTATTGACGGGCGGCATCGCCTATTCGACTTGGCTGACCGAGCAAATCAGTGCGCGCGTCGGCTATTTGGCGCCGGTCCACATCTATCCTGGTGAAGATGAGTTGAAGGCACTCGCCGAAGGCGCACTCCGGGCCATCCGACAAGAAGAAGCAGTTCGAGAATATGAGGGGGATACACATGGCACGAGAATTTGAGATCGTCGTCATCGGCGGCGGTCCTGGCGGATATGTCGCGGCCATCAAGGCGGCCCAAGCCGGTAAAACTGTCGCAATCGTGGAGGCCGAGAAACTCGGCGGGACATGTCTACATAAAGGATGCATCCCGACGAAGGCGTTGTTGAAAGCGGCCCACGTCTATCAGACGGCGAAACATGGGAGCGCCTACGGCGTCGAGACGGGAACGGTCACGTTCAACATGGAACGCGCCCAGTCGTTCAAACGCGATTTGGTCGCAGGGCTTGAGAAAGGCATCGAGCACTTGATGAAACAAGGCAAGATTGAGGTATTCCGCGGCAAGGCCTCGATTTTAGGGCCGAGCATCTTCTCGCCGCAGCCGGGAACGGTCGCGGTCGAGGACAGCTCGGGCGAGTCTGAGCTCATCTTGCCGAACCAGCTCATCATCGCGACGGGGTCGATTCCGCGCGAACTGCCTGGTCTGCCGTTTGACCATACACGGATTTTAAACTCGGACGACCTGCTCCAATTCGAACAGTTGCCGGCATCGATCGCCATCGTTGGCGGTGGGGTCATCGGTGTCGAATGGGCCTCGATGCTCATCGACCTCGACGTTGACGTCACCTTGATCGAAGTCGGAGAGCGACTGTTGCCGCTCGAAGACAAGGCGGTGTCACGGGAAGTCGAACGACTCCTGAAAAAACGGGGCGTCCGTGTGTTGAAGAACGTCACTGTCAATCCGGAGCGTACAGAAGTAGCAACCGATGCCGTCTCGCTCGCGGTCGGCGAAGAGACGATCTCGGTCGAGTGTGTGCTCGTCTCGGTCGGACGGGTCGCCCATACGGAACATCTCGGGTTACAGAACACATCGATTGTCGTCGAGAACGGTGTCATCCAAGTCGATGAGCAGTATCGGACGAAAGAACGTCACATCTTCGCCATCGGGGACTGCATCGGCAAGCTCCAGCTCGCCCATGTCGCCTCAGCGGAAGGTGTCAAGGCGGTCGAGACGATTCTCGGTCACGAGCCGACTCCGCTCGATTATGTGTTGATTCCGCGTTGCGTCTACGGGGTGCCGGAAGTCGCATCGGTCGGCATGACCGAGGAAGCGGCCAAAGCGGCCGGTCATGAAGTGAAGACGGGCACGTATCGTTTCAACGGTCTCGGCAAGGCCCGCATCGAAGGACAGGCGGACGGATTCGTCAAGCTCGTGTCCGACAAGTCGACCGACGACCTGCTCGGTGTGCATATCGTCGGGCCAAAAGCGACAGAATTGATCACAGAAGGCGGACTCGCTCTCGTCTTGAACGCCACGGCATGGGAAATGGGCCAACTCGTCCATCCTCACCCGGCGCTGAGCGAAGCGTTCCAAGAAGCGGCACTGGCCGTTGACGGATTACCGATTCACGCCTAAGGAGGAAACAGAATGGAACAGATGACTGTGAATTCATATGAGGAACTAGGATTGACGAAACAAGACCTCGGTGCGATGTACGAGACGATGGTCCGCGCCCGTAAAATCGATGAGCGCATGTGGAAATTGAACCGTGCCGGAAAAATCCCGTTCGTCGTCTCGTGTCAAGGACAAGAGGCGGCCCAAGTCGGGGCAGCGTTCGCGCTCGAAAAAGGGACGGACTATATTCTCCCGTATTACCGCGATGTCGCCGTTGTCCTCCACTTCGGACAGACGGCTCGCGACTTGATGTTGTCGGCGTTCGCCAAGGCGGAAGACCCGAACTCGGGCGGTCGTCAGATGCCAGGGCATTTCGGTTCAAAACAGCACCGCATCGTGACGGGTTCGTCTCCGGTGACGACGCAAGTACCGCATGCGGTCGGTGTGGCGCTCGCCGCCAAACTGAAAAAAGAAGAGCTCGTCACATTCGTATCGTTTGGAGAAGGCTCATCGAACCAAGGCGACTTCCACGAAGGTGCAAACTTCGCGGGCGTGCATAAGTTGCCTGTGATTTTGTTCTGTGAGAACAACAAATACGCCATCTCGGTACCGCTCTCGAAGCAACTCGCTTGTGAGCGCGTATCGGACCGCGCCAAAGGTTACGGGATGCCGGGCGTCACGGTCGATGGGACAGATCCGATTGCCGTCTATGTCGCCGTGAAAGAAGCCCGCGCCCGCGCTCTTCGCGGCGAAGGCCCGACGCTCATCGAAGCCGAAGTCGAACGTCTCGTACCGCACTCGTCGGATGACGATGACAAAGCGTACCGCTCGGTCGAAGAGTTGGCTGACCTTAAAAATCGCGACGGGAATCAATTGTTCCGGAAGCGTTTGATCGAGGATGGCGTCATGACCGAGGAAGAACTCGCAGAGATCGAGGCGAACGTCGATCGTGAAGTCAATGAGGCGACTGCGTACGCCGACAAGGCACCATATGCGTCTCCTGAATCGACGATGGACCATGTGTACGAGGAGGAAATGTGATGAAAACGTTTATTGAAGCGATCAATGAAGCGATCCATGAAGAGATGGAACGCGATGAGAACGTCTTCGTGCTCGGGGAAGATGTCGGCGTCCGAGGCGGTGTGTTCCGCGCGACCCAAGGCTTGATTGAGAAGTACGGCGAGGACCGCGTCATCGATGCGCCGCTCGCCGAGAGCGCGATCGCAGGTGTCGGAATCGGGGCGGCAATGTATGGCATGCGTCCGATTGCCGAAATGCAATTCGCCGACTTCATCATGCCGGCGGTCAACCAAATCGTCTCGGAAGCGGCGAAAATCCGCTATCGTTCAAATAACGATTGGACGTGCCCGATGGTCATCCGTGCACCGTTCGGCGGCGGAATCCATGGTGCGCTCTATCACTCTCAATCGGTCGAGGCGATGTTCAACTCGACGCCTGGACTCAAGGTCGTCATCCCGTCCGATCCGGTCGATGCGAAAGGATTGCTCAAGGCAGCCATTCGTTCGAACGACCCGGTCCTCTTCTTTGAGCACAAACGGGCGTATCGTCTATTGAAGTCGGAACTCCCGACCGAAGAGTATACGGTCGAGATCGGCAAGGCCGCCGTCAAGCGGGAAGGTGACGACATCACGATCATCACGTACGGTCTGTGCGTCCACATGGCCCAGGAAGCGGCGAAGACGCTTGAAGCCGAAGGGGTCAGCACGCACATCCTCGATTTGCGCACAATTTATCCGCTCGACCAAGACGCCATCGTTGAAGCCGTCAAGAAAACCGGGAAAGTGCTCCTCGTCACCGAGGACAATAAAGAAGGCAGCATCATCGGGGAAGTCGCGGCCATCATCGCTGAGAAAGCACTATTTGAACTCGATGCGCCGATCGAACGTCTGGCGGGACCGGACGTTCCGTCGATGCCGTACGCACCACCGATGGAGAAGTTCTTCATCGTCTCCCCTGAAAAAATCGCGGAGCGGGCACGTCAGCTCGCCGCCTTTTAAGGAGGGGTCATATGGAACAGACAATTAAAATGCCACAGCTCGGGGAAAGTGTCACCGAGGGGACGATCACGACGTTTCTCGTCAAACCAGGTGACCGCGTCGAGGAGTATGAGCCGCTCGCCGAGGTCATGACCGATAAAGTGACGGCTGAGATCCCGGCGACGAGTGCCGGCGTCGTGAAAGAAATGTTAATCAGTGAAGGGGACACGGTCGCCGTCGGCACGCCAGTCCTCATCATGGAAGTCGAAGGTGCCGAGTCTACACCGGCAAAAGCAGAACCGAAAGCAGAACCGGCACAAGTCGAATCGGCCCCGGTCGAGACGAAACAAGCGGTCACTGCCTCGTCGTCCGCCCCGCGAAAACAGAATAATGGACGTTTCTCGCCGGCGGTCATCCGACTCGCCAATGAGAATGCGATCGACTTGAACGAGCTCAACGGCAGCGGCCTCGGTGGTCGCATCACGCGCAAAGATGTCCTCCGCTACTTGTCAGAAGGCCGTCCGGTCAAACCGGAAGCAGCGACGCAGGCGCCAGTCCAAGAGACGATGACCCAAGTGAAGCTCGAAGTGCCTGAAACAGTTGCTGCCCCGGCTGTAACGCCAGCTGCTACGACTTCTGCTGACGTCTCAACGGACCGCGTCGAATTGATTCCGACAGCCGGTGTCCGTCAAGCGATCGCCAACAACATGGTCCGCTCGAAACATGAGGCCCCGCATGCGTGGCTCATGATCGAGGTCGATGTGACGAACCTCGTCTCAGCCCGGGCCAAGTTGAAAGACGAGTTCTTCAAGCGCGAAGGTGTCAAACTGACATTCATGCCGTTCTTCATGAAGGCGGCGATCGAGGCGTTGAAAAAACATCCGATGATGAACTCGGAATGGGCGGGCGATCACATCAAAGTCCATCAAGATATCCATCTGTCGGTCGCCGTCGCAGCGAACGACGCCCTCTACGTCCCGGTCATCAAACATGCGGACGAGAAGAACATCAAAGGGCTCGCCGTCGCCCTTCAAGACGTGGCGGCCCGTGCCCGCGGCAACCGTTTGAAAGCGGACGAGATGCGCGGCGGCACGTTCACGATCAACAACACGGGTGCGTTCGGTTCGATTCAATCGGCACCGATCTTGAACTATCCGCAAGCGGCCATCCTGTCGGTCGAGTCGATCGTGAAACGTCCGGTTTGGGTGAATGGGATGTTCGCGGCGCGTGACATGGTCAACTTGTGTATGTCGGTCGACCACCGCGTCCTCGACGGTCTCGTCGCCGGTCAATTCTTGCAGGCGATCAAGCAGTCGCTCGAATCGATCGATCCAGACACGTATACGCTCTATTGATTCACGTCCTGCCTTCAGTCGAAGGCAGGACTTTTTATATGAAAAATAAAAAAAGCCACGGGAATTGTCCGTGGCAACATGGTTCAGATGGAACGTTCAATCAATGCCTCGAGATCGCGGCGAATCCGTTCGGGCGAGGCGAGCTCGGTGTTCGTATAGCTGAGTCGGTGCGTCGACTCGTCGGTCCCCGTCAAGTCGGCGAACAGGCTGCCTAGATTATGGACGCTCTTGTCGACTTGAATCAATAAGTCTAGAGACGACTCCGTTTGAAGCATGACGACTTCAAGCTCATCGAGTTTGCGTCCATAGCTCGTCCCGTTCGGCGAGTATTCGAGCTCTTGGGCGATCGGGAGACGGCCCGAACGATGGCGGGCCGGGAGCATCTCCGTATCAGCTTTTTTCAAGCGGAAACCGATGTCATCGAGCACGTCGAGGACGACCTGTTGAGCGTGGTTCGGTTTGACGAGAATCGAGTCCTCGTCTTTCGGGTCGACGGCCTGGGCGATATCGAGACCGGTCTCAATCCACGATTTCGATTGGCTGACCGAAATCGGCGTGTTGAACGGCACGTCGATCGTGAACGGGATTTCCTTCACTTCTTCGGGACCAATCATGAACGGCGCCTCGTTCAACAAGATCTTCTCAATCGTGAACGTCGAGTACGTCGTCTTGTCATTCACCTCATGTTTATAGAGCGTGTTGAAGAAGATGTAAATCCGGTCGACCGATTGCTCGGTACTGCCGCCCTTGATATGGACGACACCATCGAGCGTCCCGCCTGGCACACAGGCGTTCTCCGCGAGCCGTGTATCGACCGTCGCGGCGCCGATTCCAATCGATGATAATAACTTTTTGAACATACAATAATCCTCCTTTGACGTTTGCACGTGTTCGTGTAATAGTATGTACGAATACACGTGACTAAAAGTTTCGAAACTATTGAAAAAAGGATGAACGCAGTGGAATATACAGAGTTAAAACAGCGACTCGCTGATGTGATTCGCCAGAACGAGCTCGTGACGGCGACAGTCAGCCAACCACGTCAAAAGTCGAACGATTTGCGCCGGGTCAAATTGAAGCCGGTCCTGTTGAAAGGCGAGTACCATATACAGTTCGAATACCAATTTGAACGGGTGATGAAACATAAAAATCTCACACCGGACGAGGCGGTCATCGAGCTCGATGAATTGCTCGAGACGTTCCGCCAAGGTCAGTTCCAGTTGACGGCGTCCGAGGTCCACTTTCAACTGTCTAAAAAGTTCAAAGTGACGTTCAAAGAACGTGAGACGGCCGTCAAACAAGTGAAGCTGAGCCATAACCGCGAGAAGCAGTATTTGTTACCGCTCGATGAACCGGTACCGTTCCTCATCCGCCTCGGCGTCCAGTCCGAGGACGGAAAAGTGAAGCGTCAAAAATACGACAAGTTCAAACAAATCAACCGCTTCCTCGAGTTTATCGAAGACTCAATCAAACATTTACCGACCGACCGGACCGTCCGGATTCTCGATTTCGGCTCAGGGAAGTCATATTTGACGTTCGCCCTCTATCACTTCTTGCATGAAATGAAAGGCTATGACGTCCATATCACAGGGCTCGATTTGAAGAAAGAAGTCATCGAAGAATGTGCCGGGATTGCCCGTGACCTCGGCTATGAGCGCCTCGAGTTTCTCGTCGGGGACATCAACGAGTTCGAAGGCGAGACGGCGGTCGATATGGTCGTCACGCTTCATGCCTGTGACGTCGCGACGGACATGGCGCTCGCCCGGGCCGTTCGCTGGGGAGCTAAAGTCATCTTGAGCGTCCCTTGTTGTCAAAAAGAATTGAATCGTCAACTCGAGGCGCCGAGCCTCGACGTCATGTTGCAGCATGGGCTCATCAAAGAACGGTTCGCGGCGCTCGCCACCGATTCGATTCGGGCCGAATTACTTGGACTCGTCGGCTATGAGGCGCAACTGCTCGAGTTCATCGACATGGAGCACACGCCGAAGAACATCCTCATCCGGGCCTATTTGACGAACCGGGAAGCGACCGCTGAAGCGCGGGCCCGCTATGTGGCCTTCAAGACGCTGTTGAACGCGACACCGTTCCTCGAAGGACAATTGAGCGATAGACTTGTCCTAACCGATCCACTAGACGTAAAATAAGAAAGAACAGACGTAAGTCGAAAGGGGAAACAATATGGATTTTCAATTATACTTTCAAGATGTAGTCGAACAAGCTCGCAATGAGGTACGCGCTGCAGGGTACACAGAACTCACGACACCGGAAGAAGTCGACGCGGCGTTAACAAAAGAAGGCAAAACGCTCGTGCTCGTCAACTCGGTATGTGGCTGTGCTGGTGGCATCGCTCGTCCGGCAGCAGCGTACGTGAACAAGATGGAAGGCGTCAAACCGGACCAGTTCGTGACTGTGTTCGCGGGTCAAGACCGTGAAGCGACGGACCGGGCCCGTGAATACTTCGAAGGTTACGCCCCGTCGTCACCATCGATCGCGCTGTTAGAAGACGGCAATATCGTCACGATGGTCGAACGGAGCACGATCGAGTCATCGACGGCCGAAGAGCTCGTCGAGCAGTTACAGACGTTGTTCGATATTTACTACGCCTAAGAAGTGAGCGCAGAGGCATTGCCTTTGCGCTTTTCCTTAAGAAGGGATCGATGAGATGGAACCAGTCGTCAAAATCATGAGCGAGGCCGAATATACGATTGCTTTGTCGCGCGGCGAGATCAACGAGCCGACCCTCCAGACGGAAGGTTATATTCGTTGTTGCACCCCGCAACAGATCGGCAAATTCGTGCGTCGACATTATCATGGGGAGCGAGTCGTGCTCGTCTCGTTCCATGTCGGACGTCTCGGCAGCCTGCTCCACTACGAGTTTGACGAGGACGGGGAACGCTATCCCCACGTGTATAGCGCCATCCCGATCGCGTCGGTCAAACGGGTGCAGCCCTACGGCTCTCGCGACAACGGTACGGTCACTTATTTTGCTTACGAGCGAATGTGACCGTATTTTTTTTATATTTTATGCATGAATATACTTTACAAGTAATAATTATGTGTATATAGTGGTTGAAGAACAAGTCGGACATATGATGAGTTGAAGAACAGTTGAGCACTATTCACGTATATGTCATAATTTTGTTAAAGTTCTGATAATTTCATCCTATATGAAGAAAGGGACGATGAATATGAAAAAAGGTTTTCTAGCATTATGTATCGCAAGTCTTGCCGCTTTCACGGTAGCTTGTGGGGCAGACGTGAACGAAGGAGGTTCGACGTCGACCGATGAGGAGGATAAAGTCATCGTCATGGGGACGAGTGCGGACTACTTCCCATATGAGTTCGTCGATACGGCGAACGGCGACGAGATCGTCGGTTTCGATATCGACATCGCCAAGCAAGTGGCCGAGAACATGGGCTACGAATTGAAAATTGAAGACATGGACTTCGGGAGCCTGCTCGGAGCGCTCAACGCCGGTCGTGTCGATTTCGTCATGGCAGGGATGACGCCGACGGAAGAGCGGAAAGAGAACGCTGATTTCTCAGACATCTACTTCACGGCGAAGAACTTGATTTTGTCAAAAGGGGATGCCATCCAATCGCTTGAAGACTTGGACGGAAAACAAGTCGGGGTCCAGCTCGGTTCGATTCAAGAAGGGATTGCCAAAGAGCAAATCCCGGGCGCTGAAATCGTCGCCTTGAACAAGATTCCGGAGATCATCCAGGAAATCAAGACAGGCCGCATCGATGCGATGGTCATCGAGGACACGGTCGCGAAGAAATATCTCGACCAAGACAGCGAACTTTCAACGTTTGAAATCGTCGATGAAGAAGAGGCCGGTTCTGCCGCCGCCTTCCGTAAGGACGATGAGCTTCGCGATCAATTCAATGAAGAATTGAACAAGATGATCGATTCAGGAGACATCGAGAAGTTGGCACAAAAATGGTTCGAACAAGAAGCAGCACCAGCTGAATAAAGATTGAAGAAGGCTGACTGAAAATATCAGTCAGCCTTTTTTTAGGAGGAACTCACAATGGATTTTAGTCGGATTTATGATTCTATCCCGTATATTCTCGAAGGGATCCCGGTCATGTTTCAAGTCGTGCTCGTCTCGGCCTTGCTCGGGATCACGCTCGGGGTCGTCGTCGCCACATTCAAGATCGTCCCAAACCGTCTCGTCAACTTCATCGGGCACGCCTACACGGCCGTGTTCCGCGGGACACCGCTCATCTTGCAACTCGCGATCATCCACTTCGGGTTACCGCAATTGACCGGTTATATCACGACGCCGTATCAGTCGGCCGTCATCGCCTTCTCACTCAACTCGGCGGCGTATATCTCGGAAATCATTCGGGCCGGGATTCAAGCGGTCGATAAAGGCCAGTGGGAAGCGTCGGATGCCCTCGGCGTCCCGTACGTCAAACAACTGCGGTCAATCATCTTGCCGCAGGCGTTCAAAAACATCTTGCCGGCCCTCGTCAATGAGATGATCACGCTCACGAAAGAATCGGCGCTCGTCTCGACGGTCGGTGTGCTCGACATCATGCGTCGGGCGCAAATCGTCGGTGGGCAAAAGGCGATCTACTTTGAACCGCTCCTGTTTGCCGGTGTGATATACTTTACAATAGTGATGGTGTTGACGTATCTTGGTCAACGTCTAGAAAAACGGCTTAGAAAGAGTGATGGCAGATGATACAAGTAAAGGATTTATACAAACAATTTGGTGACCTCGAGGTCCTCAAAGGCATTACGACATCGATTGAGAAAGGGGAAGTCGTCGCCGTCATCGGTCCGTCCGGTTCCGGGAAATCGACGTTCCTCCGTTGCTTGAACATGCTTGAAGTGCCGACGTCCGGCACGGTCAGCGTCGCCGGCTATGAGCTCACGAAAAAAGGGGCGAACGTCTCGAAGGCTCGTCAAAACATCGGCATGGTGTTCCAACAGTTCAACTTGTTCCCGCATATGAGCGTGCTCGACAATTTGACGTACGCGCCGATCAACGTCTTGAAAGTGAGCAAGGCCGAAGCGATCGAACGGGCGAAAAAGCTCCTCGAACGCGTCGGATTATCGGAGAAGATTGACGCTTACCCGAGTCAACTGTCAGGTGGACAGAAGCAACGGGTCGCGATCGCCCGGGCGCTCGCCATGGAGCCGAACGTCATGTTGTTCGATGAGCCGACGTCAGCGCTCGACCCAGAGATGGTCAACGAAGTGCTCGATGTCATGAAAGGGCTCGCCGAGTCTGGGATGACGATGGTCGTCGTCACGCACGAGATGGGCTTTGCCCGTGAAGTGGCGGACCGTGTCCTCTTCCTCGACGAAGGCATCTTGATGGAGGAAGGCAAACCGGCCGACCTGCTCCTCAACCCGCAGACCGACCGCGCAAAACGCTTCTTAGAAAAAGTATTATAAGTGAAAGATTCCATCTGATAACAGAAAGGGAGGATTTCTATGAAGATCACCTACTATGGCCATGCGACCGTACAACTCGATATCGACGGGACATCCGTCTTGATCGACCCGTTCCTGACGAGCAACCCGCATACGGACGTCGACCCGGCGAGCGTCAAAGCAGACTATATCCTGCTCACCCACGCTCATTTCGACCATATCGAAGACGTGGAACTGATCGCGAAACAGACGGGCGCGACAATCGTCGCGACGCACGAACTGGCGACGTATTATGAGAAAAAAGGCTATTCGGTCCACGGGATGAACATCGGGGGCGGCCATTCGTTTTCGTTCGGTCGCGTCACGATGACGCAGGCGTTCCATAGCTCGAGTCTTGATATGGGGGACGTCCCGGTCTACATGGGTATGCCGGGCGGGTTCATCATCGAGACAGAGGCGCTCACGGTGTATCACGCCGGGGACACGGCCCTGTTCTCGGACATGAAACTGTACGGGGAGCGGTTCGATATCGACGTCGCGTTCCTCCCGATCGGTGACAACTTCACGATGGGACCGGTCGACGCACTCGATGCCGCGCACTGGCTCCAAGCGAAACGGGTCGTACCAATTCACTTTGATACGTTCCCACCCATCAAACAAGACGCACAGGCTTTCTGCGATCAACTGCACCAACGCGGCCTCTTGATCGAGCCGAACACGACAATCGAGATTTGATGACGCAACCAGCAGTACTCGAGACCGAACGGTACGTGGCGGCGCTGCATTCCGGGGACTGTACCGGTCATGACATGGCCCACCTCGAGCGGGTGCGCCGCTTAGCCATGCATCTCGCCGAAGGGGGAGACGTCGATCGGCTTGTCTTGACGCTTGCGGCGCTCTTGCACGACGTCGAGGATGAGAAGCTTGGTCGCGAGGCGGGGCTCGTCGCGCGTCACTTGGACACGTTAGCGCTCGATCCGAATCGACGGGCGCACGTCCTGACGATCATCGGTGAGACATCGTTCTCGAAACATAGAAGTCCATCGACGTTGGAAAGTGCCATCCTGCAAGATGCGGATCGACTCGACGCGATTGGGGCGATCGGCATCGCCCGCACGTTCCAATTCGCGGGGTCACGCGGAACGGCTTTATATGACCCGAACGATGCGACAAGTGCGGTCGCCCACTTCGATGATAAGTTGCTCCGGCTCGCGGATGGGATGCATACGGAACGGGCACGACAGATTGCCCGGGAACGCCACGCATTCATGGTCTCATTTTTGGACAGGTTCGAAGCGGAATGGACGGGACAAGACATATGAAACGGCCGAGGAATCTCCTCGGCCGTTTTAGGTTAGAACGGATGTTTATTGAGCCAATGGCCGCCGTCGAGCGAGATACATTCTCCGTTCAAATAGCGCATCTCGTCCGACGCCATCCAATAGGCGAGGTCGGCAATCTCTTCGGGTGTGCCGAACCGTCCGAGCGGCACGTTACGACGGATGCGCTCGACTTCTTTGACGTGGACGGCGAGTTTGTCGGCACCACCGGTCCGCTCGATTGGGCCCGGGCTGATCGCGTTCACGCGTGCCCCGAACTGATACCCCCATTCGACGGCGAGCGTCCGCGTCAAATTGAGCACCCCGGCCTTGGCGGCGGCGCTCGGGGCGACACCGGCGCCCGCTTGCCAGGCGTAGGAGGCGACCATGTTGATGATGGAGCCGTCCCGCAGTTGCTCCCGTTCCCAATGTTTGCCGAGGACGTGGGTACAATTGAACGTCCCGTTCAAGACGATGTCGATGACGCTCGTCCAGCCGTTCGGCGTCAAGTCGAGCGTCGGACAGACGAAGTTGCCGGCTGCGTTATTGACGAGCGCATGCACCGGTCCGAACCGTTCGCTGATTTGATCGAGTGCTTGTGAACACGCCTCGTAGTCACGCACATCGTGTTGCACGGCCATCGCTGCTCCGGCCCCGATGGCCTCCAGTTCGCCCATCGCTTCTTGTAGCCGCTCTTCGTTGCGGCCGCTGATGGCGACGTTCCAACCCTCGGTTTTGAATTTTAGCGCCATCGCCTTGCCCATCCCCGATGAGCCACCTGTGATCCAAATCGTTTTCATACAAATCCCCCTTTGGAATGAATGGTCGTTCATTTAGGTATTCGCTCAGCGAAGGGGGGATTCCTGCAAAAAAAATGACGGCCGCCGTGGCCGTCATTTTAGCTGTTTGAAATAGGTCAATCCGAGTTCACGATCGATGCGATACATCGTCCCGGCGACTTTCTCGCCCCAATATGGGTCCGAGGCGTAAAAGACGTTGACGCCTTCTTGTTTATTGCCCGGAAACGGACCGCGGTCGTAATCTCCGGTCACGTACTTCTCGGCGAATAAACGAGCCGCCGCATCGATGCTCGCCTCGACAGATGGATAAGAGGCCGCATTTCCGCTCGGATCGTTGTCGGTCGCTTGGAAGCCGAACAAGTTATTTTTTTCACGGGCGATGGCAGACGTACCGAAACCGGACTCGTGTCCGGCTACAGCCATGAGGAACAAGGCGTTGATGCCGAATTCGGCCTCGGCGTCCTTGAAGGCGTCGCCTTTCCCAGCGAGCGGGCTATCGTCGAGTGATTCGAGGAACTCGTCGAGCTCGCGAGCCGAATACGGTGCCTTCGACGCGATTGAAGCGAATTGGTAGGGCGAATCGAACACGTCGCGTACGTCCTCCGTGTAATATCGATCGGACGACTGTTGTGGCGCCGGTCCGACGAGAAACGTCCCGGCCAAATTGCCGTTCGCCTCGACGGTATGGAACACTTGTCCGTCCTGCATCTGATAGAAGCCGCGCCGCTCGACGACGGCGTCCGGGTAAAGCGTCATGTCGGCCGGCTTCACGTAGACATCGGCCCCAGAGATATTTACCAACAAATGCTTGTCGCCCGTTTGCATGAGACGGAGACGTGTTCCACCGGCGACATAGGACTGCCGTTTCTTAAACTCGGCGTCCTGATATAGGTTTGTGATTCGGTCGGTCGGGGTGACCGCGATTCCAGTACCTGTGAAATCGATGACGTCTCCCGACGCATCGAGTAGGGCGCGATTGCCCCCGCGTTCCATGTAGGCGCGCGCCTCATCGAGCGACTCGAACGCCCGGGTCGAGACATCCCCGTTGTCATAGGTCTGAACGGTATACGACCCGCTCGGACGATCTTGGAGCCAAAAGAAACCGGATATGGCGAGAGCGAGCGTGAGAATCGTCGGGATCACGCCGCGTTTCTTTCTTTTCAATACGATCACTTCCAAACATATGGATTGCCAAACGGAAGAAACTAGTGAACAATTTTGTGAGAGAGGAGGAGATATTATGAAAATCGGATCACGTACGCTCAAGACGGCGGCAGCCGCCGGGATTGCCATGCTCATCTCGGAGACGATCCATCTCGACTATTACGTCTTCGCGGCCATCATCGCCATCCTCAGTATTCAGGAGACGCGGAAAAAGTCGTTTCGGGCCTCCTATGAACGAGTCATGGCCAGCTTGATTGCCATCGGCATGGGTGCGTTGATGTTCACCTTGCTCGGCTATTCGCCAGCGACGCTCACACTTTATTTTGTCATGTTCATCCCGCTCGTACAACAGCTCAAACTGCAAGATGGCATGATCACAAGTGTCGTCATCCTGACACATCTGTATACGGAAGGACAGTTCTCACTCGATTTGTTCGTGAACGAGTTGTTGTTGATCGCCATCGGGGTCGGGGTCGGGCTCGTCGTCAACATGTATATGCCGACGCTCGATAAAGAGATCGAACGCATCAAGGACAATATCGACCGGGCGCTCGCCGTACATTTTTATGATGTGGCCGCATGTGTCGAGACCGGTGTCTATAACGACCATTCGATGATGCTGTTGAAGACACGCGATTATTTGAAGCAAGGAAAAGATCTTGCGCTCCGCCGGATGGGGAATTCGATCGGGAAGCGGAACGAGGACATGGATTACTTGTACTTCCGAATGCGGGAGCGGCAATATGACATCTTGAAACGCATCGCCGAGAACTCACGGGAAATCACACTCGTCGTCAATGAAGCCAAACCGGTCGCGACATTCCTTCGACTCGTCGGCGACAACGTCAACCAACAAGCCGACGCCTCGACGTTCTTGCGGGAGCTCGAGGAGACGATTGAGCATTATCGAAAAAACGTACCCCTCCCCACGTCACGTGAGGAATTTGAGGTACGTTCATCGTTGCTCAATATTTTGTCTGATGTGAAGAGCTACTTGATTTTGAAAGAGCGCTATATCCTATTGTTACAGGAACATGGCCATCCCCGACAAAAACGTGCTCAATAAAAAGATGGATACGATGACGACGACACCGATTTGAATGATGCGTTGCCGCTTTTTCTGTTTCTTACTCATGACGTTCCTCCAAATGTGTTTGTCCTCATTGTACAGAATGGAAAAGGTTCGTGCAAACGGCACGAGTTTGTTATAATAACCTAGAAATGTTTGGATGGAGGGATGTTTTCATGGTAAACGAGAAACGGGTGCTTGACACATTTTTACAGTTGGTCGGCATCGATTCGGAGACGAAAGAAGAGGCAGTCATCTGTGAGCATTTAAAGGCGGTCTTCACTGAGCTCGGATGTGACGTCTACGAGGACGACGCATCGACGAAAACGGCTCATTCAGGTAACAACCTCATCATCACGCTACCTGCGACGAAACAAGGCGTCGACCCGATTTATTTCACGGCGCATATGGATACGGTCACACCAGGTAAAGCGATCAAGACGAGTATTCAAGATGGCTACGTCGTGACGGATGGGACGACCATCCTTGGCGCTGATGATAAAACTGGTTTGACGGCGATGATTGAGCTGGTCCGTGTTTTGACGGAACAAGCGATTCCGCACGGTCAAATCCAATTCGTCATCACGGTCGGCGAAGAGTCAGGTCTCGTCGGGGCGAAAGTACTCGACTTGTCGAAAATTGATGCGAAGTTCGGTTTCGCGCTCGACTCGGACGGCCCGGTCGGCGATATCATCGTCGCTGCCCCGACACAAGCGAAAGTGAACGCTAGAATTTACGGTAAGACGGCGCATGCCGGTGTCGCGCCTGAGAAAGGGGTCTCGGCCATTCAAATCGCGGCGAAAGCGATCGCGAAGATGAAGCTTGGACGAATCGATGACGAGACGACAGCGAATATCGGACGGTTCGAAGGCGGACGTGCCACGAACATCGTCTGCGATTACGTCGAGGTGCTCGCCGAAGCGCGCTCGCTCATCCACGAGAAGATGGAAGCCCAAGCCGAGTCGATGAAACAAGCTTACGTCGAGGCGGCAGCGGCACATGGTGGCCGAGCCGAAGTCGACATCGACATCATGTACCCGGGGTTCAAGTTCGAAGAAGGCGACGAAGTCGTCGAAGTCGCGAAAGCGGCGGCAGCGGCCATCGGACGCCCGACACGAATCTTACATTCAGGTGGAGGGTCAGATGCGAACGTCATCGCTGGGGGCGGGATTCCGACCGTTAACCTCGCTGTCGGTTATGAAGAGATTCATACGACGAACGAGCGCATGCCGCTCGTCGAGCTATACAAGTTGGTTGAATATGTCGTTCAAATTGTCGAGCACGTCGCGACACCGAAAACGAAGTGAAAAAGAGCCGACGCGATGTCGGCTCTTCCTATGTGTTCGAGTGATTATGCGGCGAATTCCAATGATTCCAAGACGAGTTCGTCTGAACAGTGAAGTTCCATCGCTATGTCGTGAATGTGGATTGAGGTGCCTAGTTCTTGTTGGTGTTTGCGATTCATTGAAGTCGCCCGTTCCCGGATCAGTTCATAGATCGAGTCGGAATGTTCAACTTTATTCATCACGGATCACATCCTTTATCAACGATTGCCTACAGTATAGCATGGAATGCACTAGAAGAAAGGACAAAATTATTTATGAAGTTACAATTTTTAGGAACTGGCTCCGGCATGCCCTCGAAACAACGGAACGTTTCCGGTCTGGCGCTCACGCTTTCGAAACAGACGTGGCTCATCGATTGCGGTGAAGCGACCCAGCACCAAATGCTTCATACGAAAGTCAAACCGCGTAAAGTCTCGGCCGTCTGGGTGACCCACCTGCACGGTGACCACGTGTTCGGCCTGCCCGGTTTCTTGTCGACGCGTTCAGCGCTCGATGGGTCGAGTCCGCTTACGCTTTACGGACCGAAAGGCATCAAGAAATGGCTCGAGTTGACGATGAAAGTGACTGGATCATATCTCGGTTATGACTTGACGATTGTCGAGTATGAGGACGGGGATACGTTCGAACAGGACGGCCATCTCGTCACGGTCAAACGATTGGATCATCGTTTTCCATCGTACGGATTTCGAATTGAGGCACCCGAAAAGCCCGGTGCGCTCCTCGTTGATAAAGTGAAGGCGCTCGGGATTCCGAGCGGGCCGATTTATCGGACGATCAAGCAAGAGGAGACGTTCGAGTTTGAAGGAGAAACCTATCTCTCTAAAGAATACGTCACTGACGCGGTCCGTGGACCGATCGTGGCGATTCTGGGGGATACGATTCCTTGTCCGAACGCGGTCGTCCTCGCCGAAGGCGTCGATGTGCTCGTCCACGAGGCGACGTTCATGGACGAAGAGGCAAAGCTCGCCCGTCAATATGGTCACTCGACGACGGTCGAGGCGGCGACGCTCGCGAAGACGGTTCAAGCCGGACGCTTGATTGTCACCCATATCTCGGCCCGCTATCAAGGTCGAGATGATGAATTTTTAGACGAAGTCCGAGCCGTCTTCAAAGACAGTTTTGTCGCCAGCGACTTCTTCGAGTTTACAGTGGGGGATTAACGTGACAGTACAACTATACGTATGGCTTGGATTTTTTGTCATCAGTACGTTGCTAGGTTTGCGCTTGAATCAACTGAAAGAACCCGAACCGAACTTTTTCTTTAAATTTTTATTTTTCTCTTTGCTCGGAATCGTGTCGTTCCCGATTGGCGGGTTCCATATCCCCATCGGTTTTCTCATGTCATTCTTGTTTTTTCCGAAACGAAATAGCCGCTATAAATGGTACGGTGCGCTCGTCGGCTTCTTTTTCTTCATCGTCTTGTTGTTCGTCCCGTTGTTTGATCAATCTGAGTTCCGGGCCGAGTCGCAACAAATCGGGGCGGTGTCGATTCAAGACGAGACATTTGACCGGATGACGGACAATATCTTACGTCGCATCAATAGTGACTCGATTAAACTCGACCGAAGCAAGATGGTGTTCACCGAGGACGGGGAACTCCGCTCGCTCGAATATTTGCTCATGGTCGAGCGCTCGAACTCGTTTCAACAGATTCGAATCAACTATGACGAGTCCGGTGAGTTGTCGTATCGCCAAGTCGACGAACTGAACATAGATTCGGGAAGTGCGTTTTTCGAGAAGCTCGTCGACTTTGAACATATGCTCGATGCCGTACGCGACACGCCTTGGTCTGAATTTGCGGACCGAGTCGACGCGCCGCTTCTCCAGTTCTCGTTTGACGGCCTGTACGACATGTACACGTTCGAGAACGAGTCGATGCTCATGATCAATCGTGATCGCCGGCTCGTCAAGTTCTGGTTGCAACGAGAACCTGTGCTCGCCAACAGCATCCAATTGTCTGGGCTCAGTCAAGAAGGCCGGACGACTGGTGAAAAATATACGATTCTATACAATTATTCTATCCATCAACGAGAGGATTTGACCGACCAATGAAAAAACTGCTCCTGATGAGTTTACTCGTCCCACTTTTGACCGCATGCGGCGGGGAAGAAACGACGAACGGAGATGCGGCCTGTGACGTCGAACCGACGATTTCCGTTTATGATGCTGCGACCGAGGAGACGTTGTTCCATGAGAAGAGCGTCTGTTTAGAGGACGGGGCGACAGTGCTCGATGCCCTTGAAGCGACTGAACTCGACATCGAATCGGTCGGTAGCGGAGAGATGACATACGTGACGGCGATCGACGGCATTCAAGAGAAGTCGGCCGGTCAATCGTCGGGCTGGGTCTACGCCTTTAATGGAAGCCCAGGCGACGAAGGCGCTGGGGCCAAAGAAGTCGAATCGACCGATATTATTCAATGGCGTTTCGAAGAAGATGCGATTTCTTTCTTCGAATGAGGCAGATTGGGAGCGCAGACATCCGGTCACGCTCCTTTTCTTCTTAGTGGCCCATTTGTTCATCCTGACTTATTTAAATGATTCGGTTTGGTTCCTTCTTGGACTTGTCGGCCTGTTGCTCCTCGAACGACGATTTCCGCTGGCGATGCTCGGTGTTTTGGCCGCGTTCATGCTGATCTCGTTTGCACCGATTGTTTTTGGGTGGAACGTCTCTCTCATGGGCATCACGAATCAATTGATTCCATTAGCTACATTTTTGTTCGGTATGATCTGGATGAACCGGTTCATGCGACTCGAACGATTGCTTCCGTTCTTGAACAGATGGCCGCGTTCGACCCGGTTGCTCTATGGGGGATGGGCCCTCGTCCCGTCGATGGAGCGGGCGGTGCGATTATCCATTGCGAGCCATCCGAGGCGCGAGTGGCAAGAGGCGATCGTCGTCGGTATCGACAGTCAACGCCTTGAACCGGTGTATGTGACGAATCGAATGCGACGTTTCGAACGGCATGACACCGTTCAATGCCTCGTCTTGCTCGGTTTCGTGGCGATCGCCTCGATGGGAGTGCCGGTCGTGTGGTTACTGTATCCATATTTGACGAAAGGAGGGTTGCGCGATGCGTTGGTTATCCTTGGCAGACGGACATGATGAATTCGATGAGTGGGTGAGGGAAGAACGAGCGCGAGTCATCCGCCTTGATACCCCGCTTGCCGGGAAGGTTTCATCGCTCATTTCTGGGAGTGACGCCCTGCGAGGAGCCGAACTGGCTGCCATTCTTCAAATCGATCATCTATTTCATAAGCGATTCGATGAGTGCTCAAGCGGAGAACGGCAACTCGTCCGCATCGCTCACGCCCTCGCCGATTCAGCCGAGGCGCTCGTCTTGATTGAACCGTTTCGACATTTGGATCGGTTTCGGGTCGAGCATTTAACGATGTTGCTCAGCAGACTGACCGGGCTTGGCGTTCGGATTGCTTACACGGATAGGGCGCGCGAACATAGTCCGTCCGGCGCGTTTCACGTCAATCCGACCATGAATCAGCCTCAACTTGTCGTTACGGACGTGTCCTATCGCCACCCGTTACAGGCGTCCTATGCGGTCGAGCATGTGTCTTACGAAATGAAGGGCCCGGGTCTGACCGTCTGTATCGGTACGAATGGCAGCGGGAAGTCGACGTTGCTCGAATTGATTGCCAAAAGCGTGCGCCCGTTGTATGGGAAGGTCAAATGGACCGAGCGGCCGGTTTATTTACCGGCCGAGCAAGAGTATGGTCCGTTCCCGCATGCGACGAATCGTCGCCTCGCTCAACTGCAAGCCATATTCGATTCTGAGGCATCTCTGTTCTTGTTGGACGAGCCAAGCGTGGGCTTGACCGAGCAAGAGCGCTCTCAGTTTGAACGGGCGTTAATCGAGAAGGCTGGGACGGCGCACATCATGTGTGCCACCCATGACGAGCAACTGATTCAGGCGGCAGACCGCATCATTTGCCTGTCGAACGGGATGCTCGTCTTTGATGGGGATCGCAGCGACTATATGAAACGGAGTGCGCTATGGTCACATATGTCCTCATCCTCTTGATTGCAGCGGGGGTCATGTCGAGGTTCGAACGGAGTGACGCCCCGATTGCCGTCTTGACGCAAATTCTCGCTCTCGCGGTCATCGGACGTTGGCTGTTCGTGGCCATCCCGAATGTCCAACCTTCGACAGCGCTGCTCATGCTGACGACCCTTTATTTTGGATTCACGAGTGGGGCCATGTTGGCATTGTTCGTTCCGATTTTATCAGGCCTGTTGCTCGGGATCGGCCCGTTCGTTCTGTTTCAATTTTTAGGGTGGCTCCTTGTCGTCGCCGTGGTCTCGTTCTTGAAGCCATTGCTCCGTCGCTCCCGGTTGTTCCTTGCCGCCGTCGGTCTCGGGGCCGGCTTTTTATTCGGATGGACGGCCAACCTGTCCTTCGCCGAGGTGATCGGGGTTGACTTCGTCAAATTGCTCGTGCTCAGTTTGCCGTTCGATATGGCCCATGGCATCGGGAATACCGTCTTTCTCGTCTTATTGCACGATCTGTTCGTTCGCATATTTGTACGAGAAGACGGGTAACAAGTAGATATCACACCGAGTGAGGTGACGCGTGCATGAGCGGATACGTCAATCTAGTTGAAATCGGTTGGTTTCTTTTCATTGGACTGTTGTTTATGGGACTCAATTTATTGTTGATGTCTCGTCGTCTCATTCGAACGCGCTATGGGATGCTCAGTATTCTCGGCGCGAGTGTATGGCCTGCACTAATGATCGTCCTGTCTGTACAAGGGGGACGCGTCCTTGACAGACTGGCCGAGCGAGCGGTCACGCTCGAGAGCGTGTTGGCCTGGGCAGTCGTCGTGGCGACGGCTCTGATGGTGTGTATTCCGGGTGTTTCACTGATTCGGCGCATGGTGCAGTTGGCTCGACATTGAACAATCACTATACGTAAAAGGAGGAGGTCCCACAACGGGAACCTCCTCCTTTTTATTGATTATGATTGTCAGGTCATCGGCACATCTTCCGTTCCGGCATCTGACGGTTTTTGGAACCGGCGCAAGATTTCGAGGCTGACCGCCCTAGGCATGAGTTTGGCCGCGGCCACGAGCAACTGGTTCGAGACGCCGGGAACGACCACGCGTTTGTTGTTCATGACGCCTTTATAGCCGAAGAAGGCGACGAGGTGGGACGGCATTTTCGACACCATCATTTCGCTGCCGGCACGATTGAAGAAACCGGTATCGGTCGGTCCCGGGCACAGGACGCTCACGTTCACACCTGTCCCTTTCACTTCGGCATGGAGCGCCTCGGTGAGTGATAACACGTACGCTTTCGTCGCATAATAGACCGCCATGTAAGGGCCGGGTTGGAAGGCGGCGACCGAGGCGACATTTAAGACATAACCATGATTTCGCTCGACCATGCCAGGTAAGTAGGCTTTCGTCAGTTCAGTCAAGGCGTTGACGTTCAAGCGGACCTCTTCGGCCTCGATCTCGGCGTCGAGGTCGATGAACTCGCCGGCCGTCCCGAAACCGGCATTGTTGATTAAAAAGTCGACCGTCAGTCCGGCGTCTTCAATCGCGTTTGTCAGCCGTTTTGCGGCCTGATGTTCAGACAAGTCGAGGGCGAATACGTGCACGTGGACACGGTACCGCTTCTCAAGTACTTTTTTCAATTCGTGCAAACGGGGCTCGTTGCGAGACACGAGGATACAGTCAAACCCGTCCCGGGCCGCTAAAACGGCAAGATCGAGGCCAATTCCGGTCGAGGCTCCAGTAATTAAGGCGGTTTTTGTCAAAATCGTCCACTCCTTCGATGTAAAAAGTCATACATTGTTACTGATTTCTTCACGAGTTGTTAAATTCCTGCACGGCCACCACATCAAAACGTGTGCTAGAGTATAGCAAGAATATGTGATTAGACTCACAAAGTGAGGAGAAGAAAGCAAATGATGATTCAGCTAGTGACTACGGCACAAAGCGTCGAGCAAGCAGAGGCGCTAATCATGGCGGGCTCCGACCGCATCTATATCGGAGATTCAAAATACGGGTTACGCCACAAAGGTGACTGGTCACTTCCGGCTGTGCGAGAAGTCACAGCAGTCGCCCACCGATACGGCAAAGAAGTGACGGTCGCCGTCAATAACTTGATGCATAACGAGCAAATCGAGACGCTCCCTGAATATTTGCAGGAACTCAAAGCGATCGGGATCGACAGTGTGACGGCAGGCGACCCTGGCGCCATCCGCCTGATCCGTAATGCCAATATCCCCTATTGGTATGATGCTCAAACGCTCGTCACGTCGGCGAGACACATTCAGTTTTGGGGGAAGCGTGACGCCATCGGGGCGATCGCAGCCCGTGAAGTGACGTTGACCGAACTCGGGATGATCCAACAACAGATTGGTTTGCCGGTCGAAGTGCAAGTGTATGGCCCGACGTGCATCCATCATTCGAAACGTCCGCTCTTGACGAACTACTTCAACGAGATCGGCCGGTCGAACACATTGGCAGAAGCACGAGAGTATTATGTGAGCGAACCGTCGGATGCGGACAGTCGCTATCCCGTCTATCAAGACGACAACGGTACGCACGTCTTCTCTGAAGATTTGACACTCATGGGACAATTGCCCACGCTCTTGAAGGGCGGGTTGCACACGTGGAAACTCGAAGGCTGGCATGCGGGCGATGCGTTCGTCGACATCGTCCGTCTGTTCGATAAAGCCCGGTCGGATCTATTGAACGGGCGGTTCGACCGTCATGGCATGGAACGGCGTCTCGCCGAACTCCAACCTGAACAATTCCGGCTCGGGACCGGACTGTTGTTACGAAATCCAGAAGAGATCAAGTGAGGGAACCGAGATGAAAAAACGTCCAGAACTATTAGCACCAGCTGGGAACTTAGAAAAATTGAAGATGGCGATTTTGTACGGGGCCGATGCGGTCTTTATCGGGGGGCAACAGTTCGGGCTCCGTTCCCGGGCGGGTAACTTCGGCTACGAAGAGATGGCCGAAGGAGTCGCGTTCGCCCATGCGCGTGGCGCAAAAGTGTATGTCGCGGCCAACATGGTGACGCATGAAGGGGATATCGACGGCGCGGGCGAGTTCTTTTGCAAGCTTCGCGATATCGGCATCGATGCCGTCATCGTGTCCGACCCGGCCATGATCGAGGTATGCCTCACGGATGCACCGGGACTTCCGGTCCATTTGTCGACGCAAGCGTCAGCAACAAACTATGAGACACTCCGTTTCTGGCAAGAGGAAGGGTTGGAGCGAATCGTCCTCGCCCGCGAAGTTTCGATGGAGGAAATCAAAGAAATGAAACGGCAAGTCGATGTCGAAATCGAGACGTTCGTCCATGGGGCGATGTGCATCTCGTACTCGGGCCGTTGCACGTTATCGAATCATATGGCGCTCCGCGATGCGAACCGGGGTGGCTGTGCCCAATCTTGTCGTTGGAAATATGGTTTCTTCGAGGCGGACGAGCTGTTGACCGACGAGATGGCGGCACGCGACGAGGAACCGTTCTCGATGAGCTCGGTCGATTTGGCGATGGTACGCCACATCCCGGACTTGGTCGATGCTGGCGTCGACAGCTTGAAAATTGAGGGACGGATGAAATCGATTCACTATGTGGCGACCGTCTGTAACGTCTACCGTCAAGTCATCGACGCCTACTGCGCCGATCCTGAAGGGTTCGAGTTCGACCCGGCGTGGGAAGAAGAAATTTGGAAAGCGGCACAACGAGAACTCGCGACCGGATTCTATTACGGCGTCCCGACCGAGAACGAGCAACTGTTCGGCAAGCCGCGCGCCATCCCGCAATATGCATTCGCGGCACGCGTCATCTCGTATGATCCAACGACACAAATGGCAACACTCGAGCAGCGGAACCATTTCCGGCGCGGAGAAGAAGTCGAGTTCTTCGGTCCCCGCTTCGTCCGTTTCTCCCAGCGAATCGAGGAACTGTACGATGAGTCGGGAGAAAGACTTGAGACGGCGAACCAGGCGATGATGACGGTACGCGTCAAAGTCGAGCAGCCGGTCGTGACCGATTTCATCATGCGCAAACGAAAAGCCGGCGTCGTGAGCCCTCCAGTGCCGAGCCCGGTCTGACACATCCGGTAAGACAACATAGTCGACCGTTCCATCCAATCTTGCTACCCTATTAACATAGACGAAAAAGGGGATGGAAGCATGAATCAAAATACGGAGCAGCTCCGGACCGACCCGATCGGACGCCTGCTATTCAAGCTGTCGCTACCTGCGATGATCGGCATGCTGGTGACGGCGCTCTACAATATCATCGATACGATCTTCGTCGCCCGCGGCATCGGGGCGACCGCCGTGGCCGCCATCGGGATCGCTTTCCCGATCCAGATGATTCTCATGGCCGTCTCGAGCGCGGTCGGGTTAGGCGGCGCCTCGATTAGTTCACGGAAACTAGGCAAAGGCGACGATGCCGGCGCCGCCGTCACGTTTTTGAACGTGCTCGTCCTCGTCGGGGTGTTCGCGGCCTTCGCAGTCAGTTCCGCCTTTTTCATGTTAGATGACATTTTGACAGTGTTTGGAGCGACGTCGGCCATCATGGAACTGAGCCGTCAATACTTATCCGTCGTGCTGATCAGCTCTCCGTTCTTCATGTTCACACTCGCGGCGAGCGCGATGGTACGGGCTGAAGGACAGGCGCCATATCAGATGAAAGTGATGCTCACGACCGTTGTCGTCAACTTGGTGACGACGCCGCTATTCATTTTCACGTTCGGCTGGGGCATTTACGGGGCCGCTTGGTCGACGGCGCTCGCTCAAGTCGTCGGGTCTGTGCTCATGCTCCGTTTCTTCTTCTCAAAAAATCGCCGCACCGAGCTCGATTTCCAATGGCGGAAGTTTCGACTACGGTTCGGCGAATTGAAGGAGATTATGGCGATCGGCTCATCTTCGTTCATCATGATGGTCTCCCAGTCGATTTTATTCGTCGGGGTCAACGTCATGCTCGGAACGTACGGCGGGACCGAGGAACTTGCCATCTTTGCGATCATCAATAAATTCATGGCGCTCGTCGGGATGCCAATCATGGGCATCGTTCAAGGCATGCAGCCGATCGTCGGGTATAATTTCGGGGCCAGACAATTCGACCGGATGCGCGAGACGATCTGGACGGCGTTGCGGGTCGGGATTGCCATCGCGGTCATCATCTGGCTGACGCTCCAGTTGATTCCGGAACAGCTCATGCGCATGTTCACGACCGACGCGAACTTGATTGCCGGCGGGGTGACGGCCATCCATGTGTTGTTCGCCGTCTCGTTTCTCCCGAGCGTGCAAATGCTCATCAACGGCATTTATCAATCACTCGGAAAGGCCCGTGTCGCGATGTTCTTGTCACTGTCGCGACAAACGCTCTATACGATTCCGCTCGTCTTCATCTTGCCGAACTTCTTCGGCGTGTTTGGGGTATGGCTCGCGTTTCCAATCGCCGATGCCATGACCTTCTTGACGGCGGTCGGCATGGCGGTGTGGGACCGCAAGTTATTGTTCCGCCCGTCTGAGGAAGAAGTCGAAGCGAAAGCGACCAATTTATGAAGCGACGTCCGTTCTGGTGGAACGGGCGTCTTCTTTTAGGAACAAATAGATTCCGCCGAGCAGGACGGCCGCGCCGATCCATTGCATTACGCCGAGACGTTCGTCGAAGAAGACGAACCCGAACAGCATGCCCCACAGTGCCTCGCCAAGGATGGTGATGCTGACGACGGTGGCACTGACCCGGGCGAGCGCATAGTTGAACAAGTTATGCCCTAAAATCGTCGGGAAGAAGGCGAGGGCGAGGAAATACCACCAGTTGACCGATTCGAACGCGGTGAACGTCGTCCCCCGCACGAGGAGCATGAAGCAGAGGACGACCGTCGCGACGAGATAGACGCTGAACGAGTAAGTATTCGTGTTCATCTCGGTTCGGACGTGTTGACCGACGAGCCAATAGCCGGCGATAAGAAGGGCGGCGATTAAGGCGAGCAGGTCCCCGAAGAGCGCTTCGCGTCCAAGTTGGATGTCACCCGCCGCGACAAGCATGCCCCCAAGGACGGCGATGAGTGCGAAGGCTAAACCTTTTCGGGTCGGATTCTTTTTAAAGATCAAGGCGTTCCCGATTAAAACGAAAATCGGACTCGACGTCACGAATAACGTTGAACTCGCGACGGTCGTATAATCGAGTGACAAAAACCAGAGCCAAAAGTGGAACGCCAGCAACGTCCCGCTGAGCAACAAGGCATATCTCGTCATGAGACGCGTCCCGATGAGTGACTTGAAGTCGACAAACGGCAACAACATCAGACACGTGATCAGCATTCGGTAAAACGCGGCCGTTTCGGCCGGCGCGGACGTCCATTTGACGAATAATACGCTCGTCGACAAGAAAAATACAGCGGCGAATAAAATGAGATAAGACAATCGACATCCCCCTTTATGTTGTACATACTCTTCTAATGATATTATAGAATAGATAAGAAAATACATTCTTTCTCGAAAGTGTCGTTCCGACGAGATATTTCGGATGACTTTGAAAGTAGGGATCCTATGAGACTAATCATCGCGGAGAAACCGTCGCAGGCTCAAAAACTGGCTGCGCCGTATCCATCAAAAAAGAAAAAAGACGAGATTGAGATCGCTTCTTGCGCCCGTTTCCCAGAAGGTGCCATCGTCGTTTGGGCGGTCGGTCACTTATGCGAGCTTCAAGAACCGTCCCACTATAAACCGGAATGGAAGTCGTGGAAATATGAGTCGCTCCCGATTGTGCCGGACCGATTCGACTATCGCATCTCGAAAGGTAAATCGAAACCGTTTCAGACGATCAAAAAATGGCTGCACGATCGCTCCATCACCGATATCATCATCGCGTCCGATGCCGAGCGAGAAGGAGAAGCGATTGTCCGGCTCATTTTACGACTCGCTGGCAATAAAAAACCGCTGTCACGCCTTTGGATCTCAAGTTTGACCGAACAGGCGGTCGACCGTGGTTTCGCCGAACTGCTGCCCGGCGACCAGACCGTCCCTTATTATCATGAGGCGATGAGTCGTGCTTGTGCCGACTGGCTCGTCGGCATGAACGCCTCAAGGGCGTATACGACGCTGTTGAAGACGATCGGCATCGAGGACGTGTTTTCGCTCGGTCGTGTCCAGACGCCGACGCTCGCTTTGATCGTCAATCGCGAACGAGAGATTAAACAGTTCGTCCCAGAGCCGTATTTCGAGGTCGAGGCGACACTTCAAAAAGGACGTGGCACGTTCAAAGCGAAATACATGCTCGGGAAGACGACGAAACTGAAGACACGCGATCAAGCCGACGCCGTCGTCAACCGGGCGACCGGGACGGCGATTGTCCGTTCGATTGACAAAGAGGACAAGACGGAATACCCGCCGTTTTGGTTCAGTTTATCGGGTTTGCAGGCCGAGGCCGGCAAGCGGTTCGGCTTTGGGGCGAAGAAGACGCTCGATATCGCCCAAAAGTTGTATACGAAAGGATGGATCAGTTATCCACGGACCGACTCGAGCTTCGTCACACCGGACGAAGCGACACTGTTCCCGCAGACGAAAGCCCGGCTGTTGAAGTCCGCGGCCTATGCCGGACTTCAGGACGTGTTGACCGAGAATCCGTCGCGAAACAGTCGCTACGTCAATGCGAAAAAAGTCAGTGATCACTATGCGATCATCCCGACCGAGGCGTGTGGCGATGTGGCTCGGCTCAGCGGGGACGAGGCAAAACTATACGATTTGATTAACCGTCGCTTTCTTGCGGCGTTCGCCCCTCCGGCGAAGCTTGAGAAGACGACGGTCGACCTCATGGACGGGGACGACCTATACCGGGCGAAAGGGACGGTCGTCGTCAGCCCCGGGTACCGGCAAGTCGTCGAGATGAAGTCCAAAGACGTCGAGCTCCCGGCACTTACGGTCGGTGAACCGTTGACCGAAAAAAAAGTCGAAGTATTATCGAAACAGACGGAGCCACCGAAACGGTATACGGAAGGGGCACTCATCATGGCGATGAAAGTGGCCGGCAAGCAACTCGATGATGAGGAACTGATTCACATCATGAAAGAAGTCGAAGGGCTCGGCACTGAGGCCACGCGGGCCAATATTATCGACGGATTGAAAAAACGGGGTTATGTCGACCTGCAAAAGAAAGAGCTCGTCCCGACCGACAAGGGCCGTCTCTTAATCGATGTGCTCGGCGACAGCATCCTCGCCTCGCCGGCCATGACGGCGAAGTGGGAGAAGCGGCTCCATGAGATTGGACAGGCATCGGCATCCGCCGCCGAGTTTATCGAACAGGCGAAAAAGATGTCGATTCATCTCGTCGAGGAGGCGAAGGCGCGTGTCGAGTCGGCGAACCCGGAAGGCTACACGATCGAAGCAAGACGTTTCGGGAAAAAATCTGCGGCACGGCCAAAAGCGTCGTTCGGCGTCTGTCCGAGCTGCGGCAAAGGGCTCGTCGAGCATCCGAAGTTTATCGGCTGCAGCGGTTATCGCGAAGGATGCAAGTTCACGATGTCGAAACAAGTGCTCGGCGTCGGGATTGCCAAGGATGAGCTGAAACAGATGATCAACGGCGGCCAGTCGAACGTGCATACGTTCAAAAAAGGGGACAAGACGTTCGACGCTGCGCTCTATCTTGAAAAAGGGGCGCTCCGATTCGAATTTAAATAAAAAATAAGAGCCATCCGTCGTGGATGGCTCTTATTTTTTCTGCTGCTCATCTTCGGTGATGCGGCGGTTAATTTCCTCGTAATCGAGCACGATGTCGTCTTTGTTGTCCTTGTAGGCGTATCCTTTTTGAATGACGACGATCGAGGCAATCAAGACGAGCAAGATAATCAAACCGCTCACTGCAAAAATCCATCCCATGGGCCATTCCTCGCTTTCGTACTTCTAGTATGCCAAAAACGAAAGAGATTCTCCATCTTTCGGGTACTTCGAACTGTCACAGCATTGAAATACCTAATGAGGCGATTAGATATGATACAATAATATGCAGAAGAACACTGACAGAGAAAGTAGGGATGACTATGGCGATTTTGATTGTGGACGACGAACCGGTCAATACGATGGTTCTCGAACAATTATTGCATCAACATGATTATGAGACGATTTCGGTCTCAAGTGGTGAAGATGCGCTCGCGCTCCTGATGGATCCGCAAGCCCCGTCGCTATACGACCTTGTCCTGCTCGATGTCGAGATGCCAGGGATTTCTGGGATTGAGACATGCAAACGGATTCGACAGATGACCGGTTACGAGGAATTGCCCGTGATCATGGTCTCGGGCCGCACCGAAGAAAAGCAGATTGCGGAAGGACTTGACGCTGAGGCGTCCGATTATACGACGAAACCGATTAAAATCACGGAACTGCTCGCACGGATCCGTTCGGCGCTTCGCTATAAAGCAGCCGTGGATGAACGGAAGAAATATGAGGCACGTCTTCAATATGACCTCGATCTCGCGCAAAAGATTCAACAGAGTGCCTTGACCCCACCGATCAGTAACGATGAGATTGACGTCCGGGCCTTGTATTTGCCGTCTAAAAAACTGGCCGGTGACATGTATGCCTGGTTCCAGGTCGCACCTGATCGCTACGGCGTCATCATCTTTGATGTGATGGGGCATGGCGTGTCGTCTGCGTTGATTACGATGGGCATTCGTTCGATTTTACCGGGCCTCGTCGGCAACGTCCAATATCCGGTCGATGTGATGAGCGAGTTGAACCGCCAGATGACGTTCTTGTTCTCGGGAGAGGACATGCAGAGCTACTTCACGGCCGTATACTGCTATATCGATACGACGAAGCGTCAAATCGAGTACGTCAACGCCGGACATCCGCCGGTCATCGTGACGTCTGATACAGGCGTAACTCGCCTCGAGACGACCGGAGTGCCGGTCGGTATGTTCGAGGAGCCGAACTATGAGTCAAATGTGATTGACATCGAGCCGGGTATGACGATGCATATGTATACGGATGGGCTGATGGAATGTTACAGCAAAGACATCGATGACGGCATCCGTTGGCTCGAGAAGGACATCGCGTCCTACGGGCTCGACTACGCACGCCATGTCGCCGAACAGCTCGTTCCTAAAATCGAGATCGACGATGACCTTTGTCTCGTCACGGTCAAATTGATGTAAATAAGAGGGTGTCACCGTAGCCGGCGACACCCTCCTTTTCTTTAGAAATAACGCTTACGCCACAAAATATAAAAGGCGAGGCTTGAGAAGCCGACCATCATCGCGAGCGCGAACACGAAACCGATCGATTGGCCTTCCCATGGGACTTGAACGTTCATCCCGAATATCCCAGAAATCATCGTCGGGATGCTCAGCACGATTGTGATCGAGGCCAAGAATTTCATGACGAAGTTGACGTTGTTCGAGATGATTGAACCGAAGGCGTCCATTTTAATGCTGATGATGTCGTTATAGATCGACGCCATCTCCATCGCCTGGCGGTGCTCGACGAACACGTCTTCGAGCAATTCCTCGTCTTCCTCGTGCTTCTCGAGGCTCGGTGTCTTGACGATGCGGTCGAGGACGCTGTCGTTCGCTTTAAGTGAGGTCATGAAATAGACGAGCGACTTCTGTAAGTTCATCAATTGAAAGATTTCCTGATTTCGCATCGAACGTTGCAACTCTTGCTCGAGCTCGTCCATGCGCCGGTCGATTTGGCGAAGGAAACGCAAGTACGTCATGCTGACTCGGTGCAAAATCTGGAAGACGAACCGGCTCCGATAGTTCGTTCGGAACAGCCGGGCTTTTCCGTTGGCGAACAGGTTGAGCACGTCGAGGTCTCGTGAGCAGACGGTGATGAAATGTCGGCCGGTGACGATGATACCGAGTGGAATCGTGTTGTAGGCGCGTCCCGTATCATCTTCTTCCACGTACGGGACGTCGATGATCATGAGGAGCCCCTCATCATCTTTTTCAAATCGTGGTTTTTCTTCAATATCAAGCGGGTCGTAGACGAAGTCTTCAGGAATGCCGGAGGCGGCGATGACTTGATCAGCCTCGTCTTTCGTCGGATTGACGAGTTGGATCCAGCTTCCTTTATCAAAGTCGTCGATTTCGTCGACACGCCCAGATGCGTCGGTACGGTAAATCGTTAGCATAATGTTCCTCCTACCTTAGCTCAACCTAATTATAGGTAGGCGATTGAGAGAGTGCAATCGGAAAAGGAGGAGTTTTTTTGTTTTTTCTCGAAAACATGCTACAGTGGGAAAGAATGGCAGTAGGATTGAGTCAAAGGAGGGATGGAGTTGTCACAAACGCCCCAAAATGCTCTGTTTAACGAAGAAAAGTTGGCGGAGCTCCATCAAATCGCTAGCGGAAATAAAGAATTCTTGAAAAAGATTGCCGATACGTACGTACGTCAATTCGAGGCGAAGTTCCCTGAATTGAAACAGATGGTGCGTGAACAAAATCACGAACAAATCGAACAACTTGCCCACTTGTTGAAAGGGGCCTCTTATTCTGTCGGGCTCGACGAGACGGCCGCTCGATTCCATCAGCTTGAAATGGCTGGGGAGACGAACGAGACGTCGAACCTCGAACCGATTCTCGATGAGATTGAAGCCGATATGCATCGCTTCGATCAAGAATGGGACGCCCACTTGAACGAGTTGCCATAGGAAAAACGGGATTCCGCCGCGAGGCGAAATCCCGTTTTTCAAATCAAGCTAAAAATTCGTCGAGTGTGGCGATCAGCATGCCAATCTCTGGTTTTGTGATCTGGGCGTTCGCCCCGACCGCGTCGCCTTTATGCTTCAAATCATCCGAGATGAGTGAAGAGAAGATGACGATTGGCAGGTCGGCGAATTGGTCCATCTCACGGAGTCGTTTCGTCAAATGCAAACCGTCCATTTGCGGCATCTCGATGTCGGTGATGAGCAGGTCGCAATGAACGTCGCTCTGTTCGAACGCATCGAGCGCTTCCTTTCCGTTGTTGAAGATCGTCGTGTTGAAGTAGCCGGCATCGTCGAGCGTGTCGATGATGAGCGTCCGTAACATCTCTGAATCTTCCGCGATCCACACTTGTTTGTTCGACCGTTCCCGGGCACCGAGTCGTTTGACCGATTCGCGGGCCATGATATCCTTTCGTGACAATTCGAGCGCAATCCGCTCGTAATCGAGAAGGATAATCATCTGGTCTCCCGTTTTGACGACCCCGTTCGTGATGCCTTGCATGCCGCGCGCGAGATCGGACGGCGTGTCGATCTGTTCCCATGAGATTCGTTTAATTTCGGTCACTTGGTCGACGCGGAGCACCGACTTTTCTCCGTTGAACTCACAGACGATCAAGCGGTCGTTCTCTCCAACGTCACGCGGGTGACCGATGACCATTGGTAAATCGATGACGGTCATGACCTCGCCGCGAAGCTCGATGAGCCCCATGATCGCTTCCGGGGTACCCGGTAGCGGGGTGAGGGGAAGCATCGTGATGATTTCACGTACTTTCATGACGTTGATCCCGAAAATGAACGGGCCAGATTGGAAAATGACGATTTCTAATTCGTTCGTGCCTGCCTCAAGTAAAATATTATGATCCATGCTCACTGGTGGTCCCTCCTAGTTCACGTACTCTCTTCCTTTCTATCGGTCGATTTGATGAACATCTACAGTTGAAAGTGGCAAAGTCGAGGCGGAATTGACAAAAAATTGACGAGTAACCGTTTACATTACATAAACTGAATCTTTATAGTTGTTCTACCGATTTGATTTTGCATACAATGGGGGTGGCAACGAGATATCAAAGCTTACTCAGGAGGCAGATAGAGATTATGAGTATGAACACGTATCCATATTTAATTAATGGACAATGGCAGGAATCAACAACGAACGAAACAATCGAACTCGTTTCACCTTATACAGAAGAAGTCGTCGGACATGTCCAGGCGATGTCTCGTGATGAAGTCGATGAGGCAATTCACGGCGCGAAAAGCGCACAACAGGAATGGGCGGCGCTTCCGGTCAACAAGCGTGCCGAACTGTTGTACGCTTGGGCGGACAAACTCGAAGAGCGCGTAGATGAGATCGGTCAAATCATCATGCGCGAAGTCGGGAAAAACTTGAGCGATGCGAAGAAAGAAGTCGTCCGGACAGCAGAAATCATTCGCTATACGGCGGAAGAAGGACTTCGCTTCACAGGCGGATTCATGCAAGGCGACTCATTCCCGGGCGGTTCGAAGAACAAGATGGCGATCATCAAGAAAGAAGCACTCGGTGTCGTCCTCGCAATCTCGCCGTTCAACTATCCGGTCAACTTGGCAGCAGCCAAAATCGCACCGGCGCTTATCACTGGTAACGCGGTCGTATTTAAACCAGCGACACAAGGCGCTATCAGCGGTGTGAAAATGGTCGAGGCGCTTCAAGATGCAGGTCTTCCGAGCGGTCTATTGAACCTCGTCACAGGACGCGGGTCCGTTATCGGTGACTACTTGACGTCACACCCTGGCATCGACATGATCACATTCACAGGTGGTACCGGGACAGGTCAACACTTGTCGCAACAGGCATCGATGGTACCTGTCGTGCTCGAACTCGGCGGGAAAGATCCGGCCCTCGTCCTTGAAGACGCGGACCTCACCCTGGCGGCTGATCAAATCATCAGCGGGGCGTTCTCGTATTCAGGACAACGCTGTACGGCGATCAAGCGCGTATTCGTGCTCGAGCACCAAGCAGACGAACTCGTCGGTATGTTGAAAGAACGTGTCGAGAAGCTCACGGTCGGCTCACCGGTCGATAACAGCTTTATCGTCCCACTCATCGACAAGAAGTCGGCAGATTACGTCCAAGGTTTGATTGACGACGCCGTCAACAAACAAGCGACGGTCGTCCACGGAAACGAACGCGACGGCAACCTCCTTCATCCGACACTCCTCGACCACGTCACGCGTGAGATGCGCGTCGCTTGGGAAGAGCCGTTCGGACCGGTGTTGCCGGTCATCCGCGTCAAGTCGCTCGACGAGATGATTGAACTTACGAACGAATCAGAGTTCGGTCTTCAAGCGAGCGTGTTCACACAAAACGTGAACAACGCCTTCACGGTCGCCGACAAGCTCGAAGTCGGTACAGTCCAAGTGAACGGTCGCACAGAACGCGGCCCTGACCACTTCCCGTTCATCGGCGTGAAGCAATCAGGCCTCGGGGTCCAAGGGATTGGACGCAGCCTCGAGACGATGACACGCGATAAAGTTACCGTCATCAACTTATAAGTGATTGGAGAGGAGAAATCCTCTCCTTTTTTTGTGTGATTGAAATCCGTTCTAATCGACAGGTATAATGAGTGAAGATAGGTGGAAGGGGTTGTGGGGACGTGGCGAACTGGATTTCAAGCCAACTGGCAAGACTCGATATACCGACGCCGTTCGAGGTCGGCAACGTGAACGTCTATGTCGTCGAACATATGAACCGTTTCTTCATGGTCGATTGCGGACCAGACACGGAAGAGGCGTGGACTTCATTGACGACACAATTGGCCGAGCTCGAACTGAATCTCGCGGATATTGATTTTTTATTTTTGACGCACCATCATGCCGACCATGCGGGGCAAGCCTGGCGTTTGCGTGACGCCTCGATTCCTGTATATGGACACGAGAAGCTCGTTCGCTATTTGGAACAGACACCGAACTTCATCAAACGGGGCAATCAGTTCTTACACGACCTGGCGCACTGGTTTGGTACACCCGAGTCGATTGTGAACAAACTGCCTGATTATCGGGAAGCGTTGCGTTGGATCGGTCCGACGACCGTCACGATGACGTTCGAGGACGGTCAAGATGTGACGAGTGACGGGGCATGGAAGACGATCCATCTGCCTGGTCATGCGAGTGACCAGCTCGGTCTCCTTGGTCCTGGCGGTGTTTTGATCGCGGGTGATCATTTGATTGATACGGTCGAACCGAACCCGCTCATTGAACAACCGTACGAGGAGGAAGGGTTTGCCTCACCGGTCGTCCTGTATCTCGATTCGCTCCGAAAACTTCAAGACGTCGATTTGAAGCTCGTCGTGAGCGGGCACGGGGAACCGATTCAAAAACCGCGACCGTTGATCGAGGCGCGCATCGCCCAGCGTTATGAACGGAGTGAGTTGCTGCTCGCCGATTGGGTCGACGGGTTGAGCGTGTTCGATTGGTCGATGCGCCTCTATGGCCGCAAGATGCGTCGGGCGATGCCGCTCGTCTTCAGTGAGGTGTTCGCGCGCTTGACGTTGCTCGAGGAACGTGGCCGCGTCGTCAAACGGTTGACGGACGGGAAATGGATCTATATGAGAGCGGAGGAATTTGTGGAATGAGACATATTGTGATCACGGGTGCGTCGAGCGGCTTTGGGGCCGCGCTGGCGCATTCTTTTTATGAGGCGGGTGCCCGCTTGACATTGATTGCACGAAGTGAGGACCGATTGCGTGAACTCGGCACGAAACTATCGGCCGATTGGCTCGTCGCCGACGTCTGTACCGAATATGAGACGCTCGTGGCAAACGTCGAACGAACATACGGGCCAATCGACGTCTGGGTGAACAATGCCGGTATCGGTGAGTTCGACCGGGTCGTCGATCAATCGACCGACGTCATCGAGGAGACGATACGCTTGAACGCGATCGCCCCGATGGTGCTCGCACGTGACTGTGCCCGGTCGATGCGCCGCGGCAGCACGATCATCAACGTCTGCTCGCAAGCGGCGAAAGTACCGACGCCGAAGTCGGCCGTCTATGCCGGTTCAAAGGCGGCGTTACTTCAGTTCTCGAACGCGCTTCGGTTGGAACTGAAGCCGGAAGGGATTCATGTGTTGACGGTCAATCCGGGTCCGATCGCGACACCGTTTTTTCTCCGGGCCGACAAGAGCGGACGTTACGAGGCGAGCGTGAAATCGATTATGCTCAATCCCGATCGTCTCGCGAAACGTGTCGTCGCGGCGTGTGAGGCGTCGAAACGTGAAGTGAATGCCCCGTGGTGGATGGAACTTGGCGCGAAACTGTACGCAATGTGCCCGGTCATGTTCGAACGGCTCGCAAAACGGGGATTTGACAGAAAGTAAATGCGCCAACATAGAGAAAAAAGGGGGAGACACGATGCGCCGATTGAAACAATTTGGCTTGATGCTGTCACTCATCTTCCTCGCTGCCTGCGGGACGACGCGCGCCGAGATCACACCGACGTTCGAACAGGCAGCCGAAGAAGCGAAACAGTCGACGGTCAATTTTTATATGTGGGGAGGCGATGACGGCATCAATCGCTACATCGATGAGTATGTCGCGCCCCGCCTGAAACAGACGTATGACGTGGAGTTGAACCGCGTCCCGATGGACACGGCCGAGTTCGTGCGCCAATTGTCGCTCGACAAGCGGGCAAATCGAGAAGAAGGGACAATCGACCTCATGTGGATCAACGGAGACAATTTCCGTAACGCCGCCGAGGCGGAGTTGCTCCAAGGCGACCTGCTCGACAAAATCCCGAACGCCGCGCTGTTGAACGAAGAAGCCCAGGCAACTGATGCGGGCACCCCGACCGACGGGCTCGAGGTCGCCTGGGGGAACGTGCAGTTCGTCATGCACTATGATGCGGACAAAGTCAAAAATCCGCCGACGACGTTCGACGAATTACATCGTTGGACCGAAGAAAATCCGGGCCGTTTCACGTATCCTGAAGTGACAGACTTCACGGGCAACGCGTTCGTCCGCCATCTGCTCTACGCCGAGTATGGGGCTGCGGCCGGTGACGGAGAGATTCCAGACGCGTTCTGGGAGAAGCTTGCGACGTGGTCGCCGACCCTTTGGAAACAAGGGTCAACATATCCGAAGTCACTCGCCCAACTCGACCAGTTGTACGCCGCGGGTGACGTCTGGATGACGATGGGCTTCAATGAACGACGCGCCGAGGCGGAACGCAACGACGGCGTGTTCCCGAAGGGGACACGGGCACTCGTGCTCGAGCATTCGATTGCCTCGACGCATTTTCTCGCCGTTCCGTTTAACGCCAAAAATCCGAACGGTGCGCTCGTCGTCATCAATGAGTTACTGTCACCGGAAGCCCAGCTCGCCAAACAAGACGCGACGTATTGGGGGGACGGGACATCGCTCGATTTGACGAAACTCGATGCGGCCGACCGTGACGCCTTCTTGAAGCTCGATGACGGTGTCACCTATCCTGATCCGGAACGTCTCGCCGAACGATCGATTCCCGACTATGGGCCCGCCGTGATTGATGCGATTCGTGAGGAGTGGGATCGTGTCGCGAAGTAGTCTATGGCTTAGTTTAATCGTTTTGGCATTGCCATTCACCGGCGTTGCCTTCCTGCTCTACGAGACCGTCGGATTTGACTGGTCTGAGTTGAACGAGGCGGCGTGGCGTGCGAGCCTGGCGGTGACGTTGTACGTGACGCTTACATCGACGTTCCTCTCACTCGTGATTGGGACGTGGCTTGCCCGGACGATCTATATGAGGCGTTCGATGTGGCTCGCATCATTCCTCAAATGGCCGATGTTCGTGCCGCACGTCGCGGCAGCCTATTTGTTTTATCTGTTGTTCTCAGGTGGCTTTCCGGTATATGGCCTCATTGAGGCAAATGAGCGCCATCATCTCGTCGTCATCTTGACGTACGTCTGGAAAGAAGTACCGTTCGTTTTTTTGATGGTGGTCGGCACATACGGCCAACTGAATCCAGGGTACTTGGATATGGCCAAGACGCTCCAGCTCAAACCGCTCGAACAGTTCAGAGTGGCCGAATGGCCATTTCTCATCAAACCGCTCCTCGACTCGTTCTGGGTGCTCGTGGCGTTCATCTCGTTCGCTTATGAAGTGCCGGCTTTGCTAGGTGTCACGTACCCCGAGCTGCTCGGGGTACTCGCCTACGAGCGATTGACGACTGGTCTATTTTTAAATGCATTCGAGTCGTATGCGGTCGCGCTCGCTTGGACATTGTTCATCTTCAGCGGCGTCATCGCATCCTACGCTTTGACGGCCAAGCGGAGACGCCGAATCGAACGGGGGGTGAGACGATGAGTCGACTTCTCGTCGCTTGTTTCGTCGTCTTTCCGTTCGTCGGGTTGTTTTTGACGTTTCCGAGGTCGCTCACGTGGGACGAGGCGATTTTGAATACGGTCGCCTACGTGGTCGCCGTGGCGCTCATCAACGTTTGGCTCGGCATCGGGACGGCCTGGTGGCTCTTGTTCACCGAGTCAAAATGGAAGGCGTGGGTCGAATGGCTCACGTTTCTGCCATTGTTTATCCCCGTCTTGGCGAGCATGTTCGGCATGTATATCGCCCTCGCCCAAGTCGGACTCATCGGGACGTACACGGGGGTCGGGCTCGTCCTACTCGTCACGACGTTGCCGTATTCGATTCGATTGGCATACAACGCCATGTACGTGATCGGGAGACCGCTCCTCGAACAGTCACTGACGCTCGCGCCGCTCACCCGGATCGGGTTCGTCCTATTCCCGCTCATGAAAGAGTCGGTGCGGACGATCGTATTGTTTTCGACCGTCATCGTGTTGAGTCAATTCGTGCTCGTCCAATTGATCGGGGCCGGACTCGTCCCGACGGTCACAACGCGGCTGTATCAGGCCTACGCAGGCAATGACGTCTCATTGGCGTTACAAAATACATGGGTGCTCGTCTCGTTGCCGGTCTTATTTTATATCGGGCTCGGTGCGATGTTCGGCATCTGGATTAGATTGGTGAAGGGGCGTTTGCAATGAGCTTGGTATTGTCAGGAATACGAAAACGTTTTAAAGACCGCGACGTGTTACGCGGCATCGATCTCACTATCCCGAACGGAGAAATCCATGCCCTCGTGGGTGTGAGCGGTTCCGGGAAGTCGACACTGCTCCGCATCGTCGCCGGACTTGAGACGCTTGATGCCGGGTCGGTGACGTGGGAGGAGATGCCGCTCGATGGGGTACCGCCTCACTTGCGCCGGATTACGATGTTGTCCCAATCCCCGCTCTTGTTTCCGCATCTGACAGTCGGCGAGAACGTGACGCTCGCCACGCCGAACCGGTCACGGGAAGAAGCGGAAGCGTGGCTCACCCGGGTCAAGCTTCCCGGCCGCTACGACGCTGAAATTCATGAATTGTCTGGAGGGGAACAGCAACGCGCGAGCTTCGCCCGGGCGCTCGCGGCCGCGCCTCGACTCATTCTGCTCGATGAGCCGTTCACGAACCTCGACCCCGGTCTCAAATCCGAGTTGCAACGACTGATTCGTGACCTCGTCCGTGAACTCGAGTTGACGGCGCTCCTTGTGACCCACGACCGGGAAGAAGCGATGCTCGTCGCCGACCGGGTGACATTGCTCGCGACGGGCCAGGTTCTAGTGACCGGTACGCCGGGACGTTTATCCGAGACGGAGTCGACGTTCGGTGACTTTGTCGAAGTGAGCGGTACGCTGCTTCCGTCGACCGATATCGACGTATCGACGGAGCCGACGTCCGATTCGATCGTGCTCGTCCGGACGTTCATTCGCTTCGGGCATCATTTCGGCGAGTATCGACGCCCGACCGGGGAATATGTCATCTTACCGCGGAGCGAATCGTTCAAAGTCGGCGAGACGTATTATTTGCGACAGAAACAAGGAGGAATTTGATGTTAGACACATACGGTAGCCGCTTCGTCCGTCCCGTCATCGAGCGCGGGGCCGATCGGCTTTTGAAATGGAACTTTACCCCGAACGAGGTGACGATCCTCGGAGGCATCATCGGTGTCTCGGTCGGTCTGTTCATTTATAACGATATGTTGTGGACGGCCGTGTTGCTGTTATGGGTGTCGGGTCTCTTCGACGTCCTCGATGGGACGATGGCCCGGCGCTCCCAAAAGACGGGGTTCGGCACGGTGCTCGACCTCGTCTTCGACCGTATCGTCGAGATTGCCGTCGTCATCGCGCTCGCGCTACGACATCCTGAACATATGCCGATCTTCCTGCTCTTGCTCGGGTCGTTCGTCGTGGCGATGACGTTGTTCCTCGCCGTCGGGGCGAGCAGCTCACGCCGTTCAGAGAAATCTTTTTATTATCAGCCTGGTATTTTGGAGCGGACGGAATGTTTCATCTTGTTCACGCTCATGATTCTTTTCCCGACATGGATCGGCGTCATCGCGACGATTTTCCTCGTCCTTGAAGTGTTCACGATCCTTCAACGTTTGTTTGAAGCAAGGCGGATTCTAAGATGAAGCCGCGCCTTGTTTTGGTCGGGCTCGGTCATGGGCAGCTCGAGATTCTCGAACACCTCGATGCGCTTAACGAAAACTACGAAGTGTCGTATATCGGTGGACGAGAGGCGATTTATACGGGTGCGTTTCCTCAAGTGATCGCTGGCGAGATGGAATCGGCGACGACGCGGTTGCGTCGTGACGTCTCTCCCGTCGCCGAGCGCCTGATCGGTCTCGATCCGGATGCGCGCCTCGTCGAGACCGATCGCGGCCACGTCGCATATGACATCCTCGTGCTCGCGACCGGTGCGAAGAGTCGTGGGATCGGGAACCGGTTAAAACCGATGACGACAAACATGCTGGACGAGATTTTACAGAGTGACGCGATCACGATCGTCGGCGGGGGCAAAGCCGGAGTCGAACTCGCCTTCGCTTGCATCAGACAGAAGCAACGCGTGACGCTCTATGCTCGTGACATCTTACCCGAGCTTCCCCGTCATGTCGGGCGACAGATGGCGCGGCGTCTCGTCCGCAGCGGCGTGATGCTCATTCTGACGTCGTTCCAACCAGGGACCCAGACAGAGGGACTCGTCTTAGACGCGACCGGTGTCGTTCCTGATGAGTTTTGGTCTGAGGCTGGACTTGCGGACGATGGGGCGTTCATCGACACGGAAGACGATTTGCGACACCCGGTCTACCGCGAGATTTATATCACCGGGGATATGGCGGCCCGATTGAACGGTGGTGTCGATGCCGTCCGTTCGGGTCGGCATGTCGCCCGTCAACTGCTCGGTACGCCACGCCGGTTCAAATCGCGGACGTCGCTCAATATTTTGTTGACGACCCCAGGACGGGCACTCTTGACGTTCGGGAAGCTGACATGGCACGGTCGTCTGCCGTTTTGGTTGAAACGGACAATCGACCGACGCTACGTCGAACGATTTACATGATAGAAAGATAACGGGCGATTTCTCGACTGATGTCGAAAAAATCGCCCGTTTTTAATAATCTTTTAAATTTGTTTTAGTTTCTCACAAAATAAGTTATCAAAAATTTTAAAATTCACTGAAAATGATTTGTTTCTCTTCTCGAGTAAGTCCATACAACTCAACGACTTTATCATTAAGTTGAGTATGAAGAACAGAGCTCTTTTCTTGGTATTTTTTCAATTCATTTTTTTTCATTTCGATAAATTTGTATAATTCAAATTCATCATTTTGAGAGAGGGTCACTTTTTGTTTCTTAAATTCTTTAAGAAGATCTTCAAATGAAATATATGGCCACTTATCTATGTTGTTAGTGATTTTGTCTAAGCCAAATTTTCCTTCCATAAAATGAGATACTTGTTGCTCGAGTGCTGTTTCTTCTTTAGAGAGTGCCATGCTCTCCTTAACCAAATCGCTAAGTTCACTATCTTTCGACTCATTAACGTATGGAATCTTCGACATAAATACCGTTTTAAATCGCTTATATCCACCTCTAGCATCAGTAGAAATCAAATTAAATAAGAAATTAAAAACTGATGAATTTAAGATAGCTAACTCCCTGTATGGATTAGGGGCTTCCGTCCAAAACAATGTCATGTCTAGTACATTACCTTTTGTTAGAGCAAAACAGCTCCTATTAGCAATATCGGGATAAGTAATATAAATCTTTTCAAATGAAAATGACTTATTAATTTGCTGGTATTCGTACCATTGCTTTGTACCGTTACTAAGACCGTCTTTGATAATTGCTCGCGCTTCCAATTCTGCCTTATATTGTTCAAGATGTGATTTTACCACTGGATAGTCATTTATATCAACCAATTCCAATTCACATTTAGTTTTGTTTTCGAGATAGGGGAAAATTATTGAGTACTTAGAAATTGTGGAATATGGTTTTACATCTTTGCCATTTAAATATGGTTTAATAATTTTGGCGTTTTTAATGTCTGCTTCAATCAGTTGCTCTGCCTGACTCTTAGTCAAAATATAAGCAGGATTTCTTCCTGTTTTGACTCCAGCCTTTGGTTTCCCCAGCACTTCTTCCAACGTATTATAGTTGTTTAAAAGTTTTTCATTTAACTCATTAATATGGTCTTCAAGGAAATTCCATACATCAGGCTTTACTTTTGACTGTAAATAAGGACGCCATTTACTCTCAAAATAGGAGTCTAACGCTTGGTCTAATTCATTAAAGTGACAATAGTGAATTTCTTGCTCTTCTACATTTTCTTCTTTATCCGCAATAAAAATGGAAGGATAGGCAATAATCCCTTTAAACACATCTAAATCATCAAAATCCATAAAATAACGAATTCGTGACTTGTTCAATAAGTACGCCCTTAACGATTGTCCATAAGTGGTCGTAGTGTATTTAGACGAACAAATATACCCCATTTTTCCACCTGGCTTAAGTACTTGGAAAGCTTTTTCAAAGAAATAAATGTACAAGTCCGCTCTGCCGTGAAAAGTTTCGTAGTGTTTACGTAAATGAGGTTTTATAGACACAATGAGCTCCTGCCTTACATAGGGTGGATTACCTATTACAACGTCAAATCCGCCATGTTCGAAAACTGCAGGAAAAGAAGATTCCCAATGGAACGGATTTTCGGAAAATGTTGGATCACTTACTACCGAGTTACCACATAGAATATTTTCGTCTAATGAGGTGAGGGGATCGCGTTTATTAGCTGTTTTTAACCACAAAGACAATTTCGTGATTTCAACACTCTCTTTGTTTAAATCAACTCCGTATAAGTTATTCTTCAAAATGCCTTTATCTAAATCAAATAAACTAGGAACGCCAACTAGCTCTTCGAGTTTGCTATTAACTTCTGTTCCCACTTGTCTTAAATAATCGAACGCTGCATTTAAGAAAGCACCAGAACCACAGGCAGGATCGAGAATTTTTATCTCCCTAATTGTATCTTGTAGTCTTTTGTAAAAGTCGATATGCAACTCTACATTGGTCATCTTTTTTCTGCGTTTATTAGATTTTTTATTGTATTCTTCAAAGTCCTTCTCAGTGAGTTCTGGAAGATTTGCTTCCCCAAGATCGATTCGCTTTTGTTCGATCCACTCGCCTACAGTTTTACGTACGATAAATTGTGTGACGAAAGTTGGCGTATAGAACACCCCGTCCTTTTTTCTTTTACTTTTATTCTTATCAAATTCTTCTCCGCGAATTTCTGATTTAAATTCTTCTATATCAGAAATCGATTGCTCAAAAATATGTCCAAGTAAATTTACATCCAACTCTGAATCAAAATCATATTCAGCTATTTTCTCGAAAAACGGAAAGAAATCATCGTTGATAGAAAGAGAGTCTAAAACTTCATCTGACTTAAATAACCCTCCATTAAAACGGTTAATATTCATTGGCGGGTTTCCTTTATCAATTGAAGCAAATAAACCTTTTAGCTGTGTCCAAATCTTTGTTTCACTAAAGGTGAAGTTTTGCTTTGCCGCCTGAACAACCTTTCTAAATACATTTTCAGGGAGAAGTTTTGAGTCTTCGCAGAAACAGATAAAGATGAAACGGTCTAAAATCTTTTGTGTTTTTTCAAAAATTGTAATTTCATCAATTTCTGGATTAAACTCTATCAAATGTTGATAAAGCCGTCGCCGCACATCTTTATAATCATCGTAAAATTTTTGAGATATTACTTCCTCTTCAGCTTCATTCCGAATGTAAAGTTTATCAGTGTTAGAAAACTCTACATGGTCTATCAAGTTTTGGCGATTCAGGAGGAAGAAAAACTTTTTAAAAACTTCTTCATCAGTAGCTAAATCTTCCATAAAAAATTGCTCGTATTCAGTCATGGTTTTTGCATTGTATAATCGTATTTCCTTAAAATTTGAAACTATAACCCAATTACAGTTTCGATGTTTATATTGATACGAAAAAGCTTGCTCAACAGGTGATTGATTATTTTCGCGTTTTTGTTTTCTATCGAGATCGGTACGAGCATCCTTAAGTTCAATAACTACACGCGTATCACTAATTGAATCCGAATAGAAACCTAAAGAACCATCAGCTACAGTTGCATCGACCTCAGTTGTTTTTTCAACTTGAAGATTCCAAATACTTTCCCCAATACGTCCTTTAAAACCTAAAACTAAGGTGAAGATTTGGTGAAGGAAATCACCTTGTATAGATACTTCTTTGGTCTTATTAAGATTGCTTTTTGTTAAAGAATAATGCCATTTCTTTAGTATTTTTTGTCTGTTCTCAAACTCTGGAATATCCACTTTTGCTAAATGGTTAAGTTGTTCTGATAGATATTTTCTATTAAATATGTAATTCTGCATTTGTTAGTACCACTCCTAATTATTCATTATATTTACATTATATCGTAGTTTGAAAAACTCAGGTTATGAAAACTTAGACATCAAATGACATCCATCAGTAATGATAGTGGTTATAACGTTTTTTCAATTCTTTAAACAATTATTTAGTTGGGATTTGGAATAATACTTCTTTAGCGAATGAGTCGTGTGCGGTCCTGTAGCCCAGGAATTTCCGTGTGGCCCGTTGACCTTGGCAAGTGCGCTGCTGTTGCTACTATTTTGGCATGACGAGAATGAGTTAATTATATGCAGCGGCGCGCCAAGTAACACCAAGATGCGATCGTTTCAACTGAGCTCTCTGTTTCAATTTATCGTCGCTGGCTTAAATGCTTACTCCAGTAAGGCGGTGTTCGTCATATTATTTCCCTCCTTCACCGACTTTCGATACTTTCCTTTATGACGGTACGTGATTGTAGGTATGTTGATGATTCACGCATAGATTCATTGAAAGACCTTCGAGGATACAATCTTCCTGTTAAAAATGCATATCATAATCTGTTACAGTCATCAGGCATGCACGGCTTCTCAGTGATTGTCAAACGAGTCACCTAGTCGAGCTTCATCTTGGTGTGCAGTTGAATTATATTTCTAGATAATATTCCCATACGCGTTCTGTATTGGAGACTGGGTTACGTTTGTGCGTAGAGGGCTAGCGTCCGAGACGTCTTGCGATGGACCGGTTGAACATGTGCTCGCACCTAAGAAAGCGACGTACCGGATAGGGTGGCTGAAGAGCGATGAAAACAGAGGAGCGTAATCCCTTCCAGGACGACGCTCCTCTGTTCAAAACCAGTTGAAATTTTTCAGTGCCATCAGCTAACCACTGTCGACTCTTGATTCACGCGTTCAACGTATCGAGGAACGAGCGGATTTGCATCTCCGTCTTGGCGTTCGCCGAGTGGAGGTGTTCTTGTTTGACGCCTTCTTGATAGAAAAGAAGTGAGGGGATGCCTCGGACTTCTTGCGCGTCCGACAGTTCAGGCAACTCGTCGCGGTCGACGACGTACCAGTTGAACTGCGGATAATCTTTGACGAGTTCGTCGACGTACATATCAAGACGACGGCAGTCGGGACACCATGATGTCGTAAAGATGACCATACCTTTATCTTGGATGGCCTCTTGGAATTGTTGATCAGATTGGATCGGTTTCATAAAATCTCTCCCTTCACATATATTGTCTGTGTATTCGCAACGGGCGTCAACCGATTGGCATTCTCGGTCGCATGGCAATATGTGATACACTTATAAAAATAGAACCGCAAGGGATAGGTGATGGTTATGGCGTTACGTCATGCACTACTCGGGTTATTGACCCATCAACCCGCTACCGGCTATGCCTTGAACGCGACGTTCAAAGCACAAATGATTCATTTTTGGCACGCCCATCATACACAGATTTATCGCGAACTGTTAAAGATGGAAGACGAATCACTCGTCTCCTCTGAGCACGTCGCTCAACATGACTTACCGGATAAAAAGATTTATTCAATCACCGAGGCGGGACGTCAAGAGCTAATCGACTGGCTCCGGCAACCGACCTCGTACCAACCGAAGATGAAAGATGAGAACTTGCTGCGGGTCAGCCTCCTGCAACTACTCCCGCTCGACGAGGCGATCCGTTACGTCGAGGAGACGAAAGCGCATCATGAACAAGTCGCTCATCAGATTCGGGCGTTTCAAGCGGCGCACCAGTCCGAGGCTGACACGCTCGGTTATTTACTGACGAGCGAGTACGCCATCCGGATGATGGAAAATTACGCCGGTTGGGCTGATTGGGCCATCGAACAGATGAAACAGCGAGACAAACATGCGACCTGACGTTCAGGTCGCATGTTTTGTGTAGGGTTGGACCGGCAGCCGGGCCAACAGATCGTCGAGTTTGCGCGAATCGACGCCGCATTGATGAGCGGCGATCAAATCGTTCAATTGGTCGACCGAGGACGCGCCCGGTAGGACGACGGCACATGTCCGCTCCGCGGCTGCGAGGGCGTACGCTTGAATCGGTTCGGGAATCGTCGGCATCAAGTCGCGCAACTCCGCTTCAGTCCACGATTCAAAGCCCTTCTCCGACAAGCGGGCAGACCATTCGTCGGTCAGTATGCCTTTGGCGAGCGGACCGCGCCCGACGATCGGGATGTCGAGTTCGAGCGTTTCGATGCGGCGGTCGAGCAGGGAGTACGGGGTCATCAAGACATCGAGTTCTCCGTGTTCGAGCCAGTAGCGGATGACGTTCGGGCGAATCGAGGACAGTCCGATTTGGCGGATGGCGCCAGCTTGTTTCTGTCGACGCATGAAATCGATTGTCGCGTCCAGGTCGTCTTCCATCGTGCCGCCATGAACGTAATATAAGTCCAAGTAATCCGTCTGTAAGCGTTCGAGAGAATCGTGTAGGGCCTGTTCTAAATAGGAGGGGGCTGGATTCCAACGCATTCCGTCCCCTGTCCATTGATTCCCGCCTTTACTGGTCAAAAACAGTTCGTTCCGACGTCCGGCGAACGTCGAGCCGACGAGTTTCTCGACTTCGAAGTGGTCATAGACGTCGGCCGTATCAAAGTGGCGGATGCCAGCCGCATAGGCGGCCTCTAAAATCTGTCGCGCTTCCGCCTCGCCATGTTTCAAAATCGACATAGTTCCTAATCCTAACTCTGCCATTGATAATTCCTCCTTGTTCCGTCTGTCAATATGAATCATAATTACAGTATATAGGAAAAGGTGAGGGGTACATACAATGGAAGAGAAAACGATTGAACGGGAAGTCATTTACGAAGGAAAGATCTTTAACGTGGAGAAGCACGTCGTGTCACTCCCGAACGGAGGGACGTCGGTCCGCGAGCTCGTCTATCACAACGGGGCCGTCGCCGTCCTCGTCGTCGATGAAGACGACCGCATCGTCCTCGTCGAGCAGTACCGGAAAGCGTTCGAATCGATGTCGCTCGAAATTCCGGCCGGAAAATTAGAAGTCGGTGAGGAGCCGCTTGCGAGCGCGAAGCGCGAGCTCGAAGAAGAGACGGGGTATACGGCCGAGTCGCTTGAGAAAATCTTCTCGTTTTATGGAGCACCCGGCTTTTGTAGCGAACGGGTCGATGTGTATGTCGCCCACGGCTTGACGGCCGGTACGATGAACCTCGATGAGGACGAGTTTTTACAAGTCCAACGCTTCACGTTCGACGAGGCGGTCGACTTGTTGGCGAGTGGGCGCATCACTGACGCCAAGACGATTATGGCGATTCAATGGTGGCAATTATCTAAATTGAAATGATTCTAATCTAGAGTGAGTTATGGTACACTTACATAGGAATCATTTTAATTTGAAAAACCGGACGAACTTCGGTATGCTTTGAATAGTGAATTATGCTAAGAGGGGGCGCCTTATGGAAACGCGAATTGAACGGATCAAACAGCAATTGAGCGCCAAAGGATATAAATTGACACCGCAACGAGAATCGACAGTCCGGATTCTACTTGAGAATGAGACGGACCATTTGAGCGCGGAGAACGTGTTCATGCTCGTCAAAAGCATCGCACCGGAAATCGGGCTCGCGACCGTCTATCGGACGCTCGAGCTATTGACGGAGCTCGGTGTCGTCGACAAGGTCAACTTCGGTGACGGCGTCGCACGTTTCGACCTCAGACCGGAAGGCGCGAACCATTCGCACCACCATCTCGTCTGTGTCGAGTGCGGTTCGGTCGAGGAGATCATGGAAGACTTGCTCGTCGACGTCGAGAAGAAAGTCGAAAGCAAATACGAATTTTTAATCAAAGACCATCGCTTGACGTTTCACGGCATCTGTAAAGTCTGCCAAGCCAAAGGCGTCACGCTCGAGGGTCATAAAGCAGTCATCAACGGATAAACCAAGACAGGCAGCCTCTTTAAGGGTTGCCTGTCTTTTGTATAGCGTCACGTCGTCAAGTAACGGGACAAGACGGTGGCGATGCCGTCTTCATTGTTCGAGGTCGTCACTTCCGTGGCGATGGCCAAGATGTCCTCGACGGCGTTGCCCATGGCGACGCCGATGCCGGCATACTCGATAATCGACCGGTCGTTATGCCCGTCACCGAAGGCGATGACACGGTCGCGGCTGATGCCGATGTTTTGGAACACGTGGTCGAGCGCCCGGGCCTTGTCGATGCCGAGGTCTGTGAACTCATAGTACATGGCGGCCGTGAACATGCCCGTCACGCGGTCCGTTAACGGTCCGGCGAGCAAGTCGGCATGGGCCTGTAGATAGTCCGGCTGTCCGGCGACGAGGATTTTATAGACAGGGAAGGTGATGGCGTCGGCGAGTCGCGGCTCTTCCCGCAATTGGAACCGTCCGCCGCGCGACTCATATTCGATGATGTTGAACGGCTTACCATTTAACTCGAGCATGCCGCTGAAGACGTCATTGACGTACATATACGTCTCGTCATTGATCATCGGGATGACGTCAAAGTCGGTCAAATGATCCAAGATGGCAATCGCGTCGTCCTGATCGATGGCCTGTTCGAACAGCGTCTCGTTCGTTCTGGCATCGGTCACACATGCCCCGTTCGAGGACACGAGGAGACCGCCATACTCGTGGAGCCGGAGCTCGTCGGCGAACGGTTCGATGCCCCGTTTCGGTCGGCCCGAGGCGAGGACGACTTTGACACCCTCGGCCTGCAAATCGAGGAGCGTCTGTTTCGTTTGGGGTGAGATGAGTTTTTGATCGTTCAATAGCGTTCCGTCGAGATCTAATAAGATGGCTTTGATCATGGTGTCGTCTCCTTATATGGTCAATTCGAGTTTGTTTTGTTCCGGATCGAGGAAGACGCTCTCGTAATAGCCGTCCCCGGTCGTCCGCGGACCATCGACAAGCGGATAGCCGTCGGCCTCGAGCCGTCGCGTCAATGTGTCGACCGCTGCTTTGCTGCCAAGCGCGAACGCGATATGTGCGTAGCCAACCGTTTCACGAGGTGTGCCTTGGATGTCCGGGCGGCGCATCAACTCGAGTCGGCACGTCGAATCAGGGAACGTCAGGAAATACGATTCGAACTGTTTCTGTTCGTTCGTATACTTGTCGTTCGCCGTTGCCCCGAGATACGTCTCATAAAAACGGCGCATCTGTTCAAGCTCGTTCACCCAGAGGGCGACGTGTTCGATCTTCATGTGGGTTCCTCCTTTGATTGTTGCTGCATGATGACATTCAAGCGTTCCGTGTTCAAGAGCATCCCGACCATGATCAAGACGGTCACGAGCGGGAATAGACCGAGCGATGTCTTGGACACGACGAGACCGAATAGCGGTGGCAGGAACGTGCTGCCCGTGTAGGCGAACGCCATCTGGAAGCCCATCAACCGTTTCGCCCGCGCTGGTCCGAACCGTTGCGGCGTCTCATGGAGCATGCTCGGGTAAATCGGGGCCAAGCCGAGCCCGATGCAGATCAAGCCGACCACCATCGCTTCGGTCGCCGGAATGAGAAACACGAGGCTGCCGATGAGGGCGAGTGTTTGCCCGAGCCGAATCATCTGTCGGTTCGTGAAGCGGAACGACAGGAACCCGCTTAGGAAACGCCCGAGCGTGATGCTGCCGTAATAAATCGACACACACGTCGCGGCCGTCGCGACGGAGAACTGTTTCATCTGGACGAGATAGCTGCTCGCCCACAGCCCGATGAGCGCCTCGATCCCGCAATAGAGTAGGAACGTGGCCAACGCATAGGAGATGCCTTTCGGCAGTTTTCGTTCGAGCGCGGTCACGGCCGTCTCTTGTCGTTCGAGTGCAGTCGGTCCCACGTTGACTTCGCGCTTCCAGAGCGGGAACGACAGGAGCAGGATGAAGGCGAGTGCGAACTGGATCAATGCGACGATCAAATAGCCGTCGCGCCATCCGTTCTCCGTCAAGACACCGGCCATGACGAGCGGTCCGCCCGTCGCCCCGACGCCCCAGAAACAATGGAGCCAGTTCATATGGTGCGCCTTATAGTTGTCCGCCACGTAATGGTTGAGGGCGGCATCGACCGCCCCGGCGCCAAGCCCGAGCGGAATCGCTAGGACGAACAGCCAAATCAAGGACGGGGCCGCGTAAAAGCCGAGCAGACAGAAGGCCGTCACGAGCCCGGAGCCGAACGTGACTTGCTTCGTATCGAACCGTTCGAGCAATCTCCCGCTGAGCAGACTCGATAAAATCGTACCCGCGGCGATGGTCATAAAAATCCAACCGGCCATCGAGATCGGGGCGTTGAACTCGGTGTGCATCAACGGCCAAGCGACCCCGAGCAAGGCGTCGGGCAGGCCAAGACTGATAAAGGCAATGTAAATCACGGTCAATAATAAAAATCCTGTCATAATTCACCTCTTCAAATCGATTCAAGGATCAACCCGACGCAACGTCGAGCTAAGCCTGCGAAATAATCTTCCTCCCATATGCCGATCAATAAATCTGGGGTGTGAGCCGCCGGAATATGACGCTGGCAGGCGTTCCGAATCCCCTCCAACTCGGTATCGACGAGATCGACGTCCGAAAAAATGATGGCGTGCGGATTGAGCGTCGCGGTGAACGTCGCGACGAGCCGGCCGAGCGCATCGAGCGCCGTGTCCGATAACGGGGCCGGGGTCGACCGCTCACTCGCCATCCGGTCATGAAACGTCGCGTCGTCATAGAGCGGTAAAAACGAGATTTCCCCGCTGAATCCGGTCTTGCCCCGGATGAGCTGTCCGTTGATGAGAATCCCGGCACCCGGTCCGTTCTTTCCTAAATAAACGTATACGATCGACTGGTCGCCGGCGAGTTCGTGCGTGTGTCCGTATCCATAGACGGCCGCGTTCATATCGTTCTCGATGACGGCAGGACGAGCGGTGCGTGACTCGACCCAACGTTTCAAGTCAAGATGTGCGAACGTCGGATAGTCCGGCGCGAAGATGACCGTCCCGTCCGCGACGGCCGCCGCGACACCGATGGAAATCGCGCTCACGTCGGGGGTCTGGTCCAGCTGTCGATCGAGCACCGCACCGAGCGCACCGAGGTGGTCCCCGTCTCGAATCGCTTGTGTCCCGTCATCGAGCGACACACCCATGCAATCGATGCGTCGATAGCGGACGACCGACTTCTCGACGTAGAGCGTCAACCCATGGGTGAACCGCTCGTTATAGACGTACCGTTTGGCCGGGCGTCCGCCACGTGAATCTTCAAAACCGTGTTCGAACACCTCACCGGCCGCGATCAATTGCTCCAACTGCTTCTTGACGGTCGGGAAGCTGAGCCGGGTCGCTTCCGAGATGGCGGCGATGGTCGAGTGACCGGATAAGACGAGCTGCCGCCGGACGGCGACTGTCAGATTGGTAGTGTTCTGGTCCATGGACGACTCCTTCCTAACTTTTTAAATCAGTTTAATAAGTCGTCTTGAGTGTACCAAATCGTGACAGGATTCGTAAGCCCCAATCGAAAAGATGGCGTGAAAACCTCACTGAAATTTGTCACAAAAAAGCTTTTGAAAAAATGAGGTCAGACGTCTTCACAACGGTTTACATAAGTGATATGATGTAAGCGTATTCAGGTGTAACGAGGAAGGAGGGGGATGTCATGCGTTCGCAAGTCGAGTCATTTTTGCAGTACATGACGGTAGAAAAACGAATGTCGACGAATACGAGACAAGCCTATGCGAGCGATTTGACCCAGTACTTATCGACACTGACCCAGCTCGGGGTGACCGAATGGAATGAAGTCACGCGGGCACATATCGTCAAGCATATGGAAGAGTTGTCGCAAGCCGGTCGGGCCGCCTCATCATTACGGCGGGCCGTCAGCTCGATTCGGACGTTCCATCATCATTTAAAGATGACGGGTGGGACGACGACTGATCCGGCGCTCTATTTAGAGACGCCGAAAGCAGAGCGCCATCTACCGGACACGTGGTCGCAAGACGAAGTCGAGCGGTTGCTCGACAGCGTACCGACGTCAGACCCGCTTGCGCTGCGCGATCGGGCCATGCTCGAACTGCTCTACGGCACGGGTATGCGCGTCAGCGAACTTCTTGGGCTCGATTTGGATGATTTACAGTTCGAATTGGGGTATCTACAGTGTGAAGGCAAAGGCGAGAGCGCCCGAATCATCCCGGTGTCATCGGTCGCCCAAAACTTTGTCGAACGCTATATCCAGCAGGCTCGTAACGGGCTCGGTGGTCGGGAGACCGAGGCGTTGTTCTTGAACGGACGTGGCGGCCGGCTCAGTCGTCAAGGATTCTGGAAGATGATTAAACGACGGGCCAAAGAGGCCGGCATCCAAAAAGAGATCACGCCGCACGTGCTCAGGCACTCGTTCGCGACGCACTTGCTCGAGAACGGCGCCGACCTTCGGGCCATCCAACAGATGCTCGGGCATGCAGACCTCTCCACGACTCAAATTTACACACATGTCAATAAGGCACGACTCCATGATGTCTATCGAAAACATCACCCGCGTGCGTAACGACACTAAAGGAGGAACTTTTTGTGAAGAAATTTAAACGTATTTTCTTGGTCGTCATGGACTCGGTCGGAATCGGGGAGTCCCCAGATGCCGATCAGTTCGGTGACGTCGGTTCAGACACGCTTGGACATATCGCCCGTGAACATGGCGGCTTGAACATGCCGCACATGGGCCGTCTCGGCTTGTCGAACATTAAACCGATCGAAGGAATCGAACCGTCGGAGACGCCTAGCGCCTACGGACGCATGGAAGAGATTTCAGCGGGGAAAGACACGATGACCGGCCATTGGGAGATCATGGGTCTTCATATCGATACGCCGTTCCGCGTCTTCGAAAAGTTCCCGGATGACTTGATCAATCGTCTCAAAGAGTTCAGCGGACGCGACATCATCGGCAACAAGCCGGCTTCAGGGACAGAGATTTTGGATGAGCTCGGTGAAGAGCACGTCAACACCGGCGCGTTGATCGTCTACACGTCGGCTGACTCGGTGCTTCAAATCGCGGCGCACGAAGAAGTCGTCCCGCTCGACGAGTTGTATCGCATCTGCGAATACGCCCGTGATATCACACGTGAAGACCCGTACATGCTCGGTCGCATCATCGCCCGTCCGTTCCTCGGAACGCCTGGTGCTTGGGTCCGGACGTCAAACCGTCACGACTACGCGCTCAAACCGTTCGGCAAGACGGTCATGAACACGCTCGAGACGGCCGGCAAAGACGTGATCGCCCTCGGGAAAATCAGCGACATTTACGATGGCGAAGGCGTCACGAAAGCGATTCGGACGAAGTCGAACATGGACGGGATGGACAAACTTGTCGCATCGCTCGATGAAGACTTCGAAGGACTCTGCTTCTTGAACCTCGTCGACTTTGACGCGCTCTTCGGTCACCGCCGTGACCCGGAAGGCTATGCAATCGCGCTCGAAGAGTATGACGCCCGTCTACCAGAAGTGATGGAGAAGTTGCGTGAAGACGACTTGCTCATCATCACGGCCGATCACGGGAACGACCCGACGGCACCAGGTACGGACCACACGCGTGAGTACGTACCGCTCATCGTCCATCATCACGGCGCGACAGCAGTCGACCTCGGGATTCGGGGAACGTTTGCCGACATCGGCGCCACGGTCGCGGATAACTTCGATGTCGATGCACCAGCACACGGAAAGAGTTTCTTAAACGAAATTTGAGGAGGCACCACTCATGGTAAATTGGAACGAAACAAAGGCATTTTTACAGGAACGCATGAACGGAACACCAGAAATCGGACTCATCCTCGGCTCAGGACTCGGCGTCCTCGCCGATGAGATTGAGAACGCGGTCAAAATCCCTTACGAAGACATCCCGCACTTCCCGGTATCGACCGTCGAAGGACACGCCGGCCAACTCGTCTTCGGTGACCTCGAAGGGAAGCGCGTCGTCGCGATGCAAGGACGATTCCATTTCTATGAAGGCTACTCGATGGAACAAGTCACGTTCCCGGTCCGCGTCCTCAAATTGATCGGTGTCGAGACACTCATCGTCACGAACGCGGCCGGTGCTTGCAACGAGTCGTTCAACCCGGGTGACTTGATGATCATCACGGATCACATCAACTTCTTCGGCACGAGCCCGCTCATCGGCAAGAACGCGAGCGACTTCGGAACACGTTTCCCGGACATGTCAGAAGCGTACGATAAGGAGCTCGTCACATTGACGGAAGGCGTCGCCACAAAACTTGGACTTTCTGTTCAAAAAGGCGTCTACTTCGGGAACACGGGTCCGACGTATGAGACACCGGCCGAAGTGAAGATGGCTCGCCTGCTCGGAGGCGACGTTGTCGGCATGTCGACGGTGCCTGAAGTCATCGTGGCCCGTCACTCAGATATGCGAGTGCTCGGCATCTCGTGCGTGTCGAACATGGCAGCCGGGATTTTAGATCAACCGCTCAACCATGAAGAAGTCATCGAGACGACAGAACGCGTCCGCCAAGACTTCCTTTCACTCGTACGCGGCACGATTCAAAGCATGTAACCACTACCCAACTAGGAGGACGAAACTTATGCGCATGGTCGATTTGATTTTGAAAAAACGTAACGGTGGCGAATTGAACGAAGAGGAGATTCGCTTCATCATCGAAGGCTTCACGAACGAGACGATTCCTGATTATCAGATGTCGGCCCTTTCGATGGCGATTTACTTTAACGGCATGACAGAGAAAGAGACGGCGGCCTTAACGATGGAGATGGTCAAGTCTGGTGACGTCATCGATTTGTCGAACATCCAAGGTAAAAAAGTCGATAAACACTCGACTGGCGGCGTCGGTGACAAAATCAGCTTAATCGTCGCTCCGCTCGTCGCGTCAATCGGTATTCCGGTCGCGAAGATGAGTGGTCGTGGTCTCGGCCACACGGGCGGGACGATCGATAAGCTCGAATCGTTCCCTGGCTTCAACGTCGAGTTGACGGAAGAACAGTTCACGAAGCAAGTAAACGATATCAAGATGTCAATCATCGGTCAGACGGGCAACTTGACGCCTGCCGACAAACGTCTTTACGCACTCCGTGACGTGACGGCGACGGTCGATTCAATCCCGCTCATCGCGAGCTCAATCATGTCGAAGAAGATCGCGGCCGGTGCCGACAGCATCGTCCTTGACGTCAAGACGGGTTCAGGCGCGTTCATGAAGTCGTTCGACGACGCGAAAGCGCTCGCTGAAGAGATGGTCGCCATCGGTAAGAACGTCGGCCGTAAGACGGTCGCCGTCATCACGGATATGGACCAGCCGCTCGGTTTCGAAATCGGGAACGCCAATGAAGTGAAAGAAGCGATTGAAGTCCTCTCGGGCAAAGACGTGACCGACTTGAAGACGATTGCCCTCACGATTGCCGGCCATATGGCAGTACTCGGCGAGTTCTATCAGACGTTCGAGGAAGCGTATGCTGACCTTGAGAAACGGATGGCCGACGGTCATGCCCTCGAAGTGTTCCGTCAGTTCGTAGCGGCACAAGGTGGCGACGCGTCGCTCGTCGATGACTTGTCGAAACTTCCGCAAGCGAAGTATGAGACAACGTTCGTCGCGAAACAAGCGGGTTACGTCGAGTCGATTATCGCTGACGAAGTCGGTGTGGCAGCGATGCTCCTCGGCGCAGGTCGGGCGACAAAAGATGATCAGCTCGACTTCGCGGCCGGTATCACGCTCGAGAAGAAAGTCGGTGACAAGGTCGAGGCCGGTGACGTGATCGCCGTGCTCCGTTCGAACAAAGAAGACATGACATCTGCGCTCGAGCGGATGGACCACGCGTACACGATCGGTGCGACAGAGCCGACGGCGCGTCCACTCGTCCACGCCGTCATCCAGTAAGCGGTAAGTCAGAACGTCTGTTTCCACAAAATAGTGGAGACAGACGGTTTTTTTTGATAGAATGGGCAATGTGTGAGTGAGAATGACAATATGAACATAAAGGGGTAACTTTTCATGAAAAAAGGATCTATGAAATTAGAAAACGGCGAAATGATCGAATTCGACTTGTTCCACGATGCGGCACCGATCACGGTCGACAACTTCGAGGAGCTCGCGAACAGCGGCTTCTATAACGGTTTGACGTTCCACCGGGTCATCCCAGGTTTCGTCAGCCAAGGCGGCTGCCCAGACGGGACAGGCATGGGTGGTTCAGGCAAGACGATCCCATGTGAGACATCGACATCGTTCCCATACAAACATGAAGCGGGTTCGCTTTCAATGGCACACGCCGGACGCAACACGGGCTCGTCACAGTTCTTCATCGTCCATGAGCCACAACCACATCTCGACGGTGTCCACACGGTCTTCGGAAAAGTGACGTCTGGCCTTGAGCACGCGGTCAAACTTCGTCAAGGCACGAAGATGGCCGAAGTTAAAGTTTGGGACGAGAATTGATTTCTGCCTGAACGTTATGGCACAATGAGCCATGTCTCTCACGTGTTCACTTAGTGAAACATGAATGACTAAAGGTGGTGAAACCAGCAATGCTGGTGAAATACAAACAATCGTACGAAAAGACGGCGATGGGCTTGCTCGCGTTCTCATGTAGCGACAAATCTCCGCTCGCCTTGCTCGAACTCGTCCGGTCCTACGAAGAAGACCCTGCCAAATTCCTCTATCTGTGGAGAGTCGGGGAAGACTTCGTCGGGATCATCGGGATGGAGCAACAAGAGACGACGATGTTCATCCATCATATCGCGCTGTCTCCGTCGTTCCGCGGCGAGAAGCGTTCTTACGAATTGCTCGATGAGACCCGGAACTTATTGCCGCTCGACTTGACGCTTGTCGGTCAAGGCAAAACCGGTGACTTGCTCGATAAATGGAACCAAGTCGTCATTTAAAAAAAGCTAGGCTCAGCGCCTAGCTTTTTTACGTGCCTCAAGCGCCCGGAGCCGTTCGGTGACGACGGGTGTCCGGTCTCGATACATATGTTTATGGACGAGCTCGTCAAACGTCAAAGTGGTCGGTTCGAAGGCGGGCTTCAAACGCTCGATGCGTTGTCGTGTCGCTTCATTGAGCGGAAGCGCCTCCGGGAGCGGCCAACGCTCCAAGTCACGGGCAAACGTCGCGGTATCGATTCCGAGGGCTTCGAGTTCGGTCACGGCCAACGTGAGCTTCTGCTGTAACGCTGCGATACTCTTTTTTGCACCGGGCGTGTTACCGCGACGGGCATGGTAGTGGGCAACGGCGTATTGAATCAAGGCAGCGTAACCGAGATCCTCTCGCCCCCCGTCCTGCCATGCTTCTTCAAGCACTTCGTGGCACTCGAAATAATCGGCATGACATTCAAATAAGAGCGTATACTGGATAAAAGGCGTCGACATCAAATTTCTCCTTTCGTGGTCACGGTACTACAAAACATGTTATACTAAAGCGCAAAAATGTAAATGGCAGGTGTCTCTATGGAAGCGTACAACGTCAAAATCGATACGTTCGAAGGCCCGCTTGACCTGTTGCTCCACTTGATTGGAAAAATGGAGCTCGACATCGCAGACATCTCTGTCTCCGAGGTCACGGATCAGTATGTCGCCTATATCCGGACGATGCAAAAATTTGAACTCGATGTGGCCAGTGAATATTTGGTCATGGCGGCGACGTTGCTCCAATTGAAGAGCAAGCAACTGTTGCCACCGGTTCCAGTTGAAGAAGATGACATTCCCGACTTTGGGGAAGAACCGACCCGAGAAGGGTTGATTCGACAGTTGATTGAATATAAGGCGTATAAAGAAGCGGTCGTATTCATGCGCGAGCAAGAAGAGTCTCGCCTCGAACTGTATAGCCGTCCCGGTGAGGATTTGACGCGCTACATGTCCGACCTCGTCCAGCCGTATGACGGTCCACTCAACTTTGCGGACTTATTACACGCCTATTCGAAAATGGTCGAACGCAAGCGGTGGAAAGAGCGTCGCAAAAAGACGATCAAACGTGAAGAACGGACGCTTGAAGAACAGATGACACGGTTGCACGATCACGTCTCGGCAAAGCGGACAACATCGTTCTTCTCGTTTTTTGAGGAACGTCCCGATGTGTCGGACCTTGTCGTCACGTTCATGGCGCTACTCGAATTGATCAAGTTGCGCGTCGTTACGACCAAACAGGAAGAGCGAGACATTCAAATCTCGTTCGTCGAATCGTCAAAGGAAAGGGATGAAGCCGTTGCTGTCTTATGAAACGATTATTGAGAGTCTATTGTTCGTCGTCGGCGAAGAAGGAATGGAAGTGCGGGCCCTCGCGGACACGCTCGACATTTCGGAAGCCGCTGCACGCGAACAGTTGAGCAAACTAGAAGCATCGTTCAAAGATTCGGGTCGTCCGTTCCAACTGATTGAATCCGCGGGCGTGTATAAGCTCGTGACGATTCCTGAAGTGTCGGAGTACATTCAACGTTACGTCGGCACGATGGCCGAACAGGCGTTATCACGTGCCGCGATGGAGACGCTCGTCATCATCGCGTACAAGCAACCGGTCACCCGGGCCGATATCGAGGAAGTCCGGGGCGTCAAAGTCGAGCGTGTCATCCATACGCTGTTGTCTAAAGGATTGATTGAAGCGGCCGGCCGGGCCAAGACGATTGGCCGGGCCAAGTTATACCGGACGACCGAACATTTCCTGGACCATTTTGGATTCAATTCACTCGATGAATTGCCCCCATTAACGTTTGAAGACGAGCTCTCGGACGAAGGCGATTTGTTCTTCGGCCAGCCGTCTGCGATTACGCAAGATAGATTGGAGAATGAATAAATGGAACGTTTACAAAAAGTGATTGCCCAAGCAGGTGTCGCCTCACGGCGTAAAGCCGAAGAAATGATTTTAGATGGACGGGTGCGCGTCAACGGGAAAGTCGTGCGCGAACTCGGTACGAAAGTCGGTCCAAAGTCTGAAGTCGAGGTCGACGGTGTGAAAATCGAACAAGAAGAGCATGTTTATTATGTGCTCTATAAGCCGAGCGGTTACGTCTCGACGGTCGAAGATGATAAAGGACGGAAAGTCATCACCGATCTCGTACCACCTGGATCGCGTGTCTTCCCGGTCGGACGTCTCGACTATAACACGACGGGACTCATCATTTTAACGAATGACGGTGAGTTCTCGAACATGATGACCCATCCGAAGTTCAAGATCCCAAAACGTTATGTCGCGAAAGTGAAGAACATTCCTTCGTATATCGCGATTAAACAACTCGAGTCGGGTGTCGAACTCGATGACGGCTACAAGACGGGTAGCGCCCAAGTGAAGATGAAGACGGTCGACCATAAGAAAAACTCGGCCATCTTAGAAATCGTCATCTCGGAAGGCCATAACCGTCAAATCCGTCGCATGCTCGAAGCAGTCGGTTCAGAAGTCATCAAACTGAAACGCGAACAGTTCGGTTTCTTGACGCTCGACGGTCTCACGACGGGCGAATGGCGTGAACTGTCACGCAAGGAAGTATCGAAGCTACGTGAGCTTGCCAACCCGACCGTACCACCCGTACAACGGGGCAAGAAAAAGAAAAAATAACAACTAAAAAATCGTCCTGAGATAGGATGATTTTTTATTTTGTGGAGATTGTGTGACAAAAAGATGAAAAAAGTCTGTTAATGTGCGTTTTTGGTGTTTTTTCAGTACAATAACAACTAAAGGATGGTGTGAACTCATGACGAAAGAAACAAAGTCGGGTGATCGCATGAACCAGGCGATGGCCCATAAGAAAAAACGGTCATTTTGGCGGCTCATGATTATGACGATGGTCCTGTTCGCAGGAGCGGTCGTTATCATGCAATTGTTTGAACAAGCCGGCAACGACGGACGTATCGAGGCCGGTGACGATGCGCCGAACTTCAAGCTCGTCAGTCTTGACGGGACGACGATGGTCGAGCGTGACACATACGACGGTAAAGGGTTGCTCTTGAACTTCTGGGGCACATTCTGTGAACCGTGTGAGAAAGAGATGCCGGTCGTCCAGGATAACTATGCCGCACTCCAAGACATGGGCGTCGATTTTTGGGCGGTCAACGTCGGCGAGACACCGCTTCGGGTCGATAATTTCGTGAACGGCCTCGGCGTCAAGCTCGACTATCCGATTTTGATGGACACGCGCAGCGAAGTCGAGAAGGCGTACGGGATTTATAACTTGCCGGTCACGTTCGTCATCGATGCCGACGGCAAAGTGATTGAAAAGTACGAAGGTGAACTCACGAAAGAGAAACTGATGGAGTTGGCCGAGAAGTCATTGTAAGCGAACGGGGGGCGCACAAATGCTAGATATGAAATACGACGGCGCCGATTTACGATCGAAGCGTCGTCCACGGTCATGGATTGACCGGGTGTGGAGCTTTTTTGCATCGGTCAAGGTCGGTCTATGGCTCATCGGGCTTATCATCGTCGGGTCGGCGATCGGAACGATTTTCCCGCAAGAGATGTATATTCCGCAACAGTTGCCGGCGAACCAGTATTACACGGACGAGTACGGGACACCGGGTACGATTTACTACACGCTAGGATTCCACAACCTCTATACATCGTGGTGGTACATCACGTTGATCGTGATGCTGACGTTATCGCTCATCGTTGTATCGATTGATCGATTTTTCCCGCTGTATAAAGCGTTGAAATTTCAACCGGTCCGACGTACCGATCGCTTCATGCGCGGACAACGTTTGATTGGTGAGGGAAAAGGGACGGACGAGCAAATCGATGCGTTCGGAGAGGCTTTAAAAGCCAAGCGTTATCAAGTGAAGCGTGATGGGGATGCCTTACTCGCCGAGAAATATCGATTCGGTCGCTGGGGTCCATACGTCAATCACATTGGGCTCGTCATCTTCTTCATCGGGGCGATGCTTCGCGTTTTCCCGGCATTCCATACGGATACGCTCGAATGGGTGCGCGAAGGCGATACGGTTCCGCTCGAAGCGACGGATGATGAATATTATCTTCGCAACGATCAGTTCATCTTAGAGATGTATGATCCGGAAAATAACGCGGAAGATGCGAAATTTGCCAAGGCGATCGAGAAAGCGGGCGCAGTCCCGAAAAACTATGAGACGGAATTGACGCTGTTCAAGAAGACCGGGACGAACGAGGACGGATCGCCGCAACTCGAGGAAGTCGATACCGGTTCGACGAAAGTGAACCACCCGTTCAAGTTTGAAAAGTACGAAGTGTATCAAGAACAGTATTCGAGTCGCCTGGAATTCTTGTCGATGTCCTTTAACGTTGCCGATAAAGAGACAGGTGATGTGTATGGACCGTTCACGGTCGATTTGACGAACCCGGAGACGACGTATGACCTCGGAGACGTCACGGTCAAACTGAACGACCTGTATCCTGACTTTGAGGTCAAGGACGGCCAACCGAACACGAAATCGCCACGGGCACTCAACCCGGCCTTCTTCATGGCGATTGACACACCAGACGGCACGACGGAATCGAATTTGATTGGAATTCGTTTAAACGTGGCCGATGAAGATAATCGCTATGTGTTCCAGTTCGCTGGTACGGAGATGGCAAGTACGAGTGGTCTACGCGTCAAGAGTGACTCGACGTATCCGATTTTGATTGTCGGTGGAGTCATCTTCATGATTGGAATTGTCATGGGGATGTATTGGCCGCACCGTCGTATCTGGATTCGCCGACACAATGAGACGGACGTGCTCGTCGCTGGTTTCACCAACAAGAACCCGTCCTCGCTCAATCGCGAAATCACACCGCTCCTAGAGAAAAATGGCCTGCCGATCTGGGAAGATCAGGCACGGTTTGAAAAAAAGACGGACGACAACTCAACCAATGAAAGAGGGGAATCATAATGGAGTGGATTCAGTGGAGCAGTCGTTTGCTCTTTATCGCGTTCATCCTTTACGCTGTCGCGACCGTGTTATTCACGATCGCGGTCAGCGGGATGCGCAAAGGCCGAAACGTCAACCGTATCGCCTACGGCAAATATGCGTTCATTTTGGCCGTCATCGGCTTCATCGCTCAAATGACATATTTTATTTTACGTTGGGTCGGGGTCGGTTATGCACCGGTATCGAACCTGTACGAATACACGACGTTCTTCGGCATGATGATGGTGTTCGGGTTCCTCGTCGTGTACGGGATTTATAAAAATGACGTGCTTGGCTTGTTCGCCATGCCGGTGGCGCTTCTCGTCATCGCTTTCGCTTCGATGTTCTCGAGCGAAGTGGCACCGCTTATCCCGGCCTTGAACAGTGTCTGGTTGAAAATTCACGTCACGACGGCCGCGCTCGGCCAAGGAATTCTCGCCATCAGCTTCGCCTCAGGTCTCATTTTCTTATTGAATGAGACGTCGATGCGGGAACAGTCGAAGTCACGAACGTGGCTTGAGATTACGATGTTCGTCCTCATGTGCACGCTCGGCTTCATTCTCGTCTCGATGCTCTTCAAGGCGATCGGTGCCGGTGGCGTGGTCGAGTTCACGAACGACCGCGGGACACAAGAGTCGTATGAATACTTCATGCCGATGTTGTTCGTGCCGGAAGGGGCTCAGCTTCTCTCTGGTTCGGGCGGACTGTCACTTGAGTTACCGACGTTCATCAATACATTGAAGTTGAACACGCTCATTTGGTCGGTCATCGCCGGCGTCGTGATTTATGTACTGCTTCGTTTCGTCATCTTGCGAAAACGGATTGCCGAGGCGCTTCAACCGCTCGCGAAAAAAGTCGATCTCGATCTCGCCGACGAGATCAGTTACCGGTCGATCGCCATCGGCTTGCCGGTGTTCATCCTCGGTGGACTCATCTTCGCGATGATTTGGGCACAAATCGCCTGGAACCGTTTCTGGGGCTGGGACCCGAAAGAAGTGTGGGCGCTCATCACGATGCTCATCTATATCTACTATTTGCATATGCGCATCCAACGTGGTTGGACGGGAACAAAAGCCGCTTGGTTATGTGTCGGCGGCTTCGCCGTCATCATGTTCAACTTGGTGTTCGTCAACCTCGTCATCGCAGGTTTGCACTCATATGCGTAAAAAAAGAAGTCACTTCGGTGGCTTCTTTTTTTACGCCGCTGTCAACTGACCGTTGTGAAGCCAAATAATAGAGTGGTATAGTTATGAAAGAGAGCGAAATGTTCACAATTGTGCAACATTCGCTACATCTTGTAATGGTTCTTTAGGAGGTTTAGTGGATGGCTAATAAAACTAAAATTTTAGTGGTCGACGACGAGGAAAGAATTCGCCGCCTATTAAAAATGTATTTGGAACGGGAACAATATGTGATCGTCGAAGCGACGAACGGGGAAGAGGCGCTTCAGCTCGCCCTTGAGCACAATTTTGATGTCATCCTGCTTGATTTGATGATGCCGAAAATGGACGGGGTCGAAGTATGTACCGAGCTTCGGAAATCGAAGGCGACACCGGTCATCATGCTGACGGCGAAAGGCGAAGAAGTCGATCGTGTCCAAGGTTTCGAAGTCGGAGCGGACGATTATATCGTCAAACCGTTCAGTCCGCGTGAGGTCGTCTTGCGCGTCAAGGCACTCCTTCGCCGCTCGGGCTCGACGAAATATTTGCGTACGGCCGAAAAATCAAAAGACTTGATCGTCTTCGCGCATTTGACGATCGACAACGATGCGCACCGCGTCACGGTCGACGGAGAAGAAATCGCGCTCACGCCGAAAGAGTATGAGCTCTTGTTCTTCTTGGCCAAACAAGTCGACAAAGTGTTTTCACGAGAGCAGCTCTTGAAAGAAGTTTGGAACTATGAATTCTTTGGAGACCTTCGAACGGTCGACACACACGTGAAACGACTCCGGGAGAAGTTGAACCGTGTCTCTCCAGAAGCCGCGCAAATGATCACGACGGTATGGGGTGTCGGGTACAAGTTCGAAGTCATCAGTGAGTGATGATTCGCCGGAATAGCATCGTCACAAAACTATGGTTGACGATTCTCGTATTGGTCAGTCTCATCTTGTTCATCGTCTCTGTGTTGATGCTCGAGTTTTTCAACTCGTTCCATATCGACCAGGAACGCGGCCACTTGGCCAAGCTCGGCGGGCAGGTCCAGTCGGTGTTGCTTCAAGAAGGGGACGCGTCACGGACGGTCGACCAAATCATTGAAGTGTACGGTGCGAACTATATATTAGAGAACGGGACGGTCCGTTCGAACTTTGGAACGGAAGTCGACGGTCTCATGACGGAGCTCGGCCGTCAGGATTGGGAAACGTATCAGGCGGTCGGGGAGACGGCGATTGGAAACTTTTCGTCATTTGACGATCAGGCGGCACTCGCGTATCGGACGACATTCTCACTCGAGACAGGCGAATATACGCTCTATTTGATCGAACCGCTCGACGCGATCTCGAGTGCGAACGAAGGGGCTCGGACGATCATCTTTTGGACGGTCGCGTCGGCGATCATCGTCACGACCGTATTTGCCTTCTTTTTATCGACCCGGATCACGGCACCGCTCCGCGAGATGCGTGACGCGGTCAATAAGACGGGAGAAGGGCAATTCGACCTCCGTCTCGTCCAGAAGTCGAACGATGAGATCGGGGAGTTGGCCGGGTCGTTCAATGCGATGAGTAGCCAACTGTCGACATACGTGAATGCGCTCGATCGAGAACGGCTCCAACTCGCCTCGATTTTACGGTCGATGGCCGATGGGGTCATCACGCTCGATCGTCATGCGAACGTCATTGTCACGAACCCGCAAGCCCAACCGCTCCTCATCGACGAACAGCCGCATGAAGTCGTCCTGTCTCTCTATGAGGACGTCGTTGCCGGGGCACCGGAGAAGACGATCGAAGTGAAACAAGACGAACATTATTATACGTTGACGGTGACACCGCTTCTCGGCGAGGATGATTTTGAAGGCGCGGTCGTCGTCATCCGTGACACGACCGAGAGCCATCGTCTTGACAAGATGCGAACCGATTTTGTTGCCAACGTCAGCCACGAGCTACGGACACCGCTCGTGACGCTTCAAGGGTATTCCGAGGCGATTATCGACGGCATGACCGAAAGTGATGACGCGACGAAAGAGTTCGCTTCCATCATCTACGATGAATCGCTTCGATTGGCCCGTCTCGTCAACGATTTGCTCGACCTGGCACGAATCGAGTCAGGCAAAGAGACGATGCAGTTCACGACGTTCGACCTCGGTGAATTTCTTCCGCGCGTCATGCGCAAATTCAACCAAATGGCGAACGAAAAAGGCATCACGCTGTCAACGGAGGCCCCGCGTCATGCCATCGAGGCGGACGGGGACCGATTGGAACAAGTGTTCACGAACTTGATCGGCAATGCCATCGCCCATACCGAGTCGGGATCAATCCGGCTCGAGGCGAGTGAAGAGGAGGCCGGCTTCGTGATCCGTTTGTCGGATACGGGCAGCGGCATCCCGAAAGAAGATTTGCCGTTCGTGTTCGAACGGTTCTACAAAGCGGATAAAGCGCGGACGAGCGGCGGCAAGACGGGTACCGGCATCGGTCTCGCCATCGTCAAAAACGTCATCGATGCCCATCAAGGCACGGTCGACGTCTCGAGCACGCACGGGGAAGGGACAACGTTCACGATTCATCTTCCGTACACACAACCGCACGCATAACGACAATGGTGACTCCTATGGGTCACCATTTGTGGCATCAAGGAGGAAATGACATGAAACTGTACACACGAGGCGGGGACAAAGGGGAAACATCACTCATCGGCGGACGTGTCTTAAAGATTCATCCGCACATCCAGGCGATGGGGCTGTTAGATGAATTGAACAGTCAGATCGGTCTCGCGCTCGCCCATCAGACAGACGAGACGCTCCGGTCCCAGCTGACGAAGATTCAACATGATCTATTCGATCTCGGTTCCGAGCTCATGTATACTGAGACGCCGCCACAACAAGTCGATTTGACAATCGTCACCGAGCTCGAGACGTGGATTGACGAACTTGAACCGAAATGTCCGGAGCTCGTCCGCTTCATCTTGCCGGGTGGCAGTGTCGGTGCGGCGAGCCTGCACGTGGCACGTACCGTCTGTCGCCGTGTCGAACGAGAGCTCGTCAACGTCGACGCCGCCGCTCGTCAGCTCCCGTACTATAACCGGCTGAGCGACTATTTGTTCACCGCGGCCCGTTACGCCAATGTCGTGGCCGGAGTTCCCGATCAAGAATACGCCCGCGGTGCGGACGTGTTCAAAACGAAAAAGAAAAAGGAGTAGATCAACTTATGAAAGGAATCGAACAATTCCAACAACGACTGCATTATTCGGTCTACCCGACCCAAAAATTTAAAACGACGACATGCCTCGTCTCATTTGCGGCCCCACTGTCGGCTGAGACGATTGCCGACCGGGCTTTACTGCCGTATGTGATGGAGAAAGCGACAGAAGCCTATCCGTCGATCGAATTGTTTCATACGCCGCTCGAACAATTATATGACGCGAGCCTTTACGCCGGAGCGTCGAAAGTCGGCAAAGAACATGTCATCCAGTTCCAGCTCGAAGTCGTGAGCGATGCGCTCGTCGGCGAACCGGTGCTCAGTGAGGCGATCAAGCTGCTCGAAGAAGTACTCCTACGTCCGAACGCCTATGACGGGGCGTTCCAACCGCTCATCGTCGAACAGGAGGCCCGTCTCCAGCGTCAGCGCATCGAATCGGTATACGATGACAAGATGCGCTTCGCCCAGCAACGTCTTCAAGAACTGCTCGGCGGCGAACTCGCCATCCAGTCGCTCGGTACACTCGAACAGTTGGAGCACGTGACGCCTAAGACGCTCTTTGATGCCTATACCTCGATGATCCGTCACGATCGTGTCGACGTCTACGTCGTCGGCGACGTGAGTCGTGAGCAAGTGACTGCCGCGTTCGCGCCGCTCGAAGGGCTCGGGGAACGACTCGTCCGTGAGTATCCACAGCCGGTCGACCGTGAGTTTCAGCGTCTCGAGGAACATCAAACGATCAATCAGAGCAAATTGCACCTCGCCTATCAAGTCGACGTCGACCCGCGCAGTGAAGACGCTGTCCGGATGCAAGTCGTCAATGGACTGTTCGGCGGCTTCCCGCACTCGAAACTGTTCATGAACGTCCGGGAGAAAGAGAGTTTGGCCTACTATGCCGCCTCGCAGTACAGCTCACTCAGCCGGATGTTATTCGTCTATGCCGGGATCGATGCCTCGAACCAGGCGAAGACCGAGGCGATCATCGCCGACCAACTCGCCGACCTCCAGGCCGGGACGTTCGAGGACGAGACACTCGAACAGACGAAAGCGATGCTGTACCATCAACGTCGTCAACTCGGGGATAACCCGCGCCAATTGATCGCTTGGATGAGCGGCTCGGACATCCGTCCGTTCTCGCTCGAGGAAGAGATGGCCATCATCGAGCGGACCTCGCGGGATGATGTGGCCGCGCTCGCCAAGGGCCTGGATTTACAGGCTGTCTATTGTTTAAAGGGGGGAACTGTATGAAACTCGATTTTCCAAACGTCGGAGAAACGCTCCATCACACCGTCCTCGAGAACGGATTGACGGTCTATTTATTGAAGAAGACCGGTTATGAGAAGACGTATGCCACGTTCACGACGAAATATGGTTCGATCGACCGTCGCTTTAAAACGGAAGATTGGGTCGACGTGCCGGACGGGATCGCCCATTTCCTTGAGCATAAGATGTTCGAGAAAGAAGACGGCGACGTGTTCCAACAGTTCGGACGCCTCGGCGCGTCGGCGAACGCGTTCACGTCGTTCACCCGGACGGCATACTTGTTCGGTGCGACGTCGAACGTCAGTGAGAACTTGAAGACGTTGATCGACTTTGTCCAAGCGCCGTACTTCACGGAGGCCTCGGTCGAGAAAGAGAAAGGGATCATCGGCCAAGAGATTCAAATGTATCAGGACAATCCGGGCTGGCGCCTCTACTTCGGTTTGATTGAGGCGATGTATGCCGAACATCCGGTCAAAATCGATATCGCCGGCACGATCGAATCGATTAGCGCCATCACGGCCGACGATTTATATCGCTGTCACGAGGCGTTTTACCATCCGAGCAATATGGTGCTGTTCGTCGTCGGCAATATCGACCCTGACGCTGTCCTTGCCGAGATTACCGCCAATCAGGCGGCGAAGACGTTTGATGCGCCGCTATTGACGGCGCGTGAGGTGGTCGAGGAGCCCGAGAAGGTCCATATGACGGAACGGGTCATCGAGATGGACGTCTCGGTCCCGAAAGTGATGATCGGCTATAAAGATACGCCACGCCCCGGCAAAGAGGGCATGAAGCAAGAGCTCATCGTCGAGCTCCTCATGCACGCCTTGTTCGACACGACGGCACCGCTCTATGCGGAACTGTACGCCGAAGGATTGATTGATGACGCGTTCTCGTTCGACTATACGTCAGAAGAGACGTTCGCCTTCGCCGTCCTGTCAATGGAGACGCCACACGTCGAGACGTTCGTCGACCGGATCACGTCCGCTCTCGAGCGTCCGCTCGAACTCGGCGGCGAGACACTCGATCGCAAGAAGCGCATGATGAAAGGACAGTTTTTGAAGGCGCTCAATTCACCAGAGTTTATCGCCAACCAGTTCTCACGCTACGCGCTCAGCGACGGCAACATGTTCGACATCCCCGACTTGCTCGATGCGATCACGCTTGACGACCTGTATGCGGCGTACGACCGTCTGTTCCAAGCCGATCATCGGACGGTCTGTGTCGTCAAGAAACCGTGACGACGCTCATCACGGGAGCGAGCGGAGCGATTGGCCGTGCCGTCGCGCTAGCGTTTCGAGACGATGCACTCATTTTGCAGGCGCATTCGCAAACGGAGTCGCTTCGTGCGTTCGCTTCACACGAACAGTTGACGGCCGACGTCGTCACGTGTGATCTCGACGATGAAGCCGGACTCGAAGCTTGGCTCGAGACGCTCGGACCGGTCGACCGCATCATCCATGTCGCCGGTAATCATGCCTACGGTCTGCTCGTCGATCAGTCACTCTTCGAGCTCGACCGGCTGTATCGCATCCATGTCCGCTCGATGGTCCGTCTCGTCCAGCACGTCGTCGGGCAGAAACCGTATGACCGCCCGCTCGACATCGTCGTCGTCTCGAGTGTCTGGGGCGAGGTCGGTGCGGCCGGAGAAGTCCTCTATTCAACGGTCAAGGCCGCCCAGCTTGGATTCGTCAAGGCGTTCGCACGTGAGGCCGGACCGTTTCACGTCCGCATCAACGCGGTCACGCCGGGGTGGATTGACACCCCGATGAATGATACGGTAGAAGAGACGAAACAAGACGTTCGGGATGAGATTCCGCTCGGCCGGTTAGGAGGCCCAGGAGAAGTAGCGGAGACAATCCGCTTCCTCTGCTCGCCGGCAGCCGCATACATGACCGGCACCGTGCTTCGGATCGACGGCGGTTGGGTGTGAAACTTTGTTGGCTCGGTTGAAACGAGTTCTTTTCAATTCTTCTAAAATAATTTAGAATGAACAAGGTAGCGAGCACACATCAGAAAGGGTGGACGAGATGGATCATAAGTTCGAAGAATGGTATCTCGAATATGAACTTTGCCAAAATCGACCCGGTATCCTCGGGGATATCGCCTCACTGATGGGGATGCTTCAAATCTCAATCGTGACGATCAACGGCGTCGATCTACAGCGCCGCGGCATGCTGTTAAAGGCACCGGCGGCCGATCACGTCCATCGTCTGGAACATATTTTGCGCAAGATGGAAGCCATCGTCGTCATCAAGCTCCGGCGCCCGAAACTCCGGGACCGGATCGCAATTCGACACGGACGTTACATCGAGCACGATAACGATGACAAGAAGACGTTTCGTTTCGTGCGTGAGGACCTGGGTGTCCTCGTCGATTTCGTCGCCGAACTGATGAAAGAAGAGCGGCATTTGTTGATCGGCGTGCGCGGCAACCCGCGTGTCGGAAAGACCGAGTCGATTGTGGCAGCGAGCGTCTGTGCGAACAAGCGCTGGCTATTCCTGTCCTCGACGCTCATGAAGCAGACGGTGCGGACTTCGCTGTTCGAGGAAGAACGCGAAGGAGACCACGTCTACATCATCGACGGTGCCGTCTCGACGCGGACGATGGATGAACGCCATCGGCAATTGATTCGCGAAGTCATGCGACTTCCGTCTGTCAAAGTCATCGAGCACCCAGATCTTTATGTGCGCAACACCGACTGTGTGTTCGAGGACTTTGATTACATCATCGAACTACGGAACTCACAAGATGAGGAGATCATTATTCCTCAAGAGACACATCGTGAGGCAGAATGGTTTGAATAACTACTTGAATGGAAGGTGTGGACCCCTGTGACAGAACTAGGGACTTTTTTGAAACAAAGGCGTGAGGCGAGCGGTTTGACGCTCGACCAAATCCAGCAGACGACGAAGATTCAAAAACGCTATATCATCGCGATCGAGGAAGGTGATTACAAAAATCTCCCTGGCTCGTTCTATGCACGGGCGTTCATCAAAACGTACGCGGAATCGTTAGGGCTTGATGTCGATGAACTGTACGAGACGTATGCGAAAGACTTGCCGAAAATCGAGCCGCAGCCGACCGTTCAATTGTCGCGAAAACAAACCTACTCGAAAGCCTCGGAAACGTCGAGCCGTGTGTCGCGTTGGGTACCGAAAGTCATGCTCGTGCTCGTCGCCTTCCTCTTGATGACGGCCGTCTATTACGTCGTCCGAAACCTTGATTTTGGTGATCAAAACGCGTCACCGGCCGAGCCGTCGAACTCGGGTGTGACGATTGACCAAAATAAGGATGTCCCGAAAGAGGAACCGGTTGAAGAAGAACCGGTCGAGGAAGAGCCGGTCGAAGAAGAGCCTGCTGAAGAGACGGGGCCGATTGCGGTCGCGTCGACGAGCGGAGCTGATCTCACGTACGAGATTGCGACAGCCGATAAGTTGACGACGGAGATCCATGTGAAAGAATCGCCGGCGACGTATGTCGGCGTCCGAGACACATCACTCGAAGGACCGTTCCTCGCTCCGGAATATCCGAACCAATCGAAACAAAACCCGATTGTCATCGAGGACGCGGAGACGGATACGCTTCGCATCCGAATCGGCTTGATCGGTGGGGTCGAGAAAATTGTTGTCAATGGCCGGGAGCTTGAATTAGCCGACTCGCCGGTCACACAAAATATATTTGTAAAGAGAGTCGACGCAGAATAAGTTGACTCTCCTTCTAGAGGAGGAGTTCTCGATGAACCTACCTAACCGTTTGACGATGTTACGGGTGTTGCTCATCCCCGTGTTCGTCGTCTTACTCGCCGTAGATTTTGATTGGGGAGACATCGCTTTCCTCGGGGCGGACGTACCGCTCCATCAATTCATCGCCGCGGTCATCTTTACGATTGCCGCTATCACTGACTGGCTTGACGGACATCTCGCCCGCAAGCACAACTTGGTCACCAACTTCGGGAAGTTCATGGATCCGCTCGCTGACAAACTACTCGTCACGGCGGCACTCGTCCTGCTCGTCGAGATGGACCTCGTCGCGGCTTGGGTCGTCGTCGTCATCCTCTCGCGTGAATTCGCGGTGACGGGGCTGCGTCTCGTGGCTGCCGATGAAGGCATCGTCGTCGCGGCCGGAAAGTCGGGCAAAGCGAAGACATGGGTCCAACTCTTTGCCATCATCTTCCTACTGTTCGGCAACCCGATTTTCAGCTATGTCGGCATTCCGTTCGGTGAATGGGCGATGTGGCTCGCGCTCGTCTTGACGATTTACTCAGGGGCCGAATATTTTGCACAAAATTACAAGATCATTGTAAAGTCGATGTAACCGTCGGCACAGACGAGTTGTTCAGCTTGGCCGAACAGCTCGTTTTTTTATTTGGGGGGAGGAATTCGGATGAAACGGACCGAAATCATTGCGGTAGGCTCTGAACTGCTCTTAGGGGAAATTACCAACACGAACGCCCGTTACTTGTCAGAACAGCTGTCGAAATACGGACTGTCCGTCCTGTATCATGTAGTCGTCGGGGATAACCGGGAGCGCCTGAAAGCAACGCTCGAAGAAGCGAAAGCCCGGAGCGAACTCGTTATCGTCACTGGCGGACTTGGCCCGACGGCCGATGATATCACGAAGACGATGCTTGCCGACGTGCTCGACCGTCCACTCGTCCGCGACGAGGCCTCGCTCGAGACGATTCGTCGTTTTGTCGCCTCGCGCGGACGGACGATGAATGAAGGAGACGCTCGTCAGGCCGACGTCTTATCCGGGTCCGAAGTACTTGACAACCCGGTCGGTCTTGCGCCCGGCATGTGGATTGAAGGGGAGACGACATGGCTCTTACTGCCTGGCGTACCGTGGGAAATGAAAGCGATTGTCGAGTCTACGTTCCCGAACAAGTTCACGGGTGCGACGATTCATTCCGAGTCGCTTCGGTTTTATGAAATCGGCGAGTCCGCGTTAGATGAGGCGGTCGTCGATTTAACGACCAGTGCCAATCCGACGGTCGCCCCATATGCCGAGTCGGGCGAGTCACGGCTTCGAATCAGTGCTCGGGCCGAAACGGAATCCGAGGCGCGGCAAATGGTCGACCGGGTCAAACGGGACATTTTAAATCGGGTCGGCCGGTATTACTTTGGTTCCGATGAGGAGACGCTCGCTACCCATTTGATTCGAGAGTTGCAAGCGCGCAATGCCACACTGTCGATTGCCGAGTCGCTCACCGGCGGTCAGGCCCAAGCAATGCTCACGGCCGTGCCGGGGGCATCCTCGGTGTTCAAAGGTGGAGTCGTCACGTATTCGGACGAGCTAAAAAATAGGTTTTTAGGGGTGTCCCTTGATACAATTGAGTCACACTCGGTCGTCTCAACAGAAGTCGCCTTTGAAATGATCCTCGGTTTGATTCGTCAGACCGAGACGGATTATGGACTGGCGTTCACTGGAGAAGCCGGACCCACGTCAAGTTCGGGTCAACCGGTCGGCAAAGTGTTTATCGGTATCCGGTCACCGGCCGGGATTGACGTGATTGAACGCAACTATCCACATCAAGAGCGGCACGTCATTCAAGCCCGAGCGACAAAAGACGGAATATGGGCGCTCCTTCAACAAATGAAAAAAGGCGAATAAACGTTCGCAAAAAACTTGTGTATCGTTCTCGGTTCGCTTATAATGAAAGTATCAATCAAAGGAGGCTCATTAATCTATGAGTGATCGTAAACAAGCGTTAGAAATGGCATTACGCCAAATTGAGAAACAATTCGGTAAAGGCTCAATCATGCGCCTTGGTGAAAATACAGATCAGCAAGTTTCCGTTACCCCATCAGGCTCAATCGCCCTTGACATCGCCCTCGGTGCCGGTGGCTACCCACGTGGTCGTGTCATCGAAGTGTACGGACCTGAATCGTCAGGTAAGACGACGGTGGCGCTTCATGCCATCGCTGAAGTTCAAAAGCGCGGCGGGCAAGCAGCCTTCGTCGACGCCGAGCACGCGCTCGACCCGAAATACGCCCAAAACCTTGGCGTCAACATCGATGAGTTGCTCTTGTCACAACCGGATACAGGGGAACAAGCCCTTGAGATCGCGGAAGCCCTCGTCCGCTCTGGTGCGGTCGATATCCTCGTCGTCGACTCGGTTGCGGCACTCGTTCCGAAAGCCGAGATTGAAGGGGAGATGGGAGACTCACACGTCGGTCTTCAAGCCCGTCTCATGAGCCAAGCGCTCCGTAAATTGTCTGGTGCGACGAACAAGTCGAAGACGATCGTCATCTTCATCAACCAAATCCGTGAGAAAATCGGAATCATGTTCGGTAACCCGGAAACGACACCTGGTGGTCGTGCCCTCAAGTTCTACTCGTCGGTCCGTCTCGAAGTCCGTCGTGCTGAAACGCTCAAACAAGGCCAAGACATGGTCGGGAACCGGACGAAAATCAAAGTCGTCAAAAACAAGATTGCGCCTCCGTTCAAGACGGCGGAAGTCGATATCATGTACGGCGAAGGCATCTCGCGTGAAGGAGAGCTCATCGACATCGGGGCCGACCTCGATATCGTTCAAAAGAGCGGCGCGTGGTACTCGTACAACGAAGAGCGTCTCGGTCAAGGCCGTGAGAACGCGAAGCAGTATATGAAAGAGAACCCGTCGGTGGCCGCATCGGTCGAAGAACGAATCCGCGACCACTACGGTCTCAACGGTGAAAAGACGGTCACAGTCGAAGCTGACAACGATGACGTCCTCTCGCTTCTAGACGAAGAATAAGCAACGTTTCTCGCCTGACACGGTTCAGGCGAGATTTTTTTAGTATAATTTTTTTGATGAATTGGTAGTTCTATCCTGTCCGTGCATTGCATTCTAACAGGTAAATAAGTACAATAAAGCTATACGCGGGCTCGCTCGCGTTTTCATTCATGAAAAAATAAAATAACCTTGCGAAAGGGAGGTGAACATGATGGAATGGCTATTAGAGCTTATTCTGATCCTCCTTTTGCCGATAGCTTTTGTTGCAGGTTTTTTTGTGCGTAAATCGATCGCCGAAGCGAAGATTCAAGGTGCCGAGACGGAAGCGACCAAGATTGTGGAGCAAGCGCGCCAACAATCGGAAGCGATGCAAAAAGAAGCACGGCTTGAAGTAAAAGAAGAGATGATTCAACTTCGCAATGAAACCGAACAAGAATTGCGCGAACGACGTGAAGAGCAGAAAGTGAAAGAAAATCGTTTCGTCCAAAAGGAAGAGCTTCTCGACCGGAAAGCAGACATGCTTGAACGGAAAGAAGACGCCTTGGATGAACGTGAGGCTGCACTCGCGAAACGGAAGCGTGAAGCGGAAACGCTCGAGAGCAAAGTGGAGGAATTATATGAGGAGGCACGCCAAGAACTAGTACGCGTGGCAGCCTTGTCGAAAGAAGAAGCACGGACCATCATCATGGACGAAGCGAAGCAGGAAGCGCTTCACGATGCTGCTCTCCTTCAAAAAGAAATCGAGCAAAAAGCAAAATTAGAAGCTGATAAAAAAGCGAAACACCTCTTGTCTCTCACGATGCAACGTTACGCGGCCGAACACGTCGCCGAGACGACCGTATCAGTCGTCAACTTGCCGAGTGATGAGATGAAAGGACGCATCATCGGACGTGAAGGACGTAACATCCGCACGCTCGAGACGCTCACCGGCATCGACCTCATCATCGATGACACGCCGGAAGCGGTCATCCTGTCTGGATTCGACCCGGTCCGTCGTGAAATCGCCAAGATGACGCTCGAGAAACTCGTTCAAGACGGTCGGATTCACCCGGCCCGCATCGAAGAGATGGTCGAGAAGTCGCGTCGAGAAGTCGATGAGCGCATCCGTGAATACGGAGAAGAAGCGACATTCTCAGCCGGCATCCACGGTGTCCACCCGGACCTCGTCAAGACGCTCGGTCGAATGCGTTACCGGACGAGTTACGGTCAAAACGTGCTCGCTCACTCGGTCGAAGTGGCCCATCTCGCCGGCATGATGGCCGCCGAGCTCGGGGAAGACGTCACGCTCGCCAAACGAGCGGGTCTCCTCCACGATATCGGGAAAGCCATCGACCATGAAGTCGAAGGCAGCCACGTCGAGATCGGTGTCGAGCTCGCCACGAAGTACAAAGAGCATCCGGTCGTCATCAACTCGATCGCCTCGCACCACGGGGACGTCGAAGCGACCTCGACGATCGCGGTTCTCGTCGCAGCGGCTGACGCCTTGTCAGCGGCGCGTCCAGGAGCCCGTCAAGAGACGCTCGAAAGCTATATCCGACGCCTTGAGCGCCTCGAAGCGATTTGTGAGTCGTTCGAAGGAGTCGAGAAATCATATGCCATCCAAGCGGGACGTGAAGTCCGGATCATCGTCCGCCCAGACGTCGTCGACGACGTCGTGGCGAACAAGATGGCCCGCGACATCTGTAAACGGATCGAAGATGAGCTTGATTATCCAGGCCAAATCAAAGTGACGGTCATTCGCGAAACGCGTGCCGTCGATTATGCGAAGTAACAAGAGCGGAGACATTCTCCGCTTTTTCTATTGGAGGAGGACAAAACTATGAAAATCTTATTTATCGGCGACGTGGTCGGAAAACCGGGTCGCGACATCCTGAGTGCCCAAATCGGACGCTTGAAAAGCAAGTATAGCCCGACGTTCATGCTCGTCAACGGTGAAAACGCAGCCAACGGACGCGGTATCACAAAAAAAATCTACCAACAGTTCCTTGAGCTTGGGTTCCATGGCGTGACGATGGGGAATCATACTTGGGACAACCGTGACATCTTCGACTGGATCGATGATGCCGACCGTATCGTCCGTCCGGCCAACTATCCGGAAGGCACACCTGGTGTCGGCATGATGGTGTTGAAACAAGGTGGGAAGAAGCTCGCCGTCATCAATGCGATGGGGACGGTGTTCCTGCCATCGCTCGACTGTCCGTTCCGCACGGTCGATGCCCTCGTCGAAGAAATCCGTGGTGAGGTCGATGCCATCTTCGTCGATATGCACGCTGAAGCGACGAGTGAGAAGATTGCGATGGGCTATCATCTCGATGGACGCGTTCAAGCCGTCGTCGGGACCCATACGCACGTCCAGACCGCTGACAACCGCGTATTGAACAACGGCACGGCATACATCACCGACGTCGGGATGACGGGACCGCTCGATGGGGTGCTCGGCATGGATGCCGAGGTCGTCTTGAGAAAATTCATGACACAACTCCCGGTCCGGTTTGAAGTTGCCGAGGGACGGGAACAACTTAATGGAGTTTTAATCACTATCGATGACCAATCGAAACGAGCCACAAAAATCGAACGCATACACCTAGATGATCAGACCGTTTGGTTTGATTGAACAACCTACCCGAGGGGGAAACAAGAATGGACGTACTCAAAGTTTCGGCAAAATCGAATCCTAACTCCGTGGCGGGTGCACTCGCTGGCGTACTTCGTGAAAAAGGAACGTGTGAGATTCAAGCAATCGGCGCCGGGGCGCTCAATCAATCCATTAAAGCGGTCGCGATCGCGCGTGGTTTCGTCGCGCCGAGCGGATTGGATTTGATTTGCATCCCTGCGTTCACCGATATTATGATTGACGGAGAAGAACGAACGGCAATCAAGCTCATCATCGAACCACGATGAGCTTGCGGTCGGGACATAGGTCCTATTCTTGTAAGAGAAGCCATCGGCGCGGATGGCTTCTCTTTTTTGTCTGAAAATATGACGTTCTATCTTCTCAGGTTCGTCATTTTATGACAAGATGAAAGGGAACGTGAAGTTCGATCAAGAGATGAAGAGGGGGACGTTTTCAATGGAACAGCTCGTGTCTATGACAGAGAAGGAAGCAACGACACCTGTGATGAAAGCGATTCAAAAACATACGGCCGGATTCGGGGCGAAGTTGGTCGAAGTGCCAATCCCGACACCAGGAGCCGGGCAAGTGTTGATCAAAGTGAAGGCGACATCGATTTGCGGGACCGATGTCCACATCTATGAGTGGGACGACTGGGCGAAGAGCCGAGTCAAACCGCCATACGTGTTCGGTCACGAGTTCGCGGGGGAAGTCGTGGCGCTCGGGGAAGGTACGAAACGCATCCAAATCGGACAGACCGTATCGGCCGAGACGCATATCGTTTGTCATCAATGCAAACAATGTTTGCGCGGGCAATATCACATCTGTAAGAACACGAAAATCATCGGTGTCGACACGCAAGGCTGTTTCGCCGAGTACGTCGTCATGCCGGAAGAGAACTTGTGGGTCAATCCCGAGTCGATGCCGTCGAAGCTCGCCTCGATTCAAGAACCGCTCGGTAACGCTGTCCATACGGTGCTCGCCAGTGACGTGTCGGCCAAGTCGGTCGCCATCGTCGGTTGTGGACCGATCGGGCTCATGGCCGTCGGTGTCGCCAAAGCAGCGGGCGCGAGCCGGGTCTATGCAATCGATGTCAACCCGTATCGGTTGAAGCTCGCCGAAGACATGGGGGCGGACGTCGTCATCAATAGCCTTGAGCAAAATCCGCTCGAGCTGATCATGGATCAGACGGAGGGGGACGGCATCGATGTCGTCTGTGAGATGAGCGGGCATCCGGTCGCCATCGACCAGGCGTTCAAGATGGTCACGGCCGGCGGCGATGTCAACGTGTTGTCACTCCCGGCAAAACCGGTCGCGATCGACCTGACGCGTGACGTCGTCTTTAAAGGGGTACGTGTCCAAGGCATCACCGGACGCAAGATGTATGAGACGTGGGGCCAAGTGTCGACGCTTCTCGCGACGGGTCAGCTGAACGTCGAACCGATTATCACGCACGTGTTCAAGCTCGAGGAGTTCGAGCAAGGTTTCGAGCTCATGCGGGCCGGGAAATGTGGAAAGGTCGTCTTATTACCATAAACAGGGGGAATCAATATGGCATTTGAACATATTACAGAAGCAGTCAATGAAATGAAACAAGCGGGCACGTTCCGTTCGCTCGTGCCGCTCGAATCAGCACAAGGGAACGAGGTCACGATCGGTGGCAAGTCGCTCGTCCAGCTATCGTCGAACAACTATCTCGGTCTCGCCAACCATCCGCGCTTGAAGCAAGCGGCAATCGAAGCGGTCGAACAGTTCGGTGCCGGCACTGGGTCGGTGCGGACGATCGCCGGGACGTTCGAGATGCATGAGGCGTTCGAACGCGAGCTCGCCGAGTTCAAGCATACGGAAGCGGCGCTCGTGTTCCAGTCGGGCTTCGCGACGAACCTCGGCGTCTTGTCGGCGCTACTCGGCCCAGAGGACGTCGTCATCAGCGACGCGCTCAACCACGCTTCGATCATCGACGGCATCCGGTTGACGAAAGCGGCCCGCCGCATCTATAAACACGTCGATCTCGAGGACTTAGAAGCGGCCTTGAAAGAGACTCAAGATTACCGGACACGTCTCATCGTTACGGACGGCGTCTTCTCGATGGACGGCAATATCGCGCCTCTCCCGGAAATCGTCGAGCTCGCCGAGAAGTATGACGCGGCGGTCATGGTCGACGACGCCCACGCTTCGGGCGTGCTCGGGAAGAATGGTCGCGGTACGGTCAACCACTTCGGTCTCGACGGACGGGTCGCGCTCCAAGTCGGGACGCTATCGAAAGCGATCGGCGTCCTCGGCGGATACGTCGCCTGCTCGAACGACGTGCGTGACTTCTTGATTCAAAAAGGACGCCCGTTCTTGTTCTCGACGTCACACCCGCCAGCGGTCGTTGCGGCGAACCGTGAAGCGATTCGTGTCATGAAGGAAGAAGAGGAACTGTTCGATAAGTTATGGGCGAACACCGAGTTCTTTAAGACAGGACTTCGCGATCTCGGCTTCGATATCGGGCATGCGACGACACCGATCACGCCGGTCATGCTCGGTGAAGAGACACTCGCACACACGTTCTCGGACAAGCTGAAAGACCACGGCGTGTTCGCACAGAGCATCGCCTTCCCGACGGTCGAGAAAGGTAAGGCCCGGATTCGGACGATCGTGACGGCGGAACATACCCGTGACGACCTCGAACGTGCGCTCGCTGCCTTCAAGGCGGTCGCCGAAGAATTGAATGTCACGCTTCACGCGTAAGATTGAACTGCAGACGAAG
>NZ_JACSLK010000020.1:0-213 GCF_018618075.1 Exiguobacterium sp. s5 | reverse complement strand
GCTGAAGCGCTTAACTTCCGTGTTCGGCATGGGAACGGGTGTGGCCGCTTCGCTATCGCCACCAGACAAAAGAATATTAACATCGCCTCGAGGGCGTGTCAATCCATTTCAGGGTTGTTCCCTGAAAACTGAAGACTCATCAATTCATACAAACCATTAGACTAGATCAAAGCCTCGACCGATTAGTATCATTCAGCTCCACACGTCGCCGTG
>NZ_JACSLK010000019.1:0-213 GCF_018618075.1 Exiguobacterium sp. s5 | reverse complement strand
CACGGCGACGTGTGGAGCTGAATGATACTAATCGGTCGAGGCTTTGATCTAGTCTAACGGTTTGAGTGAATTGATGAGTCTTCAGTTTTCAGGGAACAACCCTGAAATGGATTGACACGCCCTTGAGGCGATGTTAATATTCTTTTGTCTGGTGGCGATAGCGAAGCGGCCACACCCGTTCCCATGCCGAACACGGAAGTTAAGCGCTTCAGC
>NZ_JACSLK010000018.1:0-381 GCF_018618075.1 Exiguobacterium sp. s5 | reverse complement strand
AACAAGGTAGCCGTATCGGAAGGTGCGGCTGGATCACCTCCTTTCTAAGGAAAATGCCCATGTGGCATTGCCCATCGTTCAGTTTTGAGAGACCAAATCTCTCGACAATCAAATTATGAGGGCCTATAGCTCAGCTGGTTAGAGCGCACGCCTGATAAGCGTGAGGTCGGTGGTTCGAGTCCACTTAGGCCCACCATTTTTTTGAGAATTCCTATATGGGGCCTTAGCTCAGCTGGGAGAGCGCCTGCCTTGCACGCAGGAGGTCAGCGGTTCGATCCCGCTAGGCTCCACTTTGTTCCTTGAAAACTGAAGATTCATCAAGACATCAAACCAATTAATTTCACATATGGTCCGTGAGGACCGTGTGTCTTAGACGCTAGA
>NZ_JACSLK010000017.1:0-472 GCF_018618075.1 Exiguobacterium sp. s5 | reverse complement strand
TTGTTCCTTGAAAACTGAAGATTCATCAAGACATCAAACCAATTAATTTCACATATGGTCCGTGAGGACCGTGTGTCTTAGACGCTAGATCAAGGTAGAAAGGGCGTACGGTGGATGCCTTGGCACTAGGAGCCGATGAAGGACGCGACGAACAGCGAAATGCCCTGGGGAGTGGTAAGTACACATTGATCCAGGGGTATCCGAATGGGGGAACCCACCGCCGGGAGACTGGCGGGACACCCGTGTGAATACATAGCACGGCGTGAGGCAAACCCGGGGAACTGAAACATCTAAGTACCCGGAGGAAGAGAAAGAAAATTCGATTCCCTGAGTAGCGGCGAGCGAAACGGGAACAGCCCAAACCAGGAAGCATGCTTCCTGGGGTTGTAGGACACTCTATACGGAGTTACAAAGGGATAGGATAGGTGAACGACCTGGAAAGGTCGGCCAGAGAAGGTGACGGCCCTGTAGC
>NZ_JACSLK010000016.1:0-834 GCF_018618075.1 Exiguobacterium sp. s5 | reverse complement strand
CCCGTTCCCATGCCGAACACGGAAGTTAAGCGCTTCAGCGCCGAAAGTAGTTGGGGGTCTCCCCCTGTGAGGATAGGACGTTGCCAGGCATTACATATTTGGAGGATTAGCTCAGCTGGGAGAGCACCTGCCTTACAAGCAGGGGGTCGGCGGTTCGATCCCGTCATCCTCCACCATTTACACCTGCCGGTGTAGCTCAGTTGGTAGAGCATCTGACTTGTAATCAGAGGGTCGAGGGTTCGAATCCTTTCGCCGGCACCATTTTTAAAATAGTCTACCGCATGAATTATACCTTGCCGGGGTGGCGGAATTGGTAGACGCACAGGACTTAAAATCCTGCGAGGGTTTCCTCGTGCCGGTTCAAGTCCGGCCCTCGGTACCATCTTAATATCCCATGAAAGTTCATTCGTCTCGCACCCTTAGCTCAGCTGGATAGAGCGTTAGACTACGAATCTAAAGGCCGGGAGTTCGAATCTCTCAGGGTGCACCATCTATTTCGGGAAGTAGCTCAGCTTGGTAGAGCACTTGGTTTGGGACCAAGGGGTCGCAGGTTCGAATCCTGTCTTCCCGACCATCATAACTTTTGGGGCCTTAGCTCAGCTGGGAGAGCGCCTGCCTTGCACGCAGGAGGTCAGCGGTTCGATCCCGCTAGGCTCCACCAATTTTTAAACTGACGAACTTTGAAAACTGAACGATGAGGCAAAAATAAGTTTTACAATTTTTGAATGAAGCGCAAGCTTCGTCATTTTAAAGAGCTATATCAAATTCTTTGGAGAGTTTGATCCTGGCTCAGGACGAACGCTGGCGGCGTGCCTAATACATGCAAGTCGAGCG
>NZ_JACSLK010000015.1:0-1182 GCF_018618075.1 Exiguobacterium sp. s5 | reverse complement strand
TGATATAGCTCTTTAAAAATGACGAAGCTTGCGCTTCATTCAAAAATTGTAAAACATTTTTGCCTCATCGTTCAGTTTTCAAAGACCAAATTGAATTAAGAAATGGTCGGGAAGACAGGATTCGAACCTGCGACCCCTTGGTCCCAAACCAAGTGCTCTACCAAGCTGAGCTACTTCCCGTTATAAATGGTGCACCCTGAGAGATTCGAACTCCCGGCCTTTAGATTCGTAGTCTAACGCTCTATCCAGCTGAGCTAAGGGTGCATTAATGCGGTCGAGAGGACTTGAACCTCCACGGTGTTAACCACCACTAGGCCCTCAACCTAGCGCGTCTACCGATTCCGCCACGACCGCATATAATTGGAGCGGAAGACGGGATTCGAACCCGCGACCCCGACCTTGGCAAGGTCGTATTCTACCACTGAACTACTTCCGCAATATAAAGTTAGATTAGAGATGCGGGTGAAGGGACTCGAACCCCCACGTCAAAGACACTAGATCCTAAGTCTAGCGCGTCTACCAATTCCGCCACACCCGCATATAATATTTAAGTATAGAAATTAATGAGAAATGGTGAGCCATGCAGGGCTCGAACCTGCGACCCTCTGATTAAAAGTCAGATGCTCTACCAACTGAGCTAATGGCTCATTAATTTTTTAAAATGGGGCGGCTGAAGGGAATTGAACCCTCGAATGCCGGAATCACAATCCGGTGCGTTAACCACTTCGCCACAACCGCCATGAGAAAAATGGTGCCGGCGAAAGGATTCGAACCCTCGACCCTCTGATTACAAGTCAGATGCTCTACCAACTGAGCTACACCGGCGCTGTAAATGGTGGCTTTGGACGGAATCGAACCGCCGACACAAGGATTTTCAGTCCTTTGCTCTACCAACTGAGCTACAAAGCCAACTTATTAAGTTTAAATAAAAAAATGGCGGTCCCGACGGGATTCGAACCCGCGATCTTCTGCGTGACAGGCAGACATGTTAACCACTACACCACGGGACCGTTTTAAATAATTATTGTATCGACTTTACCTATTTTAAATGTCATCGAGAGTAAAGTCAATAATTTTTTCAAAAAAACAATCAGCCTGGCAGCGTCCTATCCTCACAGGGGGAGACCCCCAACTACTTTCGGCGCTGAAGCGCTTAACTTCCGTGTTCGGCATGGGAACGGG
>NZ_JACSLK010000014.1:0-1686 GCF_018618075.1 Exiguobacterium sp. s5 | reverse complement strand
TGATATGCTCCCCAATAGGTAGACAGATGAAATAACAAATCTGTTTATTCTATTGGGGAGTGTTTTTTTATGGCGAGAAGTCGGCATTCAATCGAACAAAAACTGAGTGCACTACGAATGATGGAAGAAGGAACATATACGTGGAAGGAAATCGAGGAGGCTCATCACGTCTCTGAGCATACCCTCCGGGTGTGGAAAGTAAAATTCGAGACCGGCGGAATCGACGCCTTGAAGGAGTCGAGGATATGGAAACTGTACACAAAGGAACAGAAAATAGCGGCCGTACGTGACTATCTCGACGGGGTCACCATGGTGGAAGTCCTCTCCAGACATCAAATCAGTAGTCGTTCGGTTCTATATCGGTGGATCAAGAAGTATACTAGTCATAGCGAGTTAACAGATTCGAGAAAAGGGATGGATCGAGCTATGACAAAAGGGAGAAAGACCACATTCGAGGAACGCATGGAGATCGTCAGGTATTGCCTGGACAATGGACGGAACTATCAACGGACGGCCGAGATATTCGCCGTGTCGTACCACCAGGTCTACGGCTGGACGAAAAAATATGACGCCGACGGCGTGCACGGGCTCGAGGACCGGCGCGGACGGACGAAGCAAGAAGAGGAACTGACCAACGAAGAGAAGCTCGAACGTCGCATCCAACAGATCGAGCGGGAGAACGAGCGCCTGCGGGCCGAGAACCTGTTCCTAAAAAAGTTAGAGGAGATCGAGAGGAGAGGTTGATCAGCCAAATCCGGCTACAATTACGTTACATGGCGATCGAGGAAATGTCGACGACCGATACGTTCCCGGTCGTGCTCCTGTGTGAAATCGCGCAGGTCTCACGGGCCGCCTACTATAAATGGTTGAAGCGTACCGTCTCGGTACGCGAGGAGGAGAACCTAAGCCTACTAGAGGACATCCGCCTCCTCTACGACCAGGTGAACGGGACCTACGGCTATCGACGGATCACCATGACGGTCAACCGGAGACGACGCCAGCATGGCCTGCCGGCATACAACGAGAAGCGCATCTATCGTCTCATGCGTATCCATGAGATCCGTTCGGTCATCCGCCAGAAGCGAAAACGGTACAAAAAGTCATCCCCGCAGCATGTGGCCGAGAACCTGATGAACCGAGAATTCAGCGCGTCCCGACCGGACGAGAAGTGGTGCACCGACGTCACCGAGTTCAAATATGGCGCCGGAAGGAAGGCATATCTGAGCGCAATCATCGACCTCTATGACGGCTCGATCGTCGCCTATCGCATCGGGAAATCCAACAACAACGCGCTCGTATTCCAGACGATGATCCCAGCCATCGCGGGGCTCCGTTCAGGAGCGAGTCCGATGATCCATAGCGACCGAGGGTTCCAATATACCTCGAGAGGGTTCAAACGCATGGTAGAAGACGCGGGGCTGACCCACAGCATGTCCCGGGTCGGACGTTGTCTCGACAACGCCCCGATCGAGGGTTTTTGGGGTACCCTGAAAGTCGAGATGTACTACCTGCGTGAGTTCCAGGCCTACAGCGAACTCACATCGGCCATCGAGACCTACATATCGTTCTACAACCATGATCGTCTCCAGAAACGACTGAACGGCTTGAGCCCTGTAGAATACAGGTCTCAAGCCGCATAGTCCGGTTTTCATTATTTGCCCTGTCTACTTGACGGGGAGCAGTTCA
>NZ_JACSLK010000013.1:0-1686 GCF_018618075.1 Exiguobacterium sp. s5 | reverse complement strand
TGATATGCTCCCCAATAGGTAGACAGATGAAATAACAAATCTGTTTATCTGATTGGGGAGTGTTTTTTTATGGTGAGAAGTCGGCATTCGATCGAACAAAAACTGGCTGCGCTGCGCATGATGGAAGAAGAAACCTATACGTGGAAGGAAATCATGGAAGCGCATAACGTCTCTGAGAATACTCTCCGGGTGTGGAAAGTGAAATTCGATACCGGCGGAATCGACGCGTTGAAGGAATCGAGGACATGGAGACATTACACCAAGGAACAAAAGATTGCCGCCGTCCGTGACTATCTCGATGGGGCCACCACGGTGGAAGTCCTCTCCAACCATCAAATCAGTGATGGATCTGTTCTTCGAAAATGGATTAAGAAGTATACTAGTCATAGCGAGTTAACAGATTCGAGAAAAGGGATGAATCGAGCTATGACAAAAGGAAGAAAAACTACATTCGAAGAGCGCTTCGAGATCGTGAAATACTGTTTGGAGAATGGACGCAACTACCAACAGACCGCGGAACAATATCAGGTGTCTTATGGGCAAATCTATGGCTGGGTCAAGAAGTATGACACGGACGGGGCAGAAGCGCTCCTGGACCGCCGTGGGCGTACGAAGCCAGAGGACGAACTAAGTGAAGAGGAGAAGCTGAAACGCCGGATCCGGCAAATGGAGCTTGAGAACGAACTTCTTCGTGCGGACAACCTGTTCCTAAAAAAGTTAGAGGAGATCGAGAGGAGGTCGTGATCAGCCAGGTACGGCTACAGCAACGATATATCGCCATCAAAGAATTATACGAAGAGGAGGCCATCTCGGTCGTCCTCCTCTGTCGAGTCGCCGGCATCTCACGGGCGGCCTATTACAAATGGTTGAACCGCACCATACCGGTGCGTCAAGAAGAGAACGAGAAGCTTCTGGAGGACATTCGTCTACTCTATGACCAGGCGAACGGCACATACGGGTACCGTCGGATCACGATGACAATCAATCGGCTGCGCCGGCAACAGAGCCTGTCCCCATTCAATGAAAAGCGAATCTATCGCTTGATGCATAGCCATGGGATCCAATCGGTCATCCGCCGGAAGCAGAAGAGACATAAGAAGTCAACGCCGCAACATGTGGCCGAGAACCTGATGAACCGAGAATTCAGTGCGTCCCGCCCGGACGAGAAATGGTGCACCGACGTCACCGAGTTCAAGTATGGGACCGGGAAGAAGGCGTATCTGAGCGCGATCATCGACCTGTATGACGGCTCGATCGTCGCCTACCGCATCGGAAGGTCCAACAACAACGGGCTCGTCTTCCAGACGATGATGCCAGCCATCGCGGGGCTCCGTACAGGAGCACGTCCGATGATCCATAGCGACCGAGGGTTCCAATATACCTCAAGAGGGTTCAAACGGATGGTAGAAGACGCGGGAATGACCCGCAGCATGTCCCGGGTCGGGCGTTGCATCGACAACGCCCCGATCGAGAGTTTTTGGGGCACCTTGAAAGTGGAGATGTACTACTTGCGTGAGTTCCAGGCCTATAGCGAACTCACGAGGGCCATCGAGAACTACATATCGTTCTACAACCACGATCGTTTCCAGAAACGACTAAACGGCTTGAGCCCTGTCGAATACAGGTCTCAAGCCGCCTAGGCTGGTTTTCATTATTTGTCCTGTCTACTTGACAGGGAGCACTTCA
>NZ_JACSLK010000012.1:0-2527 GCF_018618075.1 Exiguobacterium sp. s5 | reverse complement strand
TATCCCCTCCAGAGTGGATCCTGAGTACGGCGGGACACGTGAAACCCCGTCGGAATCCGGGAGGACCATCTCCCAAGGCTAAATACTTCCTAGTGACCGATAGTGAACCAGTACCGTGAGGGAAAGGTGAAAAGCACCCCGGAAGGGGAGTGAAACAGATCCTGAAACCGTATGCCTACAAGTAGTCAGAGCCCGTTAACGGGTGATGGCGTGCCTTTTGTAGAATGAACCGGCGAGTTACGATGGCGGGCGAGGTTAAGCCGATGAGGCGGAGCCGCAGCGAAAGCGAGTCTGAATAGGGCGCATCAGTCCGTCGTCGTAGACCCGAAACCAGGTGATCTACCCATGTCCAGGATGAAGGTCAGGTAACACTGACTGGAGGTCCGAACCCACGCACGTTGAAAAGTGCGGGGATGAGGTGTGGGTAGCGGTGAAATGCCAATCGAACCTGGAGATAGCTGGTTCTCCCCGAAATAGCTTTAGGGCTAGCCTCGAGGTGAAGAGTTCCGGAGGTAGAGCACTGATTGGACTAGGGGCCCCCACAGGGTTACCGAATTCAGTCAAACTCCGAATGCCGGCAACTTGTACTCGGGAGTCAGACTGCGAGTGATAAGATCCGTAGTCGAAAGGGAAACAGCCCAGACCATCAGCTAAGGTCCCCAAGTGTATGTTAAGTGGAAAAGGATGTGGCGTTGCACAGACAACTAGGATGTTGGCTTAGAAGCAGCCATCATTCAAAGAGTGCGTAATAGCTCACTAGTCGAGTGACGCCGCGCCGAAAATGTAACGGGGCTAAACATACCACCGAAGCTATGGATCCCGTAAGGGATGGTAGGGGAGCGTTCCAAGCAGCAGTGAAGCGGTATCGTGAGGAGCCGTGGAGCGCTTGGAAGTGAGAATGCCGGTGTGAGTAGCGAAAAGAGGGGTGAGAATCCCCTCCGTCGAAAGCCCAAGGTTTCCTGAGGAAGGCTCGTCCGCTCAGGGTTAGTCTGGACCTAAGCCGAGGCCGAAAGGCGTAGGCGATGGACAACAGGTTGATATTCCTGTACCGCCGTACCACCGTTTGAACGATGGGGGGACGCAGAAGGATAAGGTAACCGTGCGACTGGAAGTGCACGGACAAGCAGCGAGGCCGTCGGGTTGGCAAATCCGCCCGACACACAAGGCTGAGCTGTGATGTGGAGCCCGTAGGGCGAAGTACCGGATTTCACGCTGCCAAGAAAAGCCTCTAGTAAGGAGGTCGGCGCCAGTACCGTAAACCGACACAGGTAGGCGAGATGAGAATTCTAAGACGCGCGGGATAACTCTCGTTAAGGAACTCGGCAAAATGGTCCCGTAACTTCGGGAGAAGGGACGCTTATGGCAACATAAGCCGCAGTGAATAGGCCCAAACGACTGTTTAGCAAAAACACAGGTCTCTGCTAAATCGCAAGATGAAGTATAGGGGCTGACGCCTGCCCGGTGCTGGAAGGTTAAGGGGATGTGTCATCGCAAGAGAAGCACTGAACCGAAGCCCCAGTAAACGGCGGCCGTAACTATAACGGTCCTAAGGTAGCGAAATTCCTTGTCGGGTAAGTTCCGACCCGCACGAAAGGCGTAACGATTTGGGCACTGTCTCAACGAGAGACCCGGTGAAATCATAGTACCTGTGAAGATGCAGGTTACCCGCGACAGGACGGAAAGACCCCATGGAGCTTTACTACAGCCTGATATTGAGGCTTTGTACGCGATGTACAGGATAGGTGGGAGTTTGTGAAGCCGGAGCGCCAGCTTCGGTGGAGACACCCTTGGGATACCACCCTTTGCGTATAGAGTCTCTAACTCGCAGCCGTGATCCGGCTGGAGGACCGTGTCAGGTGGGTAGTTTGACTGGGGCGGTCGCCTCCTAAACAGTAACGGAGGCGCCCAAAGGTTCCCTCAGAATGGTTGGAAATCATTCGAAGAGTGCAAAGGCAGAAGGGAGCTTGACTGCGAGACCTACAAGTCGAGCAGGGACGAAAGTCGGGCTTAGTGATCCGGTGGTTCCGCATGGAAGGGCCATCGCTCAACGGATAAAAGCTACCCTGGGGATAACAGGCTGATCTCCCCCAAGAGTCCACATCGACGGGGAGGTTTGGCACCTCGATGTCGGCTCATCGCATCCTGGGGCTGGAGTAGGTCCCAAGGGTTGGGCTGTTCGCCCATTAAAGCGGTACGCGAGCTGGGTTCAGAACGTCGTGAGACAGTTCGGTCCCTATCCGTCGTGGGCGCAGGAAATTTGAGGAGAGCTGTCCTTAGTACGAGAGGACCGGGATGGACGCACCGCTGGTGTACCAGTTGTTCCGCCAGGAGCATCGCTGGGTAGCTACGTGCGGACGGGATAAGTGCTGAAAGCATCTAAGCATGAAGCCCCCTCCGAGATGAGATTTCCCTTTGAGCAATCAAGAAAGACCCCTCAGAGACGATGAGGTAGATAGGTCATGGGTGGAAGCACGGCGACGTGTGGAGCTGAATGATACTAATCGGTCGAGGCTTTGATCTAGTCTAA
>NZ_JACSLK010000011.1:0-19307 GCF_018618075.1 Exiguobacterium sp. s5 | reverse complement strand
GCGCCGAAAGTAGTTGGGGGTCTCCCCCTGTGAGGATAGGACGTTGCCAGGCCAACGCGAAAGACGATCAAGCATCCGCTTGGTCGTCTTTTTTTTTGTGGATTGCCATTAAATTTTCTATTCGTAAGCGACACATACAATCTAATTCCGAACATTAAAAGATGAAAGTGAATGGAACGAACACAATTCTGAACTTTCTGAACATCGTGAATTGAATTGCACTTTCGCCCTATACCTGTTACCATTACAGAAATATTTCGAAACAAAGATTCGGGTCCGATAGGGAAAGGGGCAATCGATTTTTATGTGGGAAAACAAGTTTGCAAAAGAAGGGTTAACGTTTGATGACGTGTTACTCGTACCGCGCTTTTCAAATGTCTTGCCAAGAGATGTGAGTTTGAGCACTAAACTTTGTGAAGGTCTAGAGTTGAACGTACCAATCATCAGTGCAGGTATGGATACGGTCACAGAAGCACCGATGGCCATCGCCATGGCACGCCAAGGTGGTCTAGGAGTCATTCATAAAAACATGTCGATGGAGATGCAGGCAGAACACGTCGATCGCGTTAAACGCTCGGAGAACGGCGTCATCACGAACCCGTTCTATTTGACGCCTGAGCGTCAAGTGTACGATGCAGAGTACTTGATGAGTAAATACCGTATCTCAGGTGTTCCAATCGTTAATTCGGAAACAGAACGCAAATTGATTGGGATTTTAACAAACCGCGACCTTCGCTTCATTAAAGATTACTCGACAGTGATTGCGGATGTCATGACAACGGAAAACCTCGTCACCGCAAAAGTAGGGACGTCCCTTGAAGAAGCAGAACGCATTCTTCATCAACATCGGATTGAAAAATTACCGCTCGTTGATGATTCAGGTGTGTTAAAAGGTCTCATTACGACAAAAGATATTGAGAAAGTCGAACAGTTCCCGCACGCAGCGAAAGACAAACAAGGTCGCTTACTCGTTGCAGCCGCCGTCGGTGTCACGAAAGATGCCGCATCGCGTGCTCAAATCCTTGTCGATGCTGGTGTCGATGCTCTAGTGGTAGACACAGCTCACGGCCATTCAGCCGGCGTCATTGAGAAAGTAAAAGAGTTACGTGACATGTTCCCAACACTCCCGATTATTGCAGGGAATGTCGCGACAGCCGAAGCAACACGGGCTTTGATTGAAGCCGGTGCATCGGTCATCAAAGTCGGGATTGGCCCAGGGTCAATCTGTACGACACGAGTCGTAGCAGGTGTCGGCGTTCCACAAATCACAGCGGTATACGATTGTGTCACAGAAGCTAGAGAACATGGTGTCACAGTCATTGCCGATGGTGGAATCAAATATTCAGGTGATATCGTGAAAGCAATTGCGGCTGGTGGTCATGCGGTCATGCTCGGTAGTCTTCTCGCTGGTGTGAAAGAGAGTCCAGGTGAGATGGAAATCTATCAAGGACGTCAGTTCAAAACATACCGTGGAATGGGTTCTGAAGCCTCGATGAAACGTGGAAGCCAAGATCGCTACTTCCAAGAAGCGGACAAGAAATTCGTGCCGGAAGGTATTGAAGGTCGTGTTGCTTATCGTGGCGAGTTGGCAGATACGGTGTATCAACTCATCGGTGGCCTTCGCTCAGGAATGGGTTATTGTGGGGCAGCTGACATTCGGGCGTTACGCGAAGATACGCAGTTTATTCGCATGACAGGGGCTGGCTTGCAAGAAAGCCATCCACATGATGTTCATATCACTAAAGAAGCTCCAAACTACTCACGTTAAACGAAAAACCGTTGTCTCGATTCAGAGGCAACGGCTTTTTATTATTATTTTTTAGCTTTGTTGACAAGAATGACTGTACCGCCATCATCTTGCGCAGGCAAGCTGACCGTGACTTTGCCATCTCGTTTGACCACATAGTTTCGTCCACTATAGCGATCGACAAGTTTCGTCTTGTACTTAAGGTTCGTTTGGAACGTAATCGTCCGCTTCGCCTCTGTCGTATTCAAGGCAACAAGGATCGAGTCCTTGCCGTGTTTTCGTTCAAAGACAGAATATCCCTTCGCAGACCCACCCGAGATAACGGCCCGTGTTCCTTTGCTAAATACTTTCGAATAGTCAGCACGAATATTGAGAAGCTTCTGGTAGTGCGTGTGCATCGCTTTGCCTTCTCCTTTGACTCGCTTCCAGTCGAAGTCATAACGGTTTTCATTGAACTCGCCTTTATCCATATCCAAGGCATGTTTTCCTGACTGACCGACCTCTTCACCATAGTAGATGACAGGTTGACCTTTCGCCGTCATTTGAAGCGAAGCGGCGACCATGTGTTTTCCTTCATCTCCTCCGGCACGTGATACGAGGAAACCATCTTCGTCATGACTACTGAGGAACTGTCCGAGCGTCGCTTCATTCGAGAGTTGTGTGTTGCGGTATTGGAGCGCGCTCTCGACGTCATCAATATTCCCGTTGATGAACCGCTCAGCTTGATATTTGAAGTCAAAGTCGAGTAGCGAATCCATTTGGCCACTCTGTAAGTAACCGCCCGTGTTGTTTACACTCGCGCCGTAATGTTCTCCAATCATCTTGAAGTCTGGTTTAAGTGCCGTTAACTCGTTTTTGAACGACTTCCACGTTGTCGAATCGACGTGTTTGACTGTATCAACGCGGAAGTAGTCGATGGTGTTACCCTTTTTCGTCTTCGAGCGTTTAATCCAATCTGTCTGCCATTTGACGAGTTGTTCACGAACAGCTGCTTCCTCTGTTTTAAAGTCTGGCAGCCCAGAGAGTGACATTTTTAAATCATCCCCATCGACCGGGTTCGAACGAATCATTCCCTCGAACGCTTTACGTTCCTGATTTGTCGGGAAGTTTGTCGCACCCGTGTCCACAGCCCCTGGTTCCATGCCGTAGCCAGGGTGGTTCAGGACGACGTCGACCATAATCTTGATGCCTCGTGCGTTTGCTTCGTCGATGAGACGATGGAACGCCTTCATATCCCCAAGATGCTCATCGAGTTTTTCGAAGTTTTTCGCCCAATAGCCGTGGTAGCCGTACTGTGAGCCGTCTTTACCGTAACGAAGATCCCAATCAATGTTGTCGACGATCGGCGTGATCCAAATTGTATTGATACCTAACTTGTCCAAATAGTCGAGTTTTTTCGTGACGCCGGCAAAGTCGCCGCCGTGATACGACTCAAGATGGTCTTGGTCGTAGTATTCACCATTCGGGTTGTTATTCGTTTTATCCCCGTCATAGAAGCGATCGGTCAGCATGAAGTAAATCCGTGCCTCGTCCCAATCAAATTCTTGCTTATCTTTCATGGAGATCGGGCGGACCGTCAACGATGTTTTCGTCTTATGAACGTTTCCGTATTGGTCAATCGCCGTAATCGTCAAATACTTATTGCCTGGTTTGACAGTATCTTTCACTGCAATCGTCTGTTTGTTCAGTGCCGGGTCTACCGCTAGCTTGGCTGGTCCACCGAGTGGACGGGCATCGATGTACATTTCTCGTAATTGGACACCTTTTGGCAACGTCGGTTTCACCTTGACGACCGCGTTTTCTCGAGAACTAATCGCTTTTGGAGCAACAGAAGCGGTCAATTTGACGTTGGGACGACGATATTCAACGCTCGACGCCTCAAAGTAAGGGTCTTTCACTTCAGTCGTGACACCGTCTTTCGTGACAAGGAATGTATAATCATGCTCCCCTTCCGGCAATTTTACCGTATGACGGAACCATTCGTTCTTCGCTTCGTAAGTCATCGGGTATGTCGTGCCATTGACTTTTAACGCGACGCTGTCGATTTCATCGAGTTGTCCTTCTTCATACAACGCTTTGTCACGGTAGAAGAACGTGACGGCACCATCTTCAAACACGGGCCCTTGAATCGTCGGTACTTGGTGGAACGTTCCTTTTCCGCTCTCGACGACGACCTTTGTGACTCGATCATTGCCGAGTTTCACATAACGGTCTTCCCCGTAACCATCCTTCACGGCCCAATCCGTGCCTTTGCGGATGACAAAGCCTACGTTGGTCGCATCTTTTCCGACCGGGATACGGAAGACGGCACCTTCTTCAGTGATTTTGTATGGATCTACTTGGCCATCTTTGGCACCAGTACTCCACGTCCATAAATTCCAATCGGTATAATCGTTGTCGGCCCGGACGTACAACATCTCGATGTAGCGTTGTGTTTTCCATGGATCGGCGATTTCAGTGATGGTTTTAAATGACGTCGTCAATGCTGGTAACGTCGTGTTCGACAGGTTTCCTTTCACAGCGTCCGCGGGAAGGGTCGCGGTATATGTTTGATTCAAGCCGAGTGCTTCGGTCGGTGTGACGGTCACTGTCGATCCGCTCGCTTCAGCCGTGAACGGTACAGCTGTCTCGCCATTCATCAAGCTGATGTTCGAATCGTCTAACGACACAGGCTCATTGAACGTCCATGTGATTGGGGATTTGATGTCCACTTGTTCCGATTGATTGGCCGGCGTGACCGCTGTCACTTCGAGTTGACTGACCGTCTCGACACCGCTCAACGTGAAGGCTGGGCTATATACCGATTGTGTCGACGGAGTCGCCGAAACATTCCAACTATCGGCGACTTTATTGGCCGCATTGCTTGGAATCGTGTCGAACGCACCGTGCTCGGTAGCGTTATTCCCGCTGAGTACCGTGAGGACCCGAACGGTATCATCATTGCTTAGACCAAGCAGGGACAATGGAATTTTGCCTTCAAATCCTTTCGTGCGGTCAATAGCAAACGAGGCGCCGTTCAAGTTGCTTAAGTTTGCGAGTGGTGTGGATTTACCTGCTTCATACAGAGCAGCTTCTTTTACTGACGTGTCGCCATCGACGCGAAGTAAAATATGATACTGTGGTTTTTTATCGGTTTGGCTAAAGTTGAACGGATAGCCAAGCGGGTTTGTCGCTACGCCTGAATCTTGTTCATTGATTTGGAGGGCGATATTTATGTACTGACCATTGTCGCCCCAGTTCGGGACGTTGTTCGCATCCACATAAAAGTAAAGGTTACGTGCATCGTTCTGCAGATAGACGTCTCCTAAATCGAATCCTTGCCAACCCGCCTGTGGGGATGTGGCGAGCGCTGGCGTGTTCGTCCAATCTGTTTTTAAGCCATCAATTGAGATTGTGGCAGGTTCGGCCAAAGCGTTCATCGGGACGCCGGCTTGGATGAGGAGAACGGATGATAAAAGTAACGTGGTCGTCTGTCGTGCCGCTTTCTTCTTCATAAAGCACCTCTTTCATGGAATGTGTCGTCTACAGGGCAACGAATTGTCAAAATTGTGCAAACGGTTTCAGGAATAGTTTAGCTGAATATGTAAGCGCTCACAATATGTTTTTTGAAAAATAATAAAAACGCCTATCGGTTAGAGAGGCGTTTGCTTCACGAGGCGTCCTTTCACAATCAACCGTTCCGTCGCATCGAACGTACACGTGACGAGCGTAATCGTCGGTTCAGTTGTTGGTTCGAGTACATCAACTTGTGTCGGGGGGACAGTCTCTAGGGAAGTAACTTCGTACTGGAACGTGTGCTTCATGTCGGTTACATAGATGGACATGCCGATGTCGAGGGTATGGAGTGGCCCGAACAGTGCGGTCGGGCTTTGCGTATAGTGGCCGGCAAGTGCGTAGTTTCCGGTTCCCATGCGCTGGGACGGATCCATCGTTCCGGCACCGACAGCCAAGTTCTCGTTATCGAGACCATATAAAATGGGCAGTTCAAGGTTAACATCTGGAATGGAAATGAGACCCAGGGTCGGTAATTCGTGAAACCGATTGCGCACAGTCAATAGTTGTTCCCAGGATAATGGCTCGACGTTTGAAAACTCAAATTCGCCGGTTTCGGGCTGTTTCGGTTGAATCTCGGCGGTCACTTGTTGACTGTTCCACGTCGCGAGTTGGTCTTTCCACCACGATTCGGATAACAGGAGTGTACCGATTAATAAGAGGAGACCACCGACGAAATAGCGTGACCGTTTCATCAATCTCTTCCTTTCTCAATGTTCCAACACGACATGAGTGCACTGACGGCGGCAGGTAGTACTTCTTCAGATAAGGCGGCAAACCCGAATAAAAGCTGTGGGACCGTATCGCTCGAGTTGATGCGATAATCGGTCATCGCATTGATTCGAATACTCGCGGCTTCGGCCAGACGTTTTAATTCTTCGCTCGACTTTGTCGTTTGGACAGATAGCACAACATGAAGGCCTGCGCTCGCCCCTGTGATGGAGACAATCGGTTCATACGGTTTGAAAGCGGCGATGATGATTTCAAGTTTACGTCGATATGTTTTACGCATCCGGTTCAGATGTTTCTCAAAATCACCGGTCGCCATAAATTCGGCCAACGTGTGTTGCTCGAAGCGGGGCACGCTGCATGTGAAGTGACGATAACGTTCCCGGTAGCGATTCAACAGCGGAGGGGGGAGCACCATATAACCGATTCGCAATGAAGGCATTAGCGATTTCGAGAACGTGCTCAAATAGACGACCCGCTCGTTTTGATCCATGCTTTGCAAGGACGGGATGGGCTTACCGCTATAACGGAATTCGCTGTCATAATCGTCTTCGATCACATATGTTTGTTGCTCCGATGCCCAGTTGAGCAGACGTTGACGGCGGCTGACCGATAAAATCGTTCCGGTCGGGAATTGATGGGCCGGTGTCACATAAAGGGCATCGATGGCTGCTTGTTCCACCACATCGACACGGACGCCACTCTCATCGACAGGAATTGGAATGAACGTCCGTCGTTGATGGGCGAAAAGTTGGCGGGTGAGCGGATACCCCGGATCCTCAATGCCGAACGTCGTGGTATCCGGCAACAGTTCTAACAATTGGGGCAACAGCTGCTCGGTTCCTGATCCGACAACGATTTGCTCGGGAGAACAATGCACACCGCGCGAATGATAGAGATAGGTCGCAATCTCTTGACGAAGGACGAAATCGCCTTGTACAGATCCAAGTGACAGCAAATCGTGATGTTCTTCCGAGACGACTTGTTTTAAGTGCCGGCGCCAACGTTCGAATGGGAAAGCGGTCGTGTCGATTTGACTCGGATACAAGTCGAACTCATATGTTTTTTTCACCGGGAGCGGTTCGATGACGCTACTGCCGCGCCGGACGTACAGTTCTTCTTGCGGTAACACGTAGAAGCCTTTGCGTGGCAACGACTCGATATATCCTTCCGCGAGCAGCTGGGCATAAGCCAGTTCGACTGTCGTTTGTGATACATCTAAAAACTCGCCTAACTTACGTTTGGACGGAAGTTTTGTCCCGGTGGTGAGGGTGTCATCGACGATGGCTTGTCGAATGTGCAAATAGAGTTGTTCATACAACGGGACGCTCGAGTCAGCCTCGAGTGAGAACGTGAGCATATCCATGGTGTGTCCTTTCTAGTCAGCCAAAGAAAAAATAAAGTACGAATCCGATGACGAGGAGGAGCGAGACCATTCCCGTTTTTCCAAAAAAACTGCGCTCATGCGCTTCGTCACGACTGTTCCATTGATCCATTCCATCATCTCCTTTAATCTTTACAACATTCGAGAATCGGGAAATGAAGTCCTTTGTTTAAACTGACCACTTCAAAAAATATAAAACTGGCACTTTCAATATAGTCAAATCAATTTATACTTGCAAGTAGACTAGCTTATTGGAGGGGATTCACTTGGAAAAGAGACAAGTAGGGACAGACAAAGTAAAACGCGGTATGGCCGAGATGCAAAAAGGTGGCGTCATCATGGACGTCATCAACGCGGAGCAAGCCAAAATTGCTGAGGCAGCAGGTGCAGTTGCCGTCATGGCACTCGAGCGCGTACCTTCAGACATTCGCAAAATGGGTGGCGTTGCTCGTATGGCCGATCCGACAATCATCGAAGACGTCATGGGTGCGGTATCGGTACCGGTCATGGCGAAGTGCCGGATCGGTCACATCGCTGAAGCCCGTGTCCTTGAATCAATGGGGGTTGATTTCATTGACGAGAGCGAAGTATTGACACCTGCTGACGAAGAGTTCCATCTCTACAAACGTGACTACAAAGCACCATTCGTCTGTGGCGCTCGTGACCTCGGTGAAGCATCACGCCGCATCGGGGAAGGTGCAGCAATGATTCGGACGAAAGGTGAACCGGGAACCGGCAATATCGTTGAAGCAGTTCGTCACATGCGTACCGTTCAAGCCCAAGTGAAACGATTGCTCTCGATGAGCATCGATGAAGTGATGACGGAAGCGCGTGACCTTGGTGCCCCGTTTGAAGTACTCATGCAAATCCGTGAAGCAGGCCGCCTCCCGGTCGTCAACTTCGCAGCAGGCGGAATTGCGACACCAGCCGATGCGGCACTCATGATGCACCTCGGAGCGGACGGCGTCTTTGTCGGATCAGGAATCTTCAAAGCGGAGAACCCTGAGAAATTTGCCCGTGCCATCGTCGAAGCAACGACATACCATGATGACTATGAGCGCATCGCGCACTTGTCGAAAGGACTCGGCGAAGCGATGAAAGGGCTCGACGTCCGCACGCTCAAACAAGAAGAACTTATGGCACCGCGAGGTTGGTAAGATGACCACGATTGGTGTACTCGGAATGCAAGGTGCGATTCGCGAACACGTCCATATGCTCGAAGCACTTGGTGCGGATACGCTCGTCGTCCGCTCGGTCGATGACTTAAATCGAATCGATGGACTCGTCTTGCCGGGTGGGGAGAGCACGGCGATGCGTCGCCTGCTTGATCGCTATGACTTGCTCGAGCCGTTACGTGAGAATACGGAGTTGCCGATGTTCGGGACGTGCGCTGGTTTGATTTTACTCGCGACCGAAGTCGAAGGATATGATGCGCACTTGCGTAAAATCCCAATGACGGTCAAACGAAATGCGTTCGGACGACAAGTTGATAGCTTTGAAGTCGATTTGACTGTCAATGGAATCGATGACACTGTCGAAGCAGTGTTCATTCGAGCGCCGCAAGTCGCATCGGTCGAAGCGAGCGTCGAAGTGCTCGCCGAGGTCGAGGAAGCGATTGTCGCGGTTCGGTATGACAAGTATATGGCCTGCTCGTTCCACCCGGAATTGACGGACGACTTGTCGATGCACCGCTATTTCTTGGACATGGTTGAAGCGACGAAGCGACAACTCGTCTGATTGAAAGGCTCCCTAGCAAATAGGGAGCCTTTTTCATGTGTTTTTTTGCTACACTGTAACGAGATACGTATAGAAAGGGGCAAGACCGTGAGACAAAGATGGATCGGATGGATGCTCGTTTGGGCAATCCTTTTAAATATGGTCGTGCCGACGGATGCATCGGCGGCACCTAAAGTTGATGCGACCGGCGCGATGCTCGTGGACATGACGACGGGACAAATCCTGTTCTCACAAGAAGAGGACGCCATGCTTCCTCCGGCATCAATCACTAAGCTGATGACCGCTTTTCTCGTCCGAGAAGCCATCGAAGCGGGTGACCTCAGTTGGAACCAAGAAGTGACCCCGAGCGACAAGGCGTTGGCGCTGACCCGAAAACCAGGATTGGCTCGGATTCCGCTCGTCAATAAACCGTACACGGTAAAAGAACTTTACGATGTGGCGTTGATTCGTTCCGCGAACGAGGCGGCGGTCACATTGGCCGAGGCCGTCTCTGGTTCGGAAGGGGTATTCGTGAAGAAAATGAACGAACGGGCGACCGAACTTGGCATGACCCAAACGACGTTCGCCAATGCATCGGGACTTGACTCTGTGTCAGCGGGACGTCCAGGGGAGAATTTGACATCGGCCAATGATTTGATGATGCTCGCTTTGGCTTATTTGACGAAGTTCCCGGAAGTGCTCGATGTGACGAAACAAGCGTATGTCGACATCGACGGGGTCCGCTTCGAAGCGACGAATCGGATGCTCGCCGGTCGAGATTTAGCCTATCCGGGCATGCTTGGCTTCAAAACGGGCACGACCGACGATGCCGGTTACTGCTTCATCGGCGTGTCGACGCGAGATGGACGTACCGTGCTGTCGGTCGTTCTCGGAGCGAAGACCGATCAAGGGCGTTATACTGCCACGAAAGCTCTTCACGACTATGCATATGGAGACTTCGTCTTAACCCCGATCTTACGGACAGGCGAAATCGTCCCGGCGACGCTCCATGTCGCTGAAGGTGCGGTCGAGACAGCGAAAGTGCGCACGACGTCGGCCTTTGAAGTGCTCGTCGAGAAAGGGCAGGATGTACCTGAACCGACTTACGATCTTCCGGATACGAAAGCCCCAATTGCGGCCGATCAACAGGTCGGGACCGTCACCATCGAGCCTTCTGGAAGCGTTCGGTATCTAGATGGTGAACTTCCACCTAAAGGAACGCTCGTCGCGGCCGAACCGGTCGAGATGGCGTCGTTTTTGACACGTATGACGCGTGCCTTCTCCGACTTTTTAGATGAGATTCGACTCGTGCTCGGAAAACTGAGTCTTGTCGATAGAGTTGAGATGTTGTAAAGTAAAACTAATTCAATGACAGATGCAATGATGGGGAAAAGTACGTTACGGTCATCTACTGACAGAGAGCTAGTGGTTGGTGCAAACTAGTGGGATGATGTAACCGAATCGGCCTCGGAGCATTGGCTTGGAAACAAGTCACGTTACGCACACGTTACGTGCATCGAGTGGCCCGATTTCGGGCAACGAGGGTGGCAACGCGGATCCAAGGTGGTTCGTCCCTTTCCTACGGGAAAGGGGCGTGCCACCTTTTTTATGTGAAAAAGGAGGAATAATGAATGTTAGACATTAAACGATTACGAACAGATTTTGAAGAGATTAAAACGAAGCTTGCTTATCGAGGAGAAGACTTGAGTGCGCTTGATCGTTTCCCGGAGTTAGAAGAGAAACGCCGCAACTTGATCAATGAGGTTGAAGTGAAGAAAGCGAAACGAAATGAAGCGACAAAAAAAATTGCGGAATTGAAACGCAACAAACAAGATGCGGATGCACCGATTCTCGAGACACGCCGCCTCGGGGACGAAATCAAATTGCTCGATGAAGAGTTGCGTGAAGTCGAGGCCGAATTGAACTTGATTCTCCTCAGCATCCCGAACATCCCGCACGAATCAACGCCGATTGGCGAAACGGAAGACGATAACGTCACCATCCGTGAAGTCGGAACAAAACCGACGTTCGAATTCGAACTCAAACAGCATTGGGACGTCATGGAAGATTTGAAAATCGTCGATGTGGAACGAGCGGGTAAAGTGACAGGCAGCCGGTTTGTCTTTTATAAAGGTCTCGGCGCCCGTCTCGAACGTGCCCTCATCAACTTCATGATGGATATGCATGCCGATGAACATGGCTATTCTGAGGTGCTCCCTCCTTATATGGTCAACCGCGACGCGATGACCGGGACGGGACAACTTCCTAAATTTGAGGAAGACGCATTCAAAGTGGCGGATACGAACTATTTCCTCGTACCGACGGCAGAAGTTCCGGTAACGAACATGCACCGTGACGAGATCATCACGGAAGACCAACTTCCAATCACGTATACGGCGTATAGCGCTTGTTTCCGTTCAGAAGCGGGATCAGCTGGTCGCGACACGCGTGGGCTCATTCGTCAGCATCAGTTCAACAAAGTCGAGCTCGTCCGGTTCGTGAAACCTGAAGAGTCTTATGAACAACTCGAGCTCTTGACGGGCCACGCTGAAGAAGTGCTTAAGCGTCTCGGTCTCCCATATCAAGTGCTCAGCATGTGTACGGCCGATCTCGGCTTCACGGCTGCGAAGAAATATGACATCGAAGTATGGATGCCGGCGCAAGGGATGTATCGCGAGATTTCATCTTGCTCAAACTTTGAAGACTTCCAAGCGCGCCGGGCCGGAATTCGTTTCCGTCGCGAAGCGAACGCGAAGCCGGAATTCGTCCACACGCTTAACGGATCTGGTCTCGCTGTCGGCCGGACCGTCGCTGCGATTTTAGAGAACTTCCAACAGGCTGACGGTTCAGTCGTCATTCCAGAAGTGCTACGTCCATATATGGGCGGTATCGAGAAAATTGAAATGCCTCACTAATGAACAAACCAACCCGTCTGAACCGTATCGTTCAGGCGGGATTTTTTTTTGGTTTTTTTAATGTTTTTGCACAAAAGGGTTTGACATCTGCTTGCCAAGTTGATACTATAAATCATGTCGAGCGAGATGATTGCTCACCAATTGTATATGAGCTTTGGAGGTGTACCCAAGTGGTTTAAGGGAACGGTCTTGAAAACCGTCAGGGGTGTAATAGCCTGCGTGGGTTCGAATCCCACCACCTCCTCCATTTTTATTTTTGGAGGCTCAACAATTTCATACTATTTTGGAGGTGTACCCAAGTGGTTTAAGGGAACGGTCTTGAAAACCGTCAGGGGTGTAATAGCCTGCGTGGGTTCGAATCCCACCACCTCCTCCACTTTCTTTTTTTTACACTTTTTTAAGCCTGGAGTTGTACCCAAGCCCGGCTGAAGGGGACGGACTCGAAATCCGTTAGGAGTCGTAAGGCTCGCGTGGGTTCGAATCCCACCAACTCCGCTTGTTTTGGCATCTGCATGGGCAGATGCGTTTTTTTATGGTCGTAGACTCCGGTCTGCGGCTTTTTTGTTTGTGTCAATCCGGCGAAAAACAGCTAATCCGGTGACTAATCGGGAATCTTAATCATATAGACTGTGATGGCGCAAAGGGAAGGAGATGAGCGTCATGGATTGGATTGAGATGTATATCGATGAGGTCGTGCGACACGTTCCTCCGAAACGGCGCGAGGAGGCGGCTACCTCGATTCGGCAATCGATCGAGGCGGCATTGCCCGAACACCCGACTGAGGCGGACGTGAAACGAGTGTTAGAGGAGATTGGGCATCCAACCGTCGTTGCCGCACGTTATAAGGAAGGACAGTATGTCATCGGACCACGTTTTTTCCCAATGTATGTGACCGTAATTAAACTTGTCGTTCCAATCGTCTTAGCTGTCGTTTTCTTCGGTCTCGTGTTGTCTAGCATGCCGACGTTCTCAGGACCGCTTATGCCGACGATCGGCACATTTTTGACGAACATGTTCGATGCGCTGTGGGAGGTCGGGATTCAGCTCGTGTTTTGGATTACGCTCGTCTTCTTTTTGATTGAGCGCTATGCACCTGATGATGTACCGGCGCCAGATATGAAATGGGATGTGTCCAAGCTGAAAGAACGGGTGAAGGGCGGTCGAATCAGTAAATTTGACGCAGGGTTTGGGTTGTTTTGGACAGCTGTGTGGTTTGGCGTGTATATTAACGCCGAACAGTTACTAGGGATTTATGAATCTACGAACGCGGGGTTCACGATGATCACTCCCATCTTCAATCAAACGTTCCTGATGGATGTGATTTGGTTATTTGTGACCGTCATCTTGCTTCAAGTCGTACTTGGGGTATGGAAATGGATGAACGGACATTGGACGTATGCCCTCGCTTCGTTTAATTTGATCTACAATATTGCCTCGGCAACGTTCATCATCTGGATGGCCAGTTCCCCACAGTTACTCGACCCGCGATTTTTGAACTGGATCGAGACGAACGTTCCGAACGGCGTGCTCTCGTTCGATTGGGTATTTGGATTGGTCGTCGCCATCACGATTTTGGCAGCAGTGTTTGATGCCATCGACGGTTTCCGAAAAGCTCGGAAGACGCCGACGTACCGAAAACCTCATATCGCCCACACATAAAAAAGAAGGTGCACCGCTCAAGCGAGCGGTGCACCTTCTTTACTTATCTGACTTTCGCTTCGCGAGCGATCGTCAATTGTTTCTCGATTTTCTCCAAGATGAGTTCAACCGAGTTCGGGTCATTGATCAAGTCATACTCTTCGATTGAGAGACGAAGTACAGGGCAAAGGTTGAAGTTGTTGATCCACTCCGTATACCGAGCGTACATCTCTTCCCAATATGTGATCGGTGTTTGTTGTTCCATCTCGCGCCCGCGCATTTGAATGCGGTCGAGTACTTGCTCGAATGAGCCTTCAAGATAAATGAGAAGGTCAGGGTGTGGGAAGAATGGTGTCAGTACCATCGCTTCAAACAAACTTGAGTACGTCTCGTAGTCGGTTGGAGACATCGTCCCTTTTTCATAGTGCATCTTGGCAAAGATGCCAGTATCTTCGTAAATCGAGCGGTCTTGGATAAAGCCGCCGCCGTATTGGAAGATTTTCTTCTGTTCTTTGAACCGTTCAGCCAAGAAATAGATTTGAAGGTGGAAACTCCAACGCTCAAAATCATGATAAAATTTATCGAGATAAGGGTTCGTGTCTACTTTCTCGAGTGAAGTGCGGAAGTTGAGGGCATCGGCAAGTGAGTTCGTGATCGTTGATTTACCGATTCCGACCATTCCACCGATCGTGATGATCGTATCGTTCGGAATGTTATATTTTTCATTCAGCGTCATTTGATTTTTGCTCCTTTAGTCAATTCTAATTCACGTTCGATCGTCGAGAGGACGTGCGTCAAATCATCCGGATTTTGGACGAAGTCGAGCTCATCTCCGCTAAACGAAAGAATCGTCACTTCGGGATGCGTCGCGCGGTATGATTCGATAAACGTTTCATAATCATGAGCGAGCTGTTCGAGGTAATCGCGAGACATGTTCTCTTCTACTTCACGTCCACGCAAGGCGACACGTTTCATTAACGTCTCGATGCTGGCGTGTAAGTAGATGACGACATCAGGTTTCGGCATATCGTGTGTCAAAATCTTATAGATTTGCTCATATTTGTTCAAATGAGCTGGTCTCAGGGAACGGTGAGCGAAAATTAAGTTCTTGAAAATATGATAGTCAGAAACGACGGATTGCTGTTGACTCAAGTGGTGTTTGTGGATATCGTCTAATTGCTTGAAGCGATTGCAAAGGAAGAACATCTCCGTTTGGAAGCTCCATTCGTCGATATCTTCATAAAACTTGCCGAGAAACGGATTCTCTTCTACAATTTCATTCAGCATCTGCATTGAAAAGTGCTGACTGATGATATGGGCCAGTGACGTTTTCCCGACACCAATCGGTCCCTCTACCGTTATAAACATATGATGTCATCCTCCATTATCCAAAGTGCAAGTTCCATTCTAGCATACAATGAAGTGGATAGGGCGAGCGAAATGATTTTCATTTTTTTTCATAATAAGTGATCAGAAACGGAGTGTGTATATGGAACGAGATGAACGATTTATGAGGCTCGCCATAGAAGAAGCAAAGAAGGCGGAAGCAATCGGCGAAGTCCCGATTGGATGCGTCATCGTTAAAGGTGATGAGGTGATTGCCGCGGGTTATAATCGCCGGGAAACGGACTTATTGGCAGCGGCTCATGCCGAAATGATTGCGATTGAACAGGCGAACCAGGCGCTCGGCAATTGGCGTTTGGAGGATTGCGAACTGTTCGTCACGTTAGAGCCGTGCCCGATGTGTGCGGGGGCCATCGTGCTGTCTCGTGTGAAGCGTGTTATCTTTGGTGCCTATGATCCGAAGGGAGGGTGTTGCGGTACGCTCATGAACCTCGTTCAAGACGAACGCTTCAACCACCAATCCGAAGTGACAGAAAATGTTTTAGCAGAAGAGTGTGGCGAGTTGCTGACGAGCTTCTTCCGAAACCTTAGAGAACGGAAGAAGCAGGCGCGGCTTGAACAGAGAGGTTGCAACCCATCTGATTAAACAGTATAATGTAATAGCACTCAACGTAGTGCCTAACTTCATTTACCCATTTGCCGTGCTAGGCGGGGAGGTAGCGGTGCCCTGTAACTCGCAATCCGCTATAGCGAGACTGAATTCCGATTCGAGGGAGTGCATTGGTGTGGCCTGTCCTCGTGTAAGTGGCGTTGACGTCTGAGTCCTGCGCAACGGTCACCCATGAACCAGGTCAGGTCCGGAAGGAAGCAGCCTTAAGTGGTGACGTACCGTGTGCCGCAGGGGTGCTTGGGCCGAGCAAACTGCATGAGTAACGCACATTGACGTGCTTTCAGAAATCGGTGCGCGGCAGATTTATTTAATAACTTCAATCTACGGCCCCAGGGTTGTAGATTTTTTTGTATGATGAAATAGAGAATGTAAGGAAGAAAGGAGGCGGGGACATGGCGTATCAAGCGTTGTATCGGGTTTATCGTCCGCAGTCGTTCCAAGAGGTTGTCGGTCAAATTCATATCACACGTACGATTCAAAATGCGTTGCTTGAGGAACGAATGTCACATGCCTATTTGTTCTCGGGTCCACGAGGGACCGGGAAGACAAGTTTGGCGAAAATTATCGCGAAAGCCATCAACTGCGAGACAGCACCCACACGAGAACCGTGTAACACATGCCCGACTTGTATCGCAATCACGGAAGGGACGAGCCCGGACGTGTTTGAAATCGATGCGGCTTCAAATAATGGGGTCGACGAGATTCGAGAAATTCGGGATAAAGTCAAATATCCGCCTTCTCAAGCGCGCTTCAAAGTATATATCATTGATGAAGTGCACATGCTTTCGACAGGTGCCTTCAACGCCTTGTTAAAGACGTTAGAAGAACCTCCGGCGCATGCCATCTTTATTTTGGCGACGACAGAACCGCATAAAATTCCAGCAACTATCATCTCGCGTTGTCAGCGTTTTGATGTGAAACGGCATGAAGTCGGTCAATTGCAGACACGTATGGCATATATCTTGAACGATCAAGATTATGACTATGATCCAGAGGCGCTCAAGCTGATTGCCCGTGCTGCCGATGGTGGGATGCGCGATGCACTCAGCCTACTCGATCAAGCGCTCGCTTTTAGCGATGGCCGTTTGACCGAAGACGCTGTGCTAGAAGTGACCGGCGCGGTGACAGATGATGCTCTGCTCGATATGGCTTACGGCTTACAGCAAAAGCAACTTGATCAAATTTTGAGTACGTTGGAAACGATGCTGCGTGAAGGTAAGGATTTGAAGCGATTCATTGAAGATCTCGTATTCGTTCATCGTGACGCCTTACTATTAAAGGCCTCACCTCAAGCGGTCGATTTACTCGAACGCGCTCGCCCGACAGAGACGTTCCGACAATTTGTTGAAGCGACGTCGACAGATGAACTATTCCAAGTGATTGAAGAGTTGAATGATTGTCAGCAACAGATGCGATTATCGAATCATCCGAAAGTTTTGGTGGAACTAACGTTTATTCGTATCGCCGAACAAGGGCGGACGATGACAGAACAGATGAAACAACTTCAAGAGCAGGTCCGTGAACTGAGTCGCGAGTTGAGTGAAGTCAAAAAAACGGGAGTCCCTGCAGCGGAAGCAACAACAGAGAAACCTAAAGTTGCCAAGCGAACTCAAATTCGAGTCCCGAAAGAACGCATCCGTCAATTATTGCAACGAGCGGAACGACAGCATTTAAACGCAATACGTGATAGCTGGGAAGATATCATGGGGAATATCCGAACGCAGGATGGTCCAATTTTTGCACTATTCTATGAGAGTGAGGCTGTGCTTTGTGCTAGTGACACCTTACTGGTACAATTTAAAGATGGGATGACGTGGCACTACGAGCAAGTTAGCTCGAACGGTCGCACGCGAGACGTGATTGAACAAGCCTTGTTTGAAGTGACGGGAATTCGTCGAGAAATCATGGCCGTACTAGAGACCGATTGGGTTGAGTTGAAGAATGAGTTCATCCTTCGTAAACAAGCTGAACGTTCGGATCATAAAGAAGAGGAAGTGGTTGAAGAAGATCCACTTGTCTCGAAGGCCGTTGAACGTTTCGGTGACGTCGTTGAAATTGAAGAAGTTTAAAAGGAGGCGCTCTACATGCGTGGAATGGGAAACATGAACAATATGATGAAGCAAATGCAGAAAATGCAAAAAGATATGGCGAAAGCTCAAGAAGAATTGAAAGACTTGACTGTTGAAGGTACGGCAGGTGGCGGCATGGTAAAAGTTATCGTCAGTGGACATAAAGAAGTGCTAGATGTCATCATCGCTGAAGATGCTGTCGATCCAGATGACGTCGAAATGTTGCAAGATCTTGTTTTGGCAGCAGTTAACGACGGGATGAAGCAAGCTGACCAACTCGTTAATGACAAAATGGGACGTTTTACGCAAGGGATGAACCTTCCAGGCTTTTAAGTGAAGAAAGGAACGATGTGAGTTGCAATACCCTGAAGCGATCGGACGTTTGATTGAAAGCTTTACCAAATTGCCGGGCATTGGTCCGAAAACTGCCATACGTCTAGCATTCCACGTATTAGATATGGAAGAAGACGATGTGCTGACGTTCGCTAAGGCTCTTGTCAGCGCTAAGCGTGATATTAAATATTGTACGGTATGCGGGCACATTACAGATGTTGACCCATGCGCGATTTGTACGGATTCCCATCGCGACGAGACGGTGGTCTGTGTTGTTCAAGATTCTAGAGATGTGATTGCGATGGAGAAGATGCGAGAGTATCGTGGGAAGTACCATGTCTTGCATGGGGCGATTAGCCCAATGGAAGGGATTGGTCCTGAAGATATTAACGTGTCGAGCTTGTTAACGCGTCTTCAAGAAAATGAAGCGATTAGTGAAGTGATTTTGGCCACTAACCCGAACATCGAAGGGGAAGCGACTTCAATGTATCTGTCCCGACTCTTAAAACCGACTGGAATTCGTGTAACGCGTCTGGCGCACGGTTTACCTGTAGGCGGCGATCTAGAATATGCGGATGAAGTGACCTTATCAAGAGCGATGGAAGGTAGACGCGAACTATGAGATGGTTTCGCAAACCTCTCCGAGACGGATATGACCAACGATTTTTGTTAGAGCTGTTAGATGCTAAGGCGAAGTACGAATCGAAACGTCACATACTTGAAGTGAGTATCGAAGACACTGGGGAATTAGCAGCGCAAGTTAAACAAGCGGAAGCATTGTACTTCTTTTATTTAAAAGAGGCGAAGCAACGCAAAGTTTCACTTTCGAATTTAAGATCGTAAGGCGAGATATTCCATCTCGCCTTTTTATATGCCGAATGGTTAGGTCCATTCAACGTTCACTTTTTTCTCTATATAATGAAGAAACTAGAAACGCGTTCATCATTTTCTACAAAAAATGCAGACGACTAAAAAATAATTTAAAGTTTTTCTGAAAAAGCTATTGTGTATTCAAAGTTTTATTGATATATTAATAGACGTCGCCGAGAGCGGTTTTAAAAATCTAAAAAAGATATTGACTTCTCGTTAATAGCTTGTTAAGATATTTAAGTCGCCAAGAACGACAGACGAACTTTGAAAACTGAACGATGAGGCAAAAATAAGTTTTACAATTTTTGAATGAAGCGCAAGCTTCGTCATTTTTAAAGAG